>JAWOBF010000071.1:0-12473 GCA_046498225.1 Candidatus Aegiribacteria sp.
GATACTCCCGGTGGTTTTGTATTAACCTCATGCTCTATACCCAGGGAATCATGGTTGAACCAGCCAAAAGTTGGATAACCTCCGAGCACGGGTTCGGTCTCTCCCTGGCTATAGATGATGTAGAGATTCCCTGCATCATCAACTATACCGTCGATGTATTTTACATCTTCAGGTTCCTCGTCGCTGTAATCGTAGGCCACCTGCCAATCCCTAAGGACATCACCATCCCCGTCAATCAGCATGTACAGTATTTGATCATCTGTTCCGTAATCGGTCCAGCAGAGATAATACTGGTTCGTTTCTGGTAACCTACGAAGGATGAAGTGTACGGTTATGTGCATCACAGGTGGAAAATCAGAGACTATCACCTTCTCATCGATTAGTAATTCTCCAGTAGTCTTATCCAGTTTCCAGAGCACATAACTGTCCGCAACATCCTCGACAACCATAAGGTTGCCATCCGGATCCAGGTTCAGTTCCGGATCACGACTGCATTCAGGATCTCCGGCAACGAAGTTAGTCAGAGGGATCACCGTGTTCCCCTCGAGGTCATACTGCAGGTATGAATAGTTATGCAGAACCGGATCCTGAACCACCACGTGCACTCTGTCGCCGTCCACAAGCAGAACACCACCCGCATCAGCACCCTCGATCTTCCACTCATACTCCGTTATGAAGCCGGAGCCGGGGGCAGGTGTCCACACTGCGTAGTAAACTTCTGCACCATCGTTATACAGAACGTGCAGACGCCCCAGGCTGTCGGGACATGCCCGGATGTATGGATAGAGCGTATACGTTGTAAAGAGATATGTGGCAGGAGTTATCTCGCTGCCATCTTCCAGGTTTCTGGCGGCGTAGTAGATGGGATCAAACTCCCTCCAGAAAGCCATCAGGCTGTCTCCCATGATCAATTCTGAAAGATAGTAACTCTGTGTATCTCTTGAGATCATTGTCTCCGGATAGACAGTAGTTCCATCCAATAGAAACATCTTATAGGCTATTCTGGATTCATCATTGAAACCTGCCCAAATAAGGTGAAACCTCCCCAGAGAATCCCTGTTGATGTACTGAATTCGTCTTATTGTATTGGCTGAATCGGTGACCAGGATCGGATCACTCCATCCGGGGCCAGGTGTGACTCCCTGGAAGGCGAGAAGAAGTAGGAGAAAGCCAGTCATTCGAGGACTCCTGTTCTACCGTGATCATGCTGGAACTGAGCCCATGGAGCATAACCGGTGGTGCAATCACCAAGTTCCCAGCAGTGAAGGAGTCCATCACTGGTGCCGAATACGATCTCTATGCTTCCATCACGGTCGACATCAGCGATACCGAAGCCGCCTAGGGCAAATACATCCTCTGGAAGAACTATCGGGAAATCCGGGTTATCTAACAGATCTCCGTCTGAATCAAATGCAAACAATGAACAATCCCCAGCCAATATCGTGCAGAACAGAACATCAGAATAGCCATAGTCATCCAGATTACCCAGCGCAGTAGGGCTGATAAAAGAACCATACTCTGAACCTGAATATAGCTCTGTTGGCCAGCCACTCAGTTCAGCACCTTCATAGTTCCATGCAAGACATTGTATCTCTGAAGGAAGCACGAAGGCATCGGCACCTGGTTCTAGAGGATCCCAGTCAGCAAAGACACCGCACAGAAGATTTCCTGCATCAGTGTCTCCCTGATCACAATCGTACACCTGGACGGAACCATTGAATTCAACGAGCATAGCAGGGTCAGATGACCCAGATACGTAGCTTCCGAAGGAGTACCCTACTTCCTTCGTGCCAGCCAGCTCTCCAGCAGCTACGTACGAAACATAAGGTGATACTGTCCAGTCATTAGAATATGCTACAGTCTCGGATGCCCAGTCGTATACATCAAGGTACCGATCGACATTGCCTATGCCAAAACTATTGTAGCAGTAAACTACGTCTTCGTAAGAATTCCCGGTAAGATCGGCGCAGGCAAGCGACACACCGGACCAAAGACCGGAGGACTGGAGATCCTCGTCTTCTATATAGATGAATTCTTCCCTGGTCGAATGCCAGTAGTATAGCGCGATACATGCTCCATCCGCTGCACAGAGTTCCAGACCTTCTGTCGGATGCATGTTTCCGACAACGAAGCAGTCCCATGACAGATCATCCACACAATCAAGTATGCTGCCGGTGGAGCTTACCACTTTGATCCCTTCGCTGGAGTCCAGAAGCAGTTCGATAGTTCCATCCTGATCAAGATCTGCAGCCATAGGGTGTTGAGCTGAGCTGAATCCCTGATCCTTGATCTTCCAGATCACGGTACCATCGTTCTCGAAGGCTGTCAGGAAAGTACCCGTAAGAGCGACGATCTCCAGGTCCGGATCCTGGTCGAGATTGACAAGGACCGGCGTGGAGCCGACGATACCCTCTGCAGATACCGGCCATCCTTCCTCGGTCGGGTATGTATCGTTCAGCTGCACGCTGCATGATCCAGAGTTGTTGCCCCTCCAGCTGTCGTCGCATTCCTCCAGGTAGTCTGCCTCTATGGACACGGTCAACTCCATCGGCGGATCGAACCAGTTGGCGCAATCCCAGGTGTACTCGTATACAGCCTCTGCCCCGGCTTCAAGCTCGTCGCATTCGACTATCTCTGTCGAAGAGTTCTCTCCATGGCTGAAGACGATCCTTGCGTCGAATTCATCGGAATCCTGAGCCCCGTTGTTGCGGACGGTGAAGCTCATCGACAGTTCTGTCCCGGTTGAAGTTTCGTAAGGATAACCTGAAACAGTTATGTCACTTTCATGTATTACGAGATCACAAGCGTTCGGGTATTTGATCCTGTCTGAGATGTCCAGGGCGGGATCACCGAGAAGATTGAACTGCCCCATTTCTCTTGGATAAGATCCGTTGATTTCCAAAAAGTCTTCATTATACTGAGTCCTTGCGGAAGCAATGGCATCCCCAAGCCTTCCGAAACCTCTGATGTAGACAGCTTCAAGAATACCCTTGCCGTAATACTCATAGTACCTGGTAACCGAAGACAGCGATCCGCAGAAGACGCCTGCCATAGGAACATCGGTGTTCTTCAGAAGTCTCTCGGCGATGCAGTCGCTACCGAAATCATATGCCGCTACCTGGGAGGTCGCATCATCGAAGTGGCATAATGTCAGATACGTCGGACGATCCTCATGATGATCGATCGTGTGATTGAATGTGCCGGATCCACAGCACAGCAGCAGCACAAAAGGGGGAGCATAGTCTTCAATAATGCTCAGGTACTCCTCGATCTGGTAATTGTTGAAAGTACTGTCCTGAGCACCTCTTGTGAGCGTATCCTGAGGTATGTAGATATGGAGCCATTCAAGACCGGCGCTCAACATGTGGAAATCACCGTGATTACTATAGAATGCTACTCCTGCACCCTTCCCGAATTCAGCCAGGCAGATGTCACGCCACTCATGGCTTGATAGGATGCTACCGTCCTTATCAATGAAATCCCTTCCGTCTCCGCAGTAGGTGGTTGAATAGTCGTACCCCATCCAGCCGGAGAAGTCCCGTGTCCATTGTTTGCTGGGTTCCCAGTTCTGATATGATTGATAGCCTGTGTCATCGTCTTCTCCGGTACCTGCAAGCCTGAGAATCCTTCTTCTGTAATCGGGCGTAGGTGGGTGCCCGGCGGGATCCTCAAGATCGATGAGATTCTGTATCATTATACTTAAGGTATCAGCCCACTCTCCGTTCTTAACAGATAATCTGCCGACCATCATATCCGGAAAATCGTTGTTAATGTCTCGATCGTGGTTGAAGTAGGCATACCACTCATCGTTGCCGACCATATCCTGGCTGGCAGGGGTCGGGATCTCGTTCCAGGGATACTGGTGAGTGGGAAGGAACCATGGTGTGTCATAGTACGAAGCGTCTTCATGGTCTCCGATAAGCAGGAGATAGCCCGGCTTCTTCGTCGTAGGCTGCCCCCAGTTGACCCACATGTGCTCGGTGAAGTCCCGAATGATCTCATCGGTGAGTACGGTGTCCGATCCTCCGAAGTCCTCCAGTATCGCATCCGTAGTAACCAGAGCCACGTCGAAACCGTTGAGGCTTACCCTGTGCTCGGCAAGAGAATCTATCGCGCCATCGCACTGGTCGTACAATCCAGAAGCGCAGATGATGAGATAATCAGGCATGCGGGTCGGACCTGTTTGGGGATCAACTTCTCCGAAGTATTCAGGATAAGGAGCATGTGTCTGAAGGACCGGATGGTAACCGATAATTGAAGACCTATCAACCATCCTCTGGAAAGGACCGAGACCGATGCTACTCCATTCAGCAGATGCGCTGTCAAAGGAAATCGACACACTCAGCGTAGATACCGTTCTGAGAGTGCTGTCTGATGCCCTGTACTGAGCGGGGAACATCTGCACTTGTAAAAGCCTTTGATCACATATCCGGGTCTCACCGATGATCCTGACTCTCTCTGAGGGCCAGAACTCATCAGAAGAATAGGCAATTGAATCCTGAACGAAGGAATCCACAACGGCAGGTGTGCGCTCATAGGATAGTACCTGCGCAGGGGCGGGGAACACAGGATTGATAAACTGATCTCTCATATCGGAGAATGCGTATTCAAGGTACGGTGTTACGCTGTCCGGGAAAGCTACCATGCAAGTGATCATGGGAAGCTCGGGATAACCTATACTGTCTGTGAGGTGAGAGTCTGTAAATCTGATATAACTCAGACTGTCGTACTCAACATCTTCCCATGAAACGGGAGTCTGAGCTATGAACGCTACCCTTGTACTGTCCGCAACTGTGGTATGAATCGGCAGCATATCAGCCAATAGAACTAATAGTATTGTTGAAAGCATCAGAATCCCACCCGATCTTGAAGCATATCAACTTACTCTATCTGTCAAAAAGATAATAGAATCAATCGCAAAGGAAGTCAAACAAAGATCATACAGGATGATACATGAAAACTCATGGATCCCAGATGGCTTCCACTACAAGATGAAGATAATCGTCAGAAGAGCGTATGGCTTCAGAAACTTCGAGAGTTATAGATTGAGAGCGTGCACTATGTGCCTGATTCGGAGAGATGCCCCGTTTATGGTGTAGAGCCTAAATCAGCCAAAGTGCAAGGTGGCGGAGGGGGTGGGATTCGAACCCACGGACCCCAAAAAGGGGTCAACGGTTTTCGAGACCGTCCCGTTCAACCGCTCCGGCACCCCTCCGCGGGACCGAAATATGCCCTGATGAATTGAATTAGGCAAGTGTGAGACGGTTATGCGGCATTTACATCGGGAACCAAATACCACATTGATATGCTATGAATATGTGGTACTGACATCAAAATATATGGTTGTTATAGTTCATCGAATTCAGAAATCCTTAAGGAGAAGACAATTGAACATTTCATTCCCGATTGCTGCCGTCCTTGCTCTCACTCTCCTGATGGCATCCTGCCTTCCCGGGGACCAGGTGCCCGGGATAGGCCCTGAGTTCAGCTCCGACCTTACCGTAGAGACCGGTGTCACTTACGGAGAAACGCTTCCCGGGGAAATGTCCGCCTTTACCCTGAGGTGGACGGCAACCGATGACGCCCAGTGGTACGACGTGAGGATATCCCCCCTGCCCATCGATGATTCCAACTGGCAGAACGCCCTCAGGATAGACTCCATTCCGGCTTCCGATACAACCGACATGGTTGCCTATGTTGAAGTTCAGCCTGAGGTCTTCGAGAACACCTGCATATCGTGCGGTCTCTGCGTGGACGCATGCCCCCAGGACGCGATGAGTCTCGAGGGAGGCAAGGCTGTAATAGATATGGACAAGTGCACTTCCTGTGGAGAATGTGTCCGAGTCTGCCCGGTGAACGCCATAACTGACAGCAGGTTCGGCCAGGGCTATTACTTCGCCATCAGGGCCATGGGTTCGGGGAACACACAGTCTGAACTGGTCACCGCTCCCGGAAGTTACAGGCTGAGATATATGAACAACGCCGACTGGTGCGGGGACTGCGCATACGAATGCTTCATACTTATCGATTCCTGCGGTCCGGGCTGTCCCGTGGACGCTATCTGGTATACACCTGACTGGAACACTCCCGGGGAGGATTCCGGTCTTATTCACATCGATTATGACCTTTGCATAGACTGCGGCCAGTGCTTCATCCAGTGCCGCGAATTCGGATTATGGTCCATCATGAAGGAGGTAGTTGAAGAATGAGAGTACTGATCCCTGCAGTACTTCTGCTGTCCGCCGCCGCGGTGCTCGGGTCCCTTGAATTCTGTCAGGACACCGGGGGCAGCATGATAGAATGGGAACCCTTCGAGGGTGAGTACGAAATGCTGGTGCTCCGGGCTTCCGACACCGAGTATGACCCGGAGGACCCGGAATGGGGCGTTCCGCTGGCTACTGTGGACCCGGACGCCGAAGGGGTTTTTCCCCTGTCCGTTCAGCTTCCCGCCGCTTTCGTTGTGGACCCGTCCAAGTGCATCGCGGATAATATCTGCGTGAACCAGTGCCCTACCGGGGCCATCTCCGTTGATGACGACGGCAAGGCGGTTATCGATGCCGATGCCTGCATCGCCTGCGGCATCTGTTCAGCTGTCTGTCCCGTGAACGCCATCTTCGCGCCGAACGCCGGCTTGTACTACGGTCTTTTCGGAGTTAATGGGGAGGGTGCGGAGGAGTTCATTCAGGGATATTCACAATGACCCGGAGGACGGTAACCGTAATCGCCATTCTTCTCATACTCGCCGCGGCCGCCTTTGCTCAGACGGTTTACCGGGTTGATAAAGCGGCATGTACCGGCTGCGGTGACTGCGTATCCGTCTGCCCCGTTGACGCGGTAGAGATAATCGATGGTAAATCCCACATAGATCCTGAAAAATGCATAGGATGCGGATTCTGCCAGGGGGTGTGCAGCTATGACGCGATACGCTAGCTATTTCGCGGCCGCAGCTGTCGCTGCTTTTTTCATGCTGGCCTGCGAGGGCCCCACGGACGGTACCCAGCTCCTGGTGGACACGGACGCCTGCGTGGGCTGCGGCGAATGCGTGGAGGTATGCCCCTACAACGCCATTGAGGTCATAGACGGCGACGCGGTCATAGATCCGTCCCTCTGCCATTTCTGCTACAGATGCGTGGAGCAGTGCCCGGAAGGAGCGATATACTGATGAAGATTTCGGCAATTGTTATCGTTCTCCTTCCCATGGCCGTTCTGGCGGTTACGCTGGACGGATGGATGAACATAGAGACCGGCGGTGACAGCCTGTCCCCCCGTATGGGTGACCTGGAGCTGGGAGGTTTCCTGCAGGGTGAGTCCTGGAATGTTCTCCTGCAGGAGAAGTACACCAGCATGGATACCACAGGTGTGGTGGAAAGGGTTGTAAACAGCTACAGCCGCACCGACATCGATATCACCGTCCGGACCGGACCGGTCACAGTAAACCCCGATCTTGTATGGACCGTGGACATGGGCGACGACAAACCCCGGCTTGTTCTGCCGGTCCAGGCAGGAACGGCCCACAGGGAAGGTTTCGTACGGCCCGGCCTGGGTATAGAGGCCGACCTCAACGAAACCCTGAGATTATTCGCCAGGGGACTGTACTGGGACAGGAACATTGTTCATGAAGACGGGAACGACCTGTCCTGGACGGATTACAGGGTCGGCGGAGGAGCCACCTGGGATACGCCATGGAGGACATCGCTCACCGTCTCCGGGCTTACCCACAGCACAACCGCCGATTACATAGGCTACGACAACACCTGGAACAGGTACGATGTGAGCGTTGCCCTTCACCCCCGGTCGCTGCCCAGGAACATGTACTTCAGCGGCGACGTCACCTACTCAGTGTACGACGGGGTGGACTATCTGGACCGGGACATAGCGGACAGGCTCATCTCCAGGGTGAGGCTCATGCAGATGGGCATTCTTCCCTCCGTGTCGGTCAATACCTCCTTCGAGTCGGTTCTGGATTTCGATGACGGTACGGTCAGGGGGGCCTGTTCCTCCCTGGAATCCAGGCTCGTCTGGCAATTCCGGAAGGACAGGGTAATACCTTCAGCGGTTGTGCTGTCCGGAAGACTGACCAGGTCTTCCATCAGAACGGAGAGAGCCGGTGTTTTTTCCCGCATCAACGTCTACAGAGGACTGTCCCTGCTGTTCGACGCCGAAGCGAGGGTAACTCCCACGTCCATAGCCGGAGCCGGTCCCGACAGGCAGAGGTACGTATTCGGCCCCGGTCTGGAGTACCAGTTCGGGAACACCGCCCGCATATGGGGAGTTGTAGAACAGGAGAGGACGGACCTGGACCGGAACCGGAACTGGTGGCGAATAAGGTCCGGCCTGGAATTCTACCCCGCCCGGGTGAGTTTCTGACAGCACGGCGGTATCCGTCCGGCATTAACGTTCCCCGGTGGAACCTGAGAGGACGACAAATTGTTTGAGGGTTTCGGAACCGGCCTGACACTGGGACTTGCAACTGGCACCGCGTGCCTTGCTTCCTGCGGTCCCATATACGCTTCTTATCTTATGGCCGAGAAGCGCACCGGCCTTCAGCCTCTCTGGGTCATCCTGAAACTGAACAGCGGCAGGTTCGCGGCGTACGCCCTGTTCGGAGCCCTGATAGGGTACCTGGGCGGCAGCGTGCCCGCGTCGGTGAGGGTTCCCCTGGCCCTCTCGGGCTACATACTCTTCTCCCTCTACCTTTTACTGTCGGTGGTCCGGGTGCGGAAGAACTGCACCGGCTGCCATACCGGTAAGTTCCTGAAGATAACCAGGAGTTCCTTCCTGCTGGGAATACTCACCGGATTCTCCATCTGTCCGGCTTTTCTGATAGCCCTTACCCGGGCATTCGATGCAAGCGGTCCCCTTAACGGCATGATGATGTTCTCCGGGTTCTTCGCCGGGACCACAGTCTACATGCTCCCTTTTGCTCTTTTTGGAATGCTGACCATGAAGGACTGGATAACGAAGGCTGCCAGGGTAATAGCGGTTGTGGTGGCCATATACTTCATGGCCGTGGGAATAAGGGGACTGGTGGGCTGGGTGACCAGGCCGGAACTGAGGGCTTCCAGCTCCCACGGGGCAGTTGAGGCGTCCGAGCTTACGGAAGACGAGGCTGGCTCGATATTCTCCATAGAGGACGCGGATACTCTTTACATCCTTACTTTCTCGGACGATGAGGATGATATGGGTGCCCGGCTGGCGCAGGATATGGACGCCGGTTTCCTTCCACCTGTCAAGGTGGTGCAGGCCCGAAGGGAGAACTGGAGAGAATCCGTAATGATGATTCCCGAACTTTCCGCGGCAATGGTCCCGGTATGGGTAGACCCCAGGTACGGAGCGGATTCAAGTCCATGGCGGGATTCCCTTGCCGGGCTCGTGGAAAGCCGCCGGCTTCGAGCATTCGCGGTCGAGTACCAGCCATACTGCCTGGACAGGTACACGGGCATACAGTCCTTCCTCGAGAGGTACAGCTTCCGCTGTCACCCGGATTCGGGTTTCGTCTTCATGATGCTGAACCCGCTGGCGTGCTCCCCCTCGGAGTGTTCAACCTGCGACATTCCTCATTAGATTATCGTTGTCGATACAACGGTCATTCATCGCTAAGGAGAGAAGATGTCTGAAAAGGCTTCCAGCGGATATTCAGGACCGAAGATAAAATCCGACTGCAGGGTTTCGTACGAGAGCACAGGTGATAAGCTTCGAATAGTGGTTTCCGGCACCGGAGCCTCCGATGACCTGGAGAAGGCGGTAAGGGAAACCGCTTCGAGGATAGGCGTGAACACCGGCATCGTGGAAGTTGAGGACAGCGGAGCCGCCCCGTTCACGGCGGCCGCCCGGTTCGAGGCCTCGGCCAGGAAGGTTCTTGGCGGTTCGCTGCCCCTGCCGCCTTCCGCCGGAGTCTTTCGCGGATCCCACCGGAACAGGCCGAGAAGGTCCAGGCTCTATGTGCCGGGGAACAGGCCGAGGTTCATGGAGAAGGCCCTGGAGTCGGAGGCTGACGGGATTATCCTGGACCTGGAGGACAGCGTCTCGCCCGGACGGAAGTTCGAGGCCCGCATTATGGTGGCCCACGCTCTGGCGAGCATGGACTTCGGTGACAGGGAAGTGATGGTCAGGATCAACCAGGGAACGGAGGGAGAAGAGGACCTTCAGTGGGTGGTCCCCCAGCCCGTCCAGCACATACTGATACCCAAGGTTGAGATTCCCGGACAGGTCACTTCGGTGCGGGACGCGGTGCTTGATATCTCCGCCGAGTGCGGCAGGGATGTTCCGGTATGGCTCATGCCCATAATCGAGAGTCCGCTGGGTGTGTTCAACGCCCTGGACATAGCCAGGTCCGCTCCGGACGAGATGGCGGCGCTCACTCTGGGGCTGCAGGACCTTTCGGCGGAGATGGGCGTAACGCCTACCACGGAAGGCACCGAGAGCTTCACCGCCAGAAGCCTGATAATACTTGCGGCCAGAGCCGCGGGACTTCAGCCCATCGACACCGTCTACGCCGACGTCAAAGACCAGGAGGGCCTCAGAGAATCGGTAAGACGCGCGAAGTCCCTGGGATTCGTGGGGAAGGGCTGCATACACCCGGCACAGGTGGAAATAATCAATGAGGGTTTTCTGCCCGAAAGAAGTTCAGTGGACAGGGCCAGAAAGATAGTCATGGCCATGGAGCTGGCGGCTGAAGAGGGCCTTGGAGCCGTTACCCTCGGGTCCAAGATGATAGACCCGCCGGTTGCCAGGCAGGCGCAGGCGCTGGTTGATAACGCCATTCGGCTTGGCCTTGTTTCGGTGGACTGGCGCGATGAGGAGGGGGAATGATGAAATGCCCGAAATGCCACGTTGATCTGAATTCGGCGGAACTCCTGGGCGTGAAGATAGATACATGCCCTTCCTGCGGAGGAAGCTTCTTCGACAGGAACGAGCTGAGGCAGGCCCGCAACCGGGCGGACAGCGACCTCGCCTGGATGGAGTTCAACCTGTGGAAGGAAACAGACTCATTCCATGTCACAAAGGAGTCCAAACAGTGTCCCTTCTGCGGGGAGAAAATGGCCTCTATAGGGTACGCGGACACAGGAGTGGAATTGGATTACTGCAGGGAATGCGGAGGAATATGGCTCGACCGCGGGGAGTTTTCCCGGATCGTGAACTCACTCGAGGAGGACATGGACAGCATGAGCGCCTCCGACTACCTGCAGGAGAGCGTCCGGGAGATGGAGGAGCTCATAAGCGCTGAAGGGGACTTTCGCGAGGAGTGGAAGCACTTCAAGACGGTACTCAAGCTGCTTGAGTACCGTGTACTGGCGGAACACCGAACCCTTGCCAGGATAATAGAGAACTTCCGCAGCCCCTTCGCCTGATTCAGTCTCCCGGCAGCCGGGCCCGGACGCTGAACATCAGGGGAAGCAGTTCTTCCTTCCCCTCGGGCAGCTTCCAGAACCCGCCGCCGCACTCCACCATGCATGGAAGAGCCTTCCAGGGTATTTTCCGGTGTTCGTGCAAAAAATCTATCAGGAACCCCTTCCCAATTAGTGCGTTCAGTATGTCTCCCAGGGTCCATTGCCATTCCCAGGAAGGGGTTTCCACCATATATCCGTCATCCGCGTAATCCGGGAAGTTACCAGGCCAGCATCGGGGTTCATCCTCATGGAAGTAGGGGTACCTGACCTCCAGTCCATCAGATCCGTCGTCGAAAACACCCAGGAAGGGATGGGAATCCATGATGTAGAAGATGCCTCCCGGTCTAAGGTACCTCCTGATAACGGCTGCCCATTCCTTCAGGTCCGACAGCCAGCAGAGTACTCCCACGGATGTGTAGACTATGTCAAACACTTCATCCAGCAATTCCGGCAGGTCGTATATGTTGGATTCCACGAACCTGGCGTGAAGACCGGTCTTCCCGGCCAGGTCACGGGCCACTCGAAGGGACTCGGGTGAGATGTCCACCCCGGTAACTCGAGCGCCCAGTCTGGCCCACGAGAGGGTATCGGTGCCTATGTGGCACTGGAGATGCAGCAGGGATTTCCCCTCCACATCTCCAACCTCGCGAAGCTGCTCATCGTCTATCAGGTGGCCCCCCTCCAGGAGCCGCCCGTATTCGTACGACCTCGCGTGGGCCGCTGCCAGTTCATCCCAGTGGGTTCGGTTGCCCCTCTCGGCTTCGGGGTGCCTGTTCACTGCTCCCCGCGGTCCTAGAGGCCCTCGACCCTGCCCCGGGCGCTTGCCAGGATGTCGGCCAGTATGGGAAGCAGGATTATCAGCAGCCAGCCGAAGAGGAATTCCTGCGACCTCAGGCCGAAGCTTCCATAGGGGATAACCCTGTCCTGTATCTCGCTGAATATCATCCACAGGATTCCCATGGGGATTATCCACCGGACGCAGATGTTCCACCAGATGCCGATGCTGAAGCTGGAGTTCCGGTTGATGTACTGTCTCTGTTCCTCGGCGCCGGTACCCCAGCCGATTATCAGGACTTCACCGAG
>JAWOBF010000072.1:0-6685 GCA_046498225.1 Candidatus Aegiribacteria sp.
AACCAGTGGTGATCCTGCGAACGCCGGCTGGGAGAGTACCCGGTCAAGGTCGGAGATGAACTGGATAGCGGTCTGACCTTCCGCCCCAATGTAGGAAGCGTACTGGCTCGTGTCCAGCAGAAGGTTCCCGCTGGAGTCGTATATCCTGGGGTACATCGAAGGCTGGAGTCCGGCCTCTGTGCCGTCGAAGATCAGTGCGGAATACTGCTGCAGGAAATCCATGGTCTGGTCCGACATGGGGATCTGACCCAGTTCCTGGCTTTCAAGGGCTGTGCTGATGGCCCCGGAAAGACCCTGCGGAGCGTGAATCTCCATTTCCAGCTCTACTTCAACCACGCCGGCGACGGAATCGTATTCCGCCGGCCCAAGCTGACGGGCGTTCTTCACGATACCGTCTACCCTCGTGTAGATGACATCGTAGTCGGTCATGAAATTCTCCACCCGAGTCTCTGAATCTACCCTCACTCCCTGCACCGTCTCCAGCAGATTCCTCTGGGCCACCACCACTGCCGCCCTCTCCGCCATTAGAATGGCCTGGGCCCTGTTGGGGTTGCCGGTATCCACGACTCCGGTGCCGGTGGCCCTCACCCTGTTGCCGGACCAGTCTATCTCCCCGGCCGCGGATGATTCCGTAACTTCTCCGGGAAAGGCGGCCTGGGCGGGGGCGGACGGGGATGGAGAACTTTCCGCTTCCGGGGGCATGGCCGCGTGAACAGGTTCAGTATGCACCGCGGGAGCCTGTTCCGAGGAGGAGGTGACAGCGGTTCCGCAGGCTGAAATCATTGCCAATCCAGACGTTATGATAGTGAATGCGTATTTCATGGATTCAATCCGTTTCTATTTGAAAAGACCGATCAGGGCTACTTCCATGGCCATTCTCAGCGCGTCTTCAGCACCGTTGAAGCTCGATCCCTCGCCGGTGGAAGTGTACAGGACCTCGGAGGTCTCCACCGATACGATCTTCACGAGGATTCCGGCGTCGCGCTGGTCCGGCTCATCGTCCCAGAAACCGTCGTGGGAGATGGAGCTTACCCTTATGGTCATCACAGCCTCCGCGCCCAGCAGTCTGCCAAGTTCAACAGCGGTGGACTGGTCCACAACACCTGAATATGAGAACTCCTGTTCATCCAGCAGCTGGTCCACAACGGATCTGTCCACCAGAGTGAACTTGCCCGTGCGCAGAAGGGCCAGGCCGGCGTAATCCATCAGGTTTTCGTTGTTCACCTCGCTGGATTCTGTGGGAGATGACGGAGGAAGGACAACGGTTCTCCAATGGGGCTTCGAATCGAGCACGGGAGACCTGGCGAAGTCCGAAGGCACCCCCATGGAGGCCATCTGGCTTGCCGTATTGCACCCCGAAATAAACAGAGCTGCCGAGAGCAGCGCTGCCGTGACAGTAAGAACAGGTTTCAAACCGGCTCCCTTCGTTGTTGCCGAAAGTTCGAACGGATGACACGCGAATATACGTCGCGAAAGCGCCAATAGTTCCAGTCGCGCGTTATATCGTGTACTGAGGCGAGTCTCTTTACAGTACTCACGTTCTCCGTCATAATGCGTAAGGTATTCACCATGAAGGGAGCGGACACATGCCGAACATAGAAATAGACGGCCCCCCTCTGAAGGACCTGGACAAGAAGAGGAGGATGGTCAGGGAGATAACAGACGCGGCCGAGAAAGCCTACGGTATTCGCCGGGAAGCCTTCGTGGTGGTCATCAGGGAAAACCCCGGCGAGAATGTAGCAGTAGGCGGCGAACTGCTGTCTGACAAGTATGGAAAGTGATGCCCATGTCGGCATCTCAGGCAGGTGTACCTATACTACTGTGACCTCATCGCACATGTATACGTCCTGAATGGCGTTCAGCAGCTCTACTCCGTCCTCCATGGGCTTCTGGAAGGATTTCCTGCCGCTTATGAGGCCCATTCCTCCGGCACGCTTGTTGATCACTGCCGTTCGCACCGCCGCCGCAAGGTCGTTGCTGCCGGAAGCCCCTCCTGAATTTATCAGTCCAATCCTGCCCATGTAGTTGTTTACCACCTGGTACCTGGCCAGGTCGATTGGATGGTCGGAACAAAGCTCATCGTACATCCTGTCACTGTATTTCCCGAAACCGCCGTCGTCGCGGTTCAGGGCCCTGTAGCCGCCGTTCAGGGTTGGAAGTTTCTGCTTGATTATATCGGCTTCGATGGTGGCTCCCAGGTAGTTCGCCTGACCGGTAAGGTCGGCGCTGCTGTGGTAGTCGGTACCGTCCACTGTGAATCCGCTGTTGCGAAGGTAGCACCAGAGGATGGTCGCCATACCCAGCTCATGCGCGTAGCCGAAGCAGTCACTGATCTCCGTTATCTGCCGGGAGCTCTCCTCCGACCCGAAATAGATGGTGGCGCCCACCGCCACAGCCCCCATATCGAAGGCCTGGTCGACCGATGAGAAGAGTATCTGATCGTAGCTGTTAGGCATGGTCAGAAGCTCATTGTGGTTGATCTTCAGAATGAACGGGATCCTGTGCGCGTATTTCCTCGCTACCGAACCGAGGATTCCAAGGGTGGAAGCCACTCCGTTGCATCCTCCCTCAATGGCCAGCTTCACGATGTTCTCGGGGTCGAAATAAGCGGGATTGGGTGCGAAGGAGGCTCCTCCGGAGTGCTCGACCCCCTGATCCACCGGCAGGATGGATACGTATCCGGTCCCTGCAAGCCGCCCGTGGTTCAGCAGGGCTTTGAGATTTCTCAAAACCGCTATCGGACGGTCGGAAGGAACGAATATGCTGTCCACCCAGTCAGGGCCGGGAATGTGCAGCCGGTCTTTGGGCACCCTGGGAGTATCGAATTCCAGCAGATGCTCCGATTCATCTTCAAGCAACTCCGTTATTCCATCGATTGTCATGTTCTTCTCCCTCCTTCTGAATCAACTGTTCCGCGCAGTCATCCGGTCGATTTGCAGCATGACTGATAACCTGTTGAAAAATAGTATGCTGATGAGATTCTTTGTCAAGCTGCAGACGCAAGAGGAAGTGGAAGATTTCCGCCGCATGAAGACCGTCCCCCGGTAAGCAGCCCAGGGGACGGTTCTTTAGCGAGGGGTTCCTACCTTGGGGCTGGAGGGATTTACCTGCTTTGTTCTTTATCCTCTTCCTCTTCAGCTCCACTCTCCGCAGGTTCGGGGGTGCTTTCACGGCAGGTCTCGTTCTTGTTCATATTGTTCATTACCACCTCGGTGGCTTTGCGGCTGGCTTCCCTTCGAAAGATGCTCCTGATCAGATGCTCGATGTAACCCATGGCTTCTCCTCACTTTTGTGTTATCGGTGTCCGGAAACAATATTATCAGGGAATTATATAGCAGGTTGTGTCCTCATGGACAAACACACCCGGAGGGCTCCGCGATCCGGGCAGATGTGATCGGGGTGGGGTGCAGGAAAAGGAGATAACCTGTCAGCCGAAATTCTTTTGATGATGAAGGAGCGAATGTCATATGATGAGAATACTGGACACCTACCCTGACTTCCTGGCCTACTGGGAGAAATACGAGGACCGGGATATCGAGGAACAGGTCCGGGGCTGGGCCGATGAATACATGGTCAAATGGCCCGAGCTGCTTAACAGGCAGAAGAACGACTACAGGGACATGGAGCTGGACTGGAGAGAAGTGGCTGCGGAACGGGTATTCCCCCACCTCGGGGAGAGGGTCGAGCAGATGAATCGTGCCCGGTCGCTTCTGTCCGTGGTCATAGAACCGGTTCATAAGACTGCCGCAGACGTATTTGAGATGGATGATCTGGATATTTTGTACGTCATCTACGTGGGCATAGGCTGCGGGGCCGGCTGGGTCACCGGCCTGGAGGGAAGCCAGGCTGTACTCCTGGGACTGGAGAACATCGCTGAATGCGGCTGGACGGAAGCCGACTCCCTGAGGGGCCTTGTGGCGCACGAGCTGGGCCATGCGATACATGGACTCCTCAGGAACGACCCGGAGCTGGCCGGTGGCAGCGGTCCTTTCTGGCAGCTCTACACCGAGGGATTCGCCCAGAGGTGCGAGCACAGAATAATGGACCGGGACAGCTGGAGCGTTGGAAAGGGAGTGAACGCCCCCGACTGGCTGCAATGGTGCCACAGCAACAGGAGCTGGCTGGCGGGGGAGTTCCTGCAGGCAGTGGAAATGGAAGAGGATGTGAGGCCCTTCTTCGGCTCATGGTATCAGCTTAAAGGCCGAAGCCACTGCGGTCATTACCTCGGCCACCAGGTGATACTGGAACTGGAGCAGAATACGGATATAGAGACCATAGCGCGGCTCAATGATATCGAAGCCGCTGTGACAGGCGTTCTTGAGGCCTTCATAACGGCCGGATGAGCTGCTTCAGGGCCATATACAGAGCAGCTTTTGTCTGCTGAGCAATGGCGCAGAATGTCCCATTTTGAGGCCCGGCACGGGAAATGCGTAGAATGTCCCATTTTGAGGCCCGGCACGGAAATGGGACATGATTGGAGGTATGACCATGGAGAAGGAAGGACCGGCTGACGGGGATGCGCTGCACTCCGCGGCGCAGGCGGGAGACCCGGGTGCGGTGAAGGCCGCCCTGGCGGACGGGGCCCGGGTGAACGAACACTCACATCTATTGATGAACAGGCCCACGCCGCTCACCGCGGCAAGCGCGGCGGGGCACACCGGCGTGGTCCGGCTGCTGCTGGAGAGGGGAGCCGATGCGGACCTTGCCGACGGAATGGAAATGACGCCCCTCATGCACGCCTCTCAGCAGGGACACGCGGAGGTGGTCAGGCTGCTCATGGAAGCGGGGACAGACATCAACGCCCGGGATTCCCTGGGTAACGACGCCATGGCCCACGCGTCCTCTGATGAGGTGAGAATTCTTCTTCAGGGTACCGCCGTCGCCGATGAAGAGAAGAAAAAATGGTGGCAGTTCTGGAAATGAGTCGTACGCCCCGTTAAACGGTTTCCACATACATCCTATTTGTTTGCCAGGATTATAGGATCATTGCTTTCAAAGCGCTGATAAGCCATAATTGAATCGATCCATACATAATAAATTTCTGATAAAGGAGGTACGGAATGGAAGGCAGAGAGATGAACATGCCTCTCCTGGGAGACGATTTCCCGGAGATGGAAGTTAAAACCACCCACGGGCCGATGAACATCCCCGGGGACCTGAAGGGCGGCTGGTTCGTCCTCTTCAGCCATCCCGCGGATTTCACTCCCGTCTGCACCACCGAGTTCGTCGCGTTCCAGAAGAGGTTCGATGAGTTCGAGAAACTGGGATGCAAGCTGATAGGAATGTCGGTGGACCAGGTGTTCTCCCATATCAAGTGGGTGGAGTGGATAAGGGAAGAGCTGGACGTGGATATCAAGTTCCCCATCATCGCCGCCAATGACGCCATTGCCCTGAAGCTGGGTATGCTCCATCCGGGCAAGGGGACAAACACCGTCAGGGCGGTGTTCATCGTGGACGACAAGGGAACGGTCCGCCTCATCATGTACTATCCCCAGGAAGTGGGAAGGAACATGGACGAGATAGTCCGGTCGGTTAAGGCTCTTCAGATATCGGACAGACAGGGCGCAGTTCCAGCCGGATGGCCGGAGAACGAGCTCATCGGCGACAGGATAATCGTCCCTCCTCCCTCGGACGAGAAAACCGCCAGGGAACGGAAGGACAAGTACGAGTGCTTTGACTGGTGGTTCTGCCACAAGCCGCTGGAGAAGTAGACGGACGCATCCTCCAAAAGGGCCTTCCTCCACCGAGGAAGGCCTTTTCTTTTTGGGCCCGCGGGACGGGAAGCCGCTGACGGGGGTAGCCGCTGCATCCATGCTGTGTATACTATTAAAGACAGACCATCTGAACAGCATGACAGGAAGCACACCCTGAAAGGAGGGACCGGACATGGCCGACAAGCCGGACAGCCTCGAGGAATACGGAAAAAGAAGGGACCTGAGGAAGACCCCGGAACCGGGTGAGGAGGAAGTGGATTTCGTCTGGACCGATGAGCGGCCCATTTTCGTCATTCAGAAGCATGACGCATCGAACCTCCACTACGACTTCAGGATCGAGGTGGACGGAGTCCTGAAGTCCTGGGCGGTTCCCAAGGGCCCCTCCACCGACCCGGGTGTCCGCAGGCTTGCCATGCCCACCGAGGACCACCCCCTGGCCTACGCCGATTTCGAAGGCGTAATTCCGGAGGACGAGTACGGAGGGGGAACGGTAATGGTCTGGGACAGGGGAAACTACAGGAACAACAAGGAAGAGGATGACAACGGTGACAGACCATCGGTGGCGGAACAGCTTGACGATGGCCATGCCACCTTGTGGCTGGAAGGCGGGAAGATATCCGGAGGTTACGCCCTGATCCGCACCGGAGGAGGAAGTGATGCCAGGTGGCTTCTGATAAAGATGAAGGATGAGAGGGCGGACGCCCGGCGCAACCCGGTATCCACAGAACCGGAATCGGTCAAGTCCGGAAGGACCATGGAGGAGATCAGGGAAGAGGAGGGCCGTGGGTAAGCTCTCGGAGAAACTGCAGGAGGAGGAGCTGAGCCGGGCGGAAAAGGTTTCCATGCCTGACTGGCTGGACCCGATGCTGGCCAAGCTCACCCATGACCCCTTTTCCGATGATAACTGGGTCTACGAGAGGAAGCTGGACGGTGAGAGGGCCCTGGCGTACATCGAGTCGGACGGCACGGTG
>JAWOBF010000014.1:0-3842 GCA_046498225.1 Candidatus Aegiribacteria sp.
ATCGGCGAAGTGGGCGCGGGATAGGAGTTAACAATACCATCGGTCTCATAGAGACTCAGGCCTTGCACAGAATACTGATCGGAGAAATCAGCTGATACTCCGAAAAGTATGGGAACAGCAAGAAGGATTGCAATCATTCCAGAGTCCTTTCATGTTGTTAGAGAAAACACTCACTTGACACACACTCACTGGAAGTCAGTACATATCAAATCGAAGATCCTCCGTAAACAGGTGAAGGCTGCCTAATATCCATGTCTCCTCCGGAGAACGGAACGATCTGTATCTGTTAAGTCCGTCCCGGTATCTCGATGAGGGGGAAGTGCGATGTCCTGAACCATTTGGGGGTTCTTCTGAGAGCATCCTGCACGGAGGGGATTTTCGGGAACCGCCTGGAGATGCTCTGCCGGGCAGCGAGCCTGGGATTGACGCCTTCATGCAGGAACGGCCTGTAAAGCCTTATGCAGTCCTCCGTCGCATCCGGTTCCAGCAGCTGTATGCCGAACCGGGAGGCTCTCTCTCTCAATTCACAGTACTCGGGAAGGTTGAAGATGGAGAAATTGATGAAATCCACCGATGTTCCGGCCTTCCGCAGGAGTTCCATTGATGCCAGTACATCCTCCTCGGTCTCACCGGGAAGGCCCAGCAGCATGTAGACGTAAGTGCGAATGCCGGCCCCCGCGCATTTTACGATGGCCTCGAGGGAGATTTCAGGCGTAATCCCCTTCTGGTAGAGGTCAAGAAGCCTCCGGCTTCCGCTCTCCACTCCCAGCTGGAGCATCATGCAGCCGTGCTCCCGAAGCTCATCCGCCATATCGGCCACCCAGGGCTCGGGCCTGGCGAAAGTGTAGAATCCCAAGTTCCGGTCTTTGAGGATGGGAAGAGCGTCCTTCAGAGGTTTTCTCGGCACGGCGGAATCCAGGAAGTGGATAACCGGACGGGCCCGCATTATCTCATCGGGAATTGATTCGAGGAACCCCCTGAGCGATTCACCGCCGAAGACCTTCAGCCCTCTGCCCGCATCGGGGCAGAACAGACACCTGTTCCAGTAGCACCCTGTGGACAGGGCGAAGGGTATAACGGGCCTTCCGGAGATGTAATTCCAGCCTTCCGGCATTTCCGGCCATCTCAGTTCTGCCAGTAGAGGTTCTTTCGCGGCGAATCCCGGGAACGACGAACCGTCCCCGGAAGCTATCTCCGGAAGCACTCCCGATACCAGGCCGGCCCCATCACCGGTCCTGGAAAGGCTGTTCAGGAGCGATCCTCCGAAGACGACCCTGTAGCCCAGGTTCTTCAGAAGAATGCTCAGGTCTATTCCCGCAGGGAGCTGTGACAGGTAGGACAGGGATACAAGGACGGTTTGCGGCCGGTATTCCTCGAGACGCGGAAGGAGGAACTCGTTCCAGAACCCCGTGAACGGGGTTTCACCTTTCTCGCATATCCTTCTTATACGCCCGGGCGCATGGACCGGTTCCGGCGGCAGGACGTCCATCAGAGTTACTCTCCAGCCGGGGAAGCTGCGGGAATAGTGCTTGAGGACGGAGTTGAGCATGCCCGAAGCGGTACGGTGCTCCTGCGGTGAGTAGGATTCGTTCTCCGTAAGCAGGCCCAGCGCGGCCACCGCGTCCGGATGACCTCTTCCCGCGGGGGCGCGGGAGAAGACGAACCTGAAGAATTCCAGTGACAGGTCGAGGAATCCGGCTTCGACTCCCCTGGCGCGGAGCCCGGCCGCGAGAAGGAACGCGCCGGACGGGGGCTCTGACGGGGTTATCACCGGGGGTGTCGTCACCAGGTATTCCATGGGTTTAAACTAACACCTCCTCCGGCCCTCCTGCCAGTTCCTACTTTTCAGGGTCCGGTGCGTATGGATATGTTCAGCATTATAAAGTGGAAAGGAAATGCTCATGAAGGAACCGGGTGAACAGGACAGAAGAAGGCTTGCCAGAATTTTCCACCAGGGGGTGGCTTCGGCTGACCGGGGACAGGTGAAGAGGGCATTTCGAAGAGCTGGAAAAATGCTCGCCGAAATGGAGAGAAAGGGAGTCCCCGAAGTTCTCAGCCGAACCTGGACCGATATCCGCGACCTCTACGGGATGCTGCGGGATGCTGTCACCGGAAGGTACTCCGTACCCTTCAGGTCGCTGGCCGCGATTGCTGTTACAATGCTCTACCTGGCCAATCCCTTCGACCTGATACCCGATTTCATACCGGGTATCGGATATATTGATGACGTGTTCATGGTAAGCCTCTGCGTGAAGTTCATAGGAACCGACCTGGATAAATACCGTCAGTGGAGGAGTGTTGAAGGCTCAGGTCCGAGCTGATGCTGTGGCCCGGCTGGGACAGGTCGGTCTTCTTTGCCGTCAACGGGATCGATTCGAGGTTCCTCACACTGGTGATGCGCGTCCTCACCGATGTGGACAACTGGATACCCTTCCTCCTGGCGGGTGTAGCCGTCCTGCTGTGGATGGGAAGGACCAGGCCAAATTCCATCGAAGGGGGCAGGTGGAAAAGGGCTTTCGCGAAAAGGAACCCCAGAGTGGTGGTCCTCTGCCTTATCCTGGCCGTGGCGGCATCCGACCAGACCAGCTATCACATCAAGAGATGGACCGGAAGACCCAGGCCCTGCTTCGATGAAACCACGGCGGACATTGTGGAGTACAGGGGCGAGGTGTACGGCAACAGGTCTTTTCCCTCGGCCCATGCGGCAAACTCCGCCGCCCTGGCTACCGTCACCTCTCTTGCTTACCCTCCACTGGCTCCATTCGCTGCTCTTGTCGCTTTCCTGGTGGGATTCAGCAGGGTGTACCTCGGAGTGCACTACCCCCTGGACGTGCTCACCGGGTGGGGTATAGGAGCCGCCGCCGGCCTGCTTATATGGACCATCTTCAGAGGAATGGCCTCAAGGCAGGGGATAATAGGCTTTACCAACCGTTTCCGGTACCGCCAGCCCGCACCGGGCCTGACGCCCGGCCGGCCGTGGGAACCGGTGGAGTTCCATTCTCTGGACGGATACCTCATCAGAGGCTACCTGCGGGGCGGGGGCAGCCGCCTGGCGGTGGTGGTACACGGGCTTCACGAGGATATCGTTGCCATGGTCCGGCCCGGGGACATACTGGCGGGTATGGGATTTTCAGTTCTTCTTGTTCCCCTCAGGGGGCATGACGGGCATCCTGTGCCGGTAACGTCGGGAGGACCGGCTGAAGCCTGCGATATAGCCGGGGCATTGCTTCACGCGGAGCTGGTCCTGGGATATGAGAGGGACAGGACCGTCATATACGGCAGTTCCATGGGGGGAGCCGCCTCCATCAAAGTGGCGGGGCTCCTGGGCCACGGCGTAGCGGGTGTCATAGCCCACGGCAGCTACGCGGATTTTTTTCGTTCCGCGGAAGGAAGGCTGGGAAAGGCGGGTACTTTCTTTCTGAAACTTTTTCTTCCCGCCGGTGTTAGGAATGGGCTGGAAAGCTTCAGGCCGGAAGAGTACCCCGGCCCGTGGCAAAAAACAAGATTTGCTTATATTACCGGTGAACAGGACAGGATATGTTCCCCCGAGGCTTCCGAAGAACTTGCCGGAAAGACAGGCGGAATTGTAATTAAGCTCAGGGGAGAAGGACATCCGGTGTGGAAACGTTCCCGGAGCGGGGAACCCCGGATAACAGCTGCTCTGGAACGGGCGCTGGAATACATAGATGGCGACTGTCCTTCAGACCGGCTCATTGACGGCACAGTAAAACTATTTGATCGTTCCGCTTCTAAAGAATGTTACAACAGGAAGAGATAAATGACTGATTTCAACCAGGCCACCGAGATGGTTATGGCTCTGTCAGCCCTGATAAGGGAACTTC
>JAWOBF010000074.1:0-42098 GCA_046498225.1 Candidatus Aegiribacteria sp.
GAGCAGCTCCACAGGCACATCACGCCGGTGGACGTCTTCTTCTACGTGCTTGAAGGCGAAGGGACCGTTGAAGTGGGGGAAGAGAAGCTGGAAGTATCGGCGGACACGGTCATAGACAGTCCGAAGGATATCCCCCACTGCTGGTACAACACCGGCGGAGACGTTCTGCGCATACTGGTGGTGAAGGTACCAAGGCCCACGGCTAAAACAAAGCTTCTGTAGGGGGTCAGCCTCCTCCTCAGGGGGCCGACGTCCCCTCCACCACGAATACCCTGGGCCAGGTGACCGGGTCGGGCACCCACGCCGCCACGCCGTTCTCCGTGATGCGGACGGACATGTCGTCCAGGTCCGGGTCGTCCAGCTCCAGCGATGCGGTGAACAGCAGCTCTCCGTCCATGCTGTATACGTTCCAGAATGGATACCGGTAAGTTCCCAGTCTCACCCAGAGCCTTCCATCCGAATCCACCCCCAGCTCCGAAACGGCCCGGCGGTAGGGGACCGGGTCGAATGAGGCGTCGGCCCTTGATATCCTTCTGCCGGTGCGGGAGGTGAATTCCTGGAAATCCTCCCTCTCGGCGGCCAGCTCCTCCGGAGTTTTCTCCACCCTCTCTATTCTCTCTTCGATGGAGAGATACTCCTCCCCGTCCTCCAGGTACCCGGTTACGCTCACGGCGTCCGTTCCGGGCCAGGCTATGAAAACCCGGCCCGTGTTGTCGGAGGTGAACACCGGCTGGTCGTCGTCCGACTGCGGGCCCATCATGGAAGGGTCGAAGGGTCTCATCTCCTCCGCGTAGACCACCGACGGCTCCGAATCCATGTCCAGTTTTGCTATTGAATAGCCTCTCAGCCCCTCTTCCCTGTTGAAGGCGGGCATCATGCCCACAAACGCCGAATCCCCGGCGGTGGTCATGGTGAAAGGAGGCCGCGGGAAGAAGCCTGTTATGTTTTTCCGCCATTGCAGTGAATCACTGAACACGCTGACGGCTCCCGCTCCCATGTCGGATACCAGAACGAGGTTATTTCCCAGTACGGTCAGTCCCATGGGCATCTGGAACTCGCCCGGGCCGGTTCCCTGTCTTCCGGCGGAAGC
The DNA here is from genome assembly GCA_046498225.1 of Candidatus Aegiribacteria sp. Lineage (GTDB taxonomy): Bacteria > Fermentibacterota > Fermentibacteria > Fermentibacterales > JCC-6 > Aegiribacteria. Next base: position 1,091 of record JAWOBF010000074.1, read on the forward strand.
GAGGAACTCCCCCTGCTCCGAGTATTTCCTCACGCTCATGGTGGATGTGTCGAGTATCAGGACGTTTCCCTTCGAATCCCTGGCGGCTTCGACAACGTGACCGAAGACGTAGTCCGGGCTCCCGAGCTCCACCCCTATGGTGTCCGTGACGGACAGCTGCAGATGGGAGCCCGCATCGTTTTCCGATGGAACTTCAGCAACTTCGTCGCCCTCCCCGCCTCCGCAGGAAACCGCCGATTGAAGAATGAGAGCGGCCGCGGTCAGTAATAATGCGTACTTCACGGGTTCCTCCATGTTTTGAGTTTTCAGGTGTTACCGGTATTCTAAGTATTCAGGAGAAGAACTGCCAGAATGTTTACCGAATGTAACGGAATGTAACGGGCCGGATTTTGCTAATTTCCGCAGTTCCTTATATTCGTCATATATCCTTTCCAACCATATAACCGTAAGGCGGGTTTTTCCATGACAGATGCTGAGAAAGTCCAGAAGGATATCGCTGAGAACATTGCCAGGATATCGTCAGAGGGAGCCGGTTACGTTGACGCCAGGTATTACATGGAGGACAGCTCCGAGACCATTCTCCTTTATGACGGGGACCTGGAGGCCAACGACACGACGGTCCAGAGCGGTATAGGCGTAAGGGTCCTGTGGGAAGGCGCCTGGGGGTTCGCCGCCACGTCCGACCCCTCCGTGCTCAGGGCCTGTTTCGACAGGGCGGCCCAGAACGCCAGGACCGCCTCGGAACTGGTACAGGTTCCCCTCTCCATGGAAAGCCTGGACCCGGTAAAGGGTAGCTACCGCACTCCCGTGGAGATCGACCCGTTCACGGTTAGCCTTCAGGACAAGCTTGCCTTCCTGAACAGGCTGGACAAAGATCTGAAGGACGATTTCGTGGTCAGGAGGATGGTCTACGCCAATTTCATGAAGAGACAGGTTCATTTTCAGAACAGCGAGGGTTCGGAGATACGGAAGGACCTGACGAATGTCTTCGGAATGATGATGGCCATGGCGCTGGATTCCGACGGTGAGATGCAGAGAAGAAGCATGAACCTCTACACCACCGGAGACGGGACCGCCGGCTGGGAGATGATGACAAACCCGGAACTCTTCGCAGGCCACGCGGACAGGGTGAAGTCCGAACTGTCAGAGCTCGTGAAGGCCCAGCCGCTTGAGTACGGAAGGAGATCCGTTATCCTCCTTCCCGGCCAGGCGCACCTTCAGGTCCACGAGACCATCGGCCACCCGCTGGAGCTTGACAGGATACTGGGCTACGAGCTCTCCTACGCGGGAGGAAGCTTTGTCGACCTGGATTCCATCGGAACCCTGCGCTACGGCAGCGACAAGCTGTCGGTCAGCTCCTACGGGGGAATTGCCAACGCTCCCGGGTCCTTCGGCTTCGACGATGATGGAACACCGGAGAGGGACTACCTTCTCATAGACAGGGGTCTGCTGGTGAACGCTCTCACTTCCAGGGCCATGGTGAACGAGGCCAACCAGCGCGCGGGAAGGGAAGTATTCGACCGGAGCGGCGGCGCCGCCCGGGCCACCGCTTTCTACCGGGCTCCCATAGACAGAATGACCAACGTCAACATTCAGCCGGGAACCGACGGGACGCTGGATGACATCGTCGCCTCCACCGAGGACGGGATCGTTGTCGACAATCCGGTATCCTGGTCCATAGGCTCCAACAGGGAGCATTTCCATTTCGGCTGCGAGATAGCCTGGGAAGTGAAGGACGGCGAAAAGACCAGGGTCCTCCGGAACCCCACCTACCAGGGTCATACGCTGGAGTTCTACCGGTCCCTGTCCGCCGTGGGGGACAGTTCCACCTGGAGGGTGGAGCAGGTGAACAACTGCGGCAAGGGTGAACCCAACCAGGTAATGCAGATCGGACACGGGGTCCCGGTCGTCAAGTTCGACGATGTGATCACCGGAGAAAGGAAGTAGACGATGCTGGACGCGAACATCAGAAGCATTCTGATGCAGGTAAGGGACGAAGCGGCGGAAAAGGATATCCAGGCCACCCTCAAGCTGCATCACGAGAAGAGTCACCTAATGCGGATCGGCAACAGCTCGGTGTCACTGAATACATCGGAAGATCTGCTGAGACTGGACGTAGAGGTAATCGACGGCAGGAGAAAGGGTACCCAGACCTACCTTGGAGCCATAGGGGACGCGGATATCGTGAGGGGTGTTCTGGAGGCCGCCTGCGAGAAAGCCAGGGTAGCTTCACCCAAGACCTACGACCCCATCCCCGACAGGGTCGAGGCCACGGTGAGCGAGGAGCCGCAGTTCGACATAGATCTGGCGGAAATGGATCCCAGCCTGAAGGCCGGAGCCTACGGCGAGATAATTCGGAAACTGGGCGAGAAGTACAACTACAGCGGCTCATGGTCCAGCGGAGCCATGGAGGTATATCTCCTCACCACCGCTGACCGGAACGAAGCGTACCACAGGGGAACGGACCAGCTGTTCTCCGTGGTGCTGAAGCATCCCGAGGCTAAATGGGAACTTATACACCAGCAGACCGGCTGGAGGATGTCGGATTTCTCCGTGGACAGTACGGTTGAAGAGATCGCCGGGCTTCTTCCGGTTTTCGAGAATACGGAAGGGTTCAAGCCGGAGCCGGGGGAGTACACCGTTATCTTCGGCGCCACTGCAGTCTCTGAGATGGTCGGCATGGCCGCCTGGACCGGCCTGAACGGCAGGAGCTGGGAAGAGAAGCAGAGCTGGACAGCCAGGATGAGCCCCGGCGAGATGATCCTGGGGGAGAACATCTCCCTTGTGGACGACCCGGGTAACCCGAAGACCTTCATGTTCGGCTTCGACATGAGCGGCCGAAAACGGCAGATGTTTCCCCTGGTCGCCGACGGGGAGATGCTGAACCTGATGTACGATTCAGCCACCGCAGCCCGGTACGGCAGGGAGCCCACAGGCCATGACACCGGCTCTCCCAGTCTGGTGATGGACACCGGATTCGGTCCCGAAGACCCCCTGGAAGCGGTGAAGGACATGGGAAGGGTGCTGTATATTCCGGCTCTTCACTACATGAACATACCCAGCAGGAGCAAGGGAATATTCACCGGCAGTTCGAGGTTCAACGCCGTTCTGGTGGAGGACGGCGAGATAGTCTCGCCCATCTTCTCCTCCAGGGTGACGGATTCCTTCCAGAACGTGCTGGGCAATGTCAGCGTGATCTCGTCGGCAGCCGAATCGGTGAACGGGTCGAACACCTACGGGAGAAGATCGCCGGTGGCGATGAGCGTACCCTCCTACATAGTCGCCCGGGACGTCAAGATAACCGACTCGGCGGATTCCTTCTGACCGGAGGCAGCCCTTCGGTGGACCAGAATGGAGAATGATGGCCGGAATCGCTGAATGGCTGAGATGAGGACGCTGACCCTGGTGGCGGGCGGCGGTCCGGCGGGCTCCTCCTGCGCCTGGAAGCTGGCTTCAGCCCACATTCCCTGTCGCGTGGTCGAGAAGCAGGATTTCCCCAGGGACAAGGTCTGCGGCGGAATACTCAGCCGCAGGGCCTGCTCCGTTCTCACCGGATCCGGCATGGTATCCGCCGAAGAGCTGGAAGATCTGACCCTTAGGAAGCATTCGAAGATATCCTTCTTCCATCGCGGGGAATTCCTCAGGACATACACTTCGGCCACCCATCCCGTCAGGGTCGTCTCCAGGAAGCGGTTCGACAGCTTCCTGCTGGACAGGGCACGATCGGCCGGGGCCGAGGTAATCACCGGCGTCAAGGTGGAATCGGTGGATTCCCGGTCAGCAGTGACCTCGACCGGAGAGAAGATGCTCTTCTCGCATCTCGTGGGAGCCGACGGGTGCACAAGCGTCGTGAGGAAACTGGTATCGGACAGAAGGAGCAGGAAGACCGGCATGGGCCTGGAGTACCTCGTGCCGCTTTCGGAAATGGACCGCCAGCCTGACGGGATAGAGATACATTTCGGCCATCTGCCCTACGGATACCTCTGGGTCATTCCGGGGAAAGACAGGGCCAGCGTCGGCGCCGGGGCCGCAGGCAGTCCCGCCTCCCCCGAGGATATCGTGGAGGCGCTGGGAAAGTTCATGGATTCCCTGTCCATTTCCAGGGAGAATCACCAGCTGCGCGGCGCGAGCATGCCATCCCTCGTCCTTCACGGGAACCTGGGAAGGGACAATCTCTACCTGGTCGGGGACGCCGCCGGTCTGGTGGACCATATCTCCGGGGAGGGAATAGGGTACGCTGCGGAAAGCGGCTTCATGGCCGCGGACTGCATCCTCGCGGGCGATGACAGGAAATCCATCCTGCGGCGGGATGGAAACTGTATTCGCATGGTCAGGCAGTCCATCCTCTACCGCCACCTGCTTTTCAGCCGTCTCACACGGGGGACCGCGATGATAGGCCTCCGTGACAGCGTGGAGTTCGCCCGTGGCTACTGGAACATCATTTCGGGTGTCGAAACATACAACACGATGTTCAGCCGTATCCTTGATCTGCAAGGGGGTACTCGTGCCTGATAAATTCAGCGGTCGCCTCTTCTCGGTACGAGGTCCCATTCCTGTCCTTGTCCTTATCCTGGCGGCGGCAGCGCTAACGCTCCTGCTGCTTCCCGAAGATATACCGGAGTACCCCACCGACCTCGTTTCCTATCTTGGCGGGCTCTACGCCGCCGTTGACGGCAATGATCCCTACGATGATGATGATGCTCTCGCCTCCCTGCACGCCAGGGGGTTCGAGAACGAGAATATCTACGGGTACGTGTATTCTCCACCCTTTCTTCTTTTCCTGGAACCGGTGCGATTGATTCCCTATCGTTACTTCAGGACCCTGTGGACCGGTCTCGGTATCGTTTCAGTCTGGGCCGCGCTCTTCCTGCTCTGCCTGCGCCTGGAAGGGAAAGACCGCATACTGCTTGCCGTCCTGGGCGCCTGCTTCCTTCTGGTATCCTCGGTACTCTACGATTCCCTCTACTGGGGTCAGGTCAGCGGACTGCTGCTTCTGGCCGTTTCCGTGCTGGTGTACCGCAGTTACAGAGGGGTTGTCGCAGGTGTGGCGGCATCCGCCTGTCTTATTCTGAAAGTGGGGTTCATACCCTTCATCCTTTTTCTCAGGGGAAGAAGGACATGGGGCTCACTCGGAGCGGTTGTACTGTTACTCGCGGTTTTCAGCCTGGTTGTTTACGGAACGGGGTCTTACTCAAGCTTCGTCGAGAACATCGGGATCATAGAGAAAACCTGGAACGTTGACCGTGCGAACAACGTGAGCATTGCCGGGGCGACGGGCATGGCTGCCGGCGAATGGTTCGCGCCCGGAATGGACCTGGAGAGGGCGAGAACGGATCATGATTACAGGCTGGAGAAAGCGGCCCTGGCCGACCGGAGCGTACGGCTGGCCGTAACCGCTGTCTCAGCGCTCATCGTTCTGGCCATGGTCTCCCGGTTGGGATACCTGTTCAAAAAAGGTTTCAGGCCGGACAGGGACTACCTTCTTGTGCTGGCCGCTCTGGCCCTTCTGGTACTTCTGCCCTTCGTATGGCTCCATTACGGACTGATACTCCTGGTGCCGCTGTGGTACCAGGTGCACTCAGGCAGAAGGACCGCCGCCGCCGCGATGACAATCTCGATAATACTCTGGGGACTCCCTCTGAAGCCGGCGTACGGATTCTGGACCGAAGTCCCGGGCCTCAGGGCACTGATACTCCTCGGCTGGATAGCGTGGCTGCTCACTGCGGGAGTGCCGGACCGCGGTACCCGTTCGGCCTCCGGGCCCTACAGCTCGGTCTGAATGTAGTCGGCAACCTGGTCCGGCATAAGCCCCGCCATCCTGTACAGGTCGTCGGGGCTTCCCGAGCCCCCGTACTCGGTGATACCCATCCTCCTGAGGTTTATTGACTTCCGGAAGCAGGCTATGGCGATGGCCATCTTCGAGCCCAGTCCGGTGTCCAGGTCGTGGTCCTCGTATGTGACCACCAGCCTGTAGTCCGACAGCCGGTCCAGCAGCTTGGGAGTGATGCACAGGGGGCAGCTGACTCCGTAGACCGCCGTGGACAGCCCTTTACTCTCCAGTATTTCCCTGGCCTCCAGAGCTCTGGAGACCATTCCCCCCATGGCCACTATGGCGACTTCGGTGCCTTCCCTGATGTGGTCGTGCAGGCCGTATACGAACCGGTAGTCCTTACCGAAGAACGGTTCTCCGTTCCCGTCGGTTATGACGGGTGTCTTTGACCTTCCCATGGCTATGAAGAAGTTGCCGGGATGGGTGGCGGCGTACCTTATCACCCTGTCGGTCTGGTTCGGGTCCGCAGGCACGACGGTGTTGCAGTGGTAAAGCGTTCCCATAAGGCTGATATAGTTTATGCAGTGGTGGGTCTTGCCGTCCATTCCCACGTCCAGTCCGCAGTGGGTGGCCACCACCTTCAGGTTGGTCATGTTTATGTCGTTCAGCCTGTGCTGGTTGAAGGTCTCGTCGGCGGCGAAGACGCCGAAATCCGCCCAGAAGACCACCTTACCGGCTATGGACGCTCCGCCGGCGACAGAGGCCGTGTTGTGCTCCATTATTCCCGACTGGAAGAAATGGTCGGTGTATTCCTCTCCGAACTCCTCGGTCCGCACCGACCCCGCCAGGTCGCAGTCGAAAACCAGGGGCAGGTTCTCCGTGTTCATCCTGGCCAGGTCCATCAGGGCTGCGCCGAAAGCTCCGCGGTTGTCGCCCCTGTGGTCCGCGTCGTAGATGATGGGCGTTCCCTCGAGGTCCAGTATCTCGTAGGGCAGCCGAAGGTTGAAGTCACCGGAACCGCTCCAGTTCTTCTTCCTCAGACCCGCCAGCTCCTCCAGGTCGTCATGCAGCTCCAGTTCCTCGAGGGCCTTTCCGGCGTCCTGGAAGTCCAGGGCCATTCCGTGGTAGCGGCAGTCGTTCTCCATGAATGAAACGTCCTTGCCCATCACCGTCATGGCCAGGACGAGCCTGGGGGCGCGGGAGGAGCTGTCGGGGCGAAGGGCCCTGTAGAGGGCGGACAGGTTGTGTCCGTCCACCTCGGTCACGTCCCAGCCGTCGGCCCTGTAGTTCGCCGCGATATCGGTGTACATGACCCGGTCTGTCCGGCCCGATATCTGAAGGCCGTTGCAGTCCACCACCACGGTGATATTGTTGAGGCCGAAGTTCCTGATGAACCTTCTCGCTTCGGCTATCTGCCCCTTCTGGTGCTCGCCGTCGCCGGTGACCACCCAGACTCGGTTGTGAATGCCGCGGCACCTGTCCGCCAGGGCCATGCCGGCGGCGGCGGACACGCCCTGGCCCAGGTTGCCGGTGGTAAGCTCGACACCGGGAATGGACCTCTCGATGTGGCCCTCGAACGGGCTTCCGGCCTTCCTGAAGGTGACCACGGCCCTTCGAAGGTCGAAGAAACCCAGCCTGCCCAGGGTGGCGTACACGCCGGGCGAAGTGTGCCCGTGGCTTACGACTATCCTGTCGCGGCCCTCCTTGAGAGGGGCGTGTGGGTCGACGTTCGCCTGGGACCACAGCAGGGCGAATATCTCCAGCGAGGACATGGACCCGCCGGGATGGCCGCTTCCCGCCAGGGTTGTCATTCTTATGATATCGCCCCTGGCGTTCCTGCAGAACTCCTTCAGGGCCTTCTGATCATCGATCGAAAGATCGAAAGGTTTGAAAAGCGTCCGTTCTATTCTTCCCAAGAGTCCCGGCCCTCCATTTTTCCGATTAGTTTTTCCCTGACCCTTTGAAATACACCCTCAGCTTCGGAAAGTACTTCTTCAAGGATCTCCTCCGCCTGTTTCCCGGTCTCTTCCGCGTATTCCCGGTCCTCCAGATCGCCCAGGTTTATCAGAACGTTGTAGTAGGCGCTCACCGCGGACGCCCTGGCAGCCTCGGCGGCTACTCCCGCGTCGGATACCGATGCCTGCAGACCCTTTTCCTCCAGTTCCGAGGCCAGCTCGATTATTTCGGGACATTTCTTCAGAACCGTGAGAGGGACCTCGATTGCCCTCTTAACCGCGGCCTGCACGTCGCCGTCCTGCCTGGCCGCGTCCATCCAGGCGTTGAAGGCGGCGGTATCATCATCGATGGCGTCAAGGAGGTCATCCTTGATTGCCTGGGCTCTGGGGGCCAGCTCCCTCATCAGTTCCCAGTGTTCCCTGCATTTCCTCTTCTTCACGGAAAGGTTGGCCACCATGGCGTCCAGCGACGCGCCGAGGGACCCTATGAGAGCCGCCACCGAACCACCCCCGGGAGCGGGGGAATCGGTGGAGAGTTCATCTGCGAAATCCCTGCACGACATGCCCGAGAGGTCGACTTCCTTCTCCGCCACCATGAACTCGATGATCTTCTCCCGCGGGTCGAAGGGTGTGAGGTCACGCAGACCCATGGACCTGATGGCCGTCTCTATCAGTTCGCTCCGGGGGACACCTGATGTCTTTCCCTGTCTGCCCACGCCGGACAGGCCCTCGTGCTGCCTTTCGATGTAGAACCTTCCGGCCTCCAGCATTGCGCTCAGCGGAAGAAGACCAACCACCTCGGAGCCGGTCACTCTCGTTCCCAGCCTTTCCGCCTCCTCCCTTACCGCCTCGAAGCCCATGTGAAGTGGAGTTACGGAGATATCGGTGAGGTTCATGGTGACCTGGGCGGTCTGGTATTCCTCTATGAACCAGCCGGTGGCCTTGCAGCACTGGAGCTTTCCCGGCTGCCTGAGCTTCTTGCCGTTCTCGTCCCTTACGAACTTCCATCTGTCGTTGCGCAGGAACCTGCCGTTGTCCCTTATGGTAAGGCCGATGTCCCTGGCCACACCGGGGTCTTTCGTATTCAGGTTCACGTTGTAGGCTATGAGGAAATTCCTGGCTCCGATGGTGCATACCCCGGTCCTGGCCACGCTGTCGTTCCACTCGTTGGGGCCGAAGTCCGGCTTCCACTCATCCGTGCCGAGTTTTTCGTGCAGGGCCTCGTACTCGCCCTTGCGGATGTTGGGAAGCTTCTCCCACTCCGGCCTGGTGGCGGCTTTCTCGTAGAGGTACACCGGAATGCCCAGCTCTTCTCCAACCCTTCGGCCCAGCTCTCTCGCGTACCCGGCGCAGTCATCCATGGTCACTCCGGAGACGGGGACGAACGGGCACACGTCGGTCGCCCCGTGTCTGGGGTGCTCGCCGGTATGCTCCCTCATGTCGATGAGCCGGCCGGCCTTCCCTATCAGCTGAAAGCAGCTCTCCATTACCGCACGGGGCTCTCCCGCGATGGTTATCACGGTCCTGTTGGTTGCGGCTCCGGGGTCCACGTCCAGCACCTTGCAGCCGCTGACCGAACCCGCCGCCTTGACAACTTCATCGATGAGCTCTCTGTTCCGTCCCTCGGAAATGTTGGGGACGGCTTCCACTATCTGTTCCGGCATCGAATCCTCCCGTTTATCTTCAAGGTATTTCAGAGAAAGAGATTTTCCTGTAGATTCAAGTATCAAAGCTAGGAAAAGGACGGTGGGAAGTCAACGAGGAAAACGGGGTCTAAATGGTTCGAGGAGTTGTGGAAGGGTTCTACGGCCGCCCCTTCGAAGGGGGCAGGCGGAAGCTGCTGTTGCGCCACCTGTCAGGCCTTGCGAATCCCGTGTACATGTACTGCCCGAAGAACGACCCCCGCCACAGGGTCGGGTGGAGGGAGGACTATCCTTCGGCGGATTGGCGGCTTCTGGCGGATGACATGGAGGAGGCGGGCGACCTGGGTGTCGATTTCATCTTCGGTGTAAGCCCCTGGGGCTTTCGGGAGGCTGAGCATCCCTCCCTGAGAAGGAAGGCGAGAACAGCGCTGGATTCCGGAGCTTCGGGCATCGCCGTGCTCTTCGATGACGTTCCCGGACAGGTCGACGCGGGGCTGGCCATCCGTCAGCTGCGGTTTGCCCGAAAGGCACTGGAAGGGATTGAATGCAGGGTGTTCCTGTGTCCGACCGTATACTGCGACGAGCTTCTGGAGAGGTATGACGGAGCTGACTACCTGGCGGCCTGGAGGAAGGAGGCCCCCGCCGAGTGGACGCCGATGTGGACCGGAGGACAGGTGGTCTCCAGAACTCTGGACGGGTCTTCGCTTATGGAAGCCGCCGAACTCCTGGGAGGAGCGCCCGCCGTATGGGACAACCTGCTGGCCGACGACTACTGCCTGCGGAGGATATACCTGGCCGGACTCGATGGCAGGCCCCCCCCGGGTCATGATTACTTCCTCAATCCTTCCGAGTGCTTTCCCGCGGCCCTCTACGGCGTCTATTCCCTGCTGAAGGCCGCGGGCGTCAGCTGTCCCTTGCCTGCGGAGCTGGGAAGCGTTCCACAGGCATGGGAAGTCCTGGGGGGATTTCACCACACGCCCTGGTCTCCCGGGCCCCGGACCGCCATACTTCTGAATGACATGAAGCGGGCCATGGAGACCGGACCCGGTGAGGACCTGCTGGGCAGGCTGGACAATATCTCGCGGCTCATGGACCTTTTGCTTGACGATCTGGAAGTAATTCCCTTCGGCTGGGAGATAGCGCCATACGCCCGGGACCTGAAGAGGATGGCGGGCTGGTGGATGGAGGCGCTTGCGCTCCCATCCCGGCAGGAAAGGGCCCGCAGGCTGGAATACCTTATGTTCCGAAGGCTCCCGTTCGACCACCCCCTTGCGGTGGTTACCGCGGAGCTCTCCGGATTCTACCGGGAAGGGGATTCATGAAGATCCATCTGGCTGGATACAACACGGACGTGGAGAACGACGGGCACACTCCCGAAACGCTGTCCGCCTCCTACGCCAGGATAAGCAGGGACCCCAGGCCTATCCACCTGCTGAGGGAGGAAGCCTGCAGGGAAGTGGAGAAGGCCAGGGACTCCAACAGGAGGATAGTCTTCGATTACGGCCACGGTTCGGTGGCCGAGCACGCGGTGTTCAACTTCGACATTCTGGACGTGTCCCGGCTTGCCGCGGAGGAGCTTCAGAGCTTCAGGCTGGCCAGCTTCACCGAGAAGTCCCAGAGGTACATCCGCATCGATGAGGGCGTCGTGGTGCCCTCGGAGCTGGGCGGGGAGGAAGCGGAGGGCTTCCGTGCCGCCGCCCACCGGCTTTTCGCGCTGTACGACAGCCTGTACAGCCGGCTGAGGAAAACGGGAATGGAGAAGGAGAGGGCCAAGGAGGATTCCAGATACGTCCTGCCCCTCTCCACCCCGTGCCAGATGGGTATGACACTGAATGCCAGGGAGCTGGAGCACATGGTCCGAAGGCTCTCGTGCCACCCCTTCGCCGAGGTGAGGGAAATAGCCGCGGGGCTGCTTGAACTGGCCATGGAGGCGGCCCCCTCCCTCTTCCTCTTCCTGGAGCCCACGGCCATGGATGCTTTCGCCCATTCGATGTCGCCGGTAAGCTCGGTCCCCCGGGACAGCGTTATCCTCCTGGAATGCCACGACGATTCAAGGGCGGGGGAGCTACTGCTCCAGTGGAGGGACGGTGTATCCATGGATGAGGCCGGGAGCAAATGGACGGAACTCTCCCGGGAAGCCAGGAAGGAACTGTTCGAGGAGGCTCTGGCCGGACTCGGAATTCATGACGCCGTCCCCAGGCAGTGGGAATTCTTCAGCGCCCTCTTCCAGCTTGTGGTCTCCTCCAGCGCTTACGCCCAGCTGAAGAGACACAGGATGTGCAGCAGGCTGGTTTCCGTGTACGATCCGGTACTGGGATTCACAGTTCCGCCCAGCATCGATGAAGCCGGTCTGAAGGAGGAGTTTATTCAGGGCGTCAAAACAGCACAGGATTATTCCGGCAGCCTGGGAACCCTTTACCCCTACATGCTGACCAACGCCCACCGAAGAAGGGTGGTGCTGGGCATCAACGGCCGCGAACTCTATCATTTCTCCAGGCTCAGGGAGGATGAGCACGCCCAGTGGGACATCAGGTCTCTCGCGGGGAGGATGCTTCGCGCCGTTCGCGCCCGGGCGCCACTGACGTGCATGCTCACCGGAGGCAAATCGGGCATGGGGAACTTGACTGTCTGAGTCCCGGGTCGGACGCTCCGCAGCTAGTTCAGCGCCAACTTGAGTATCTTGGGGTTTCCCATCACGTTATCGGCCCGTGGGGTCAGCTTCAGCAGGACCTGCCCCTGACTTCTGCCGATATCGGAATCGAAGTTCCATTCCAGGTAGCCCTGGTACCCGTCGCTGCGCATATCGGCAAGGTCTCCCGTTGCGGACGCCTCTTTCCAGGTCATTCCGTCATCCGTGCTGTAAGTGACCAGGAGGTCCAGGTTCCGACCCTCCGGGTCCGACAGCTCGTAGGCTACGGTAACCAGACCGCGGTCGTGCAGTACGCTGCTCACCGCCGCCTGCATTACGGAAGGTACTCTGGAGTTGTTGATGGAGAGAGGACCCACCGGCTCAGAGAAGACCGTATCCCCGTCCGTGGCCCCCAGCCTTATCATCATCTCCAGCGGCTGAATGCCGGGAAGGTCTTCCGCCGAGTTCCAGACCACCCTGGAACTGGTGGTTGAATGGGGGAAGAACCCGGTGAGGACGAGCCCCCTTGCGGGAACCCATGAGGAGGTTTCCAATATGCGGTATTCCAGGAGCATGGAGACGGAATCACCCTCCCGGTCGGAAACGTCGAAGGTTATTGGTACGGACCCGCGGAAATGCTCCCATTTCCCCGGGGATATGATGTCAAGGGTCGGAGGAACGTTGTTGTCCACATGGAACGGGGACGAAGCTACAGAAGATATCGATCCCGCGTCATCGGGAGCGACCCTGAAGCGGACCTCCTGCAGATCGCGCCCCGGAATATCCGCGGTGGATTCCCATATCATCTCGTAATTGTAGTTGCCGGCGGCTGGAACGGAGCTTTCGGAAATGGCGGCCTCCCTCCAGATAGAATCCGAATCGGTTGCGTACTGCCATGCAAGGTCCAGAGGGTCCATGGAGGGGTCCGAAAGGCGAACTCCCAGCTTCACGCTCCCTGACACCTCTTCGGACGGCACGATTATCTGTGTGAGCGGCTGTCTGTCCAGGCCCTCCCGCAGCGATACTTCGCTCCATGGACCCGGGTCGGCGTCCGCCGCCCGTACACGCAGGATCACGTCGTCAACATCCCCCATCTCCAGTCCGGAGCCAATATTCCATCTGACGGGTTCCCCGTAGAACCAGGGGGGTATTCCGAAGGTGCTGCCGGTCAGCCGGGCGTTGCGCCAGGCCCTTCCTCCGTCCAGGGAGTACTGCGCCTGGATCTGAATGACGTCTCCCTCCGGGTCTTCCACGGCGTACCTTACCAGATACCAGCCGTCGGACTCCTCCTCCAATGTGGACAGGAAAAGGGTGGGAGGCCGGTTGTTGTCCAGGTGGAAGATGTTGGATATTCCGCTGACCCCGGGGCCGTCCGGGCAGTAGGGTGTGATCTTGAGCGCGCATTCCCTGATATCGGCTCCGGGAAGGTCCTCGTCGCTGAACCAGATGATCCTGCCGCCGTCATCGCGGAAACTGGCGGTTTCCTCCCATGAATACCCCGCGTCTGTGGAATAGGCCAGAGAAATGCCGGTCACGTTCCGTCCGGTGACCTCGTAGGTAACTTCTACACCCTCGGAGGCGCCGGAGGCTATCCTTCCCACTACGGTCACCGGAAGGTAGGACACTCCATAGCTTCCCGAATTCCATTCATCGCACAGCATCTGAGGCCAGCACCCCACCGAGGTGCTGATGGTGGAAATCCTGTAGGCGGCCATTCTGCCCGACCTGCCCAGCACAACCAGTTCCTGGTCGCCGTCTCCATCGATGTCTCCGGCCGCAGGAGTTCTGGATACCGGCTGGCCGAAATCTACTGGAAAACCTTCTATGGGGAAGCCGTCGGCGTTCCAGGCGTAAACGTAGCCGCTGTCACATGCCGCTATAACCCCTGATCCGCTCCTTGTTCTGGCTATGATGGGGGAGGTGGGCGTTCCCGCAGTGAAGTTCGGCCATCTCCATGTGCCGGCTATGGTCCCGTTCCCGTTGACCAGGACGACGCCTCCGTCGACAGTGGATACAGCCACCTGCAGGCCTCGGGTGTCGGGGTCGAGATGGCCGATGGCCATCGCCCCTCTCGATGTCCTGGCGTCCAGAAAGAAAGGCCATCCCTCTATTCCCCTGCCGCTGGAGCTTACGGCGTATGCTCTTTCGTTGTAGGTAGAGAAGAGAATGTCACCGAGGCCGTCGGCGTCCACGTCCGCCGTGACCGGAATACAGCTGGTGGAGTAACCGGTGTTTATGGGCCACCCGGGAAGCACAGTCCCGTCCGCGGAGAGGAGATACATCTTCATGCTGACCAGGGCGCAGACTAGTCCACGGCCGGAGTTGCCGCCCAGTGAAAGCTGCGACGGCTGCCACTGCAGTCTCGCGGGAAGCTGCACCGGCCATCCGGGGACGGGTCTTCCGCCGTGGTCAAGCAGATGCACCCGCCCGTCAGCGGTGCCGAAGGCTATCTCGGGGACCTGGTCGTCGTCAAGATTGACGACGGATATGCCGGTCACCGTCCTCTGTCCGGCGAAAACCGGCCAGCCGGTCTGTTCGATACCATTGTGGTTCACCATATGGATGTATCCGGAATTGTCGGCGTACACCACCATTCGATCGCTCCCGGGTGAGAAATAGGAAGCGGGTCTTGTGGAAACCCCCCTGTCCACCGATACCGGGAATCCATCCAGCGCTTCTCCCGTGCCTGTCCATCCTCCCAGTCCGTGGTCGCCCATTGCGATGAAGATATTCATCGACCCGATGCCGTTCTCGGCTAGGAGGGGGCTGCTGAAGGGAAAATACTCCATGTCGGTTTCCCATTCAGGCAGTTGCAGGATACAGGTTGACAGCATTAATGCTTGAATTAACAAATGAACTCCCCGCGTGATTGCTATTGTTCAGATCAATCACTATTATAATAATAATGTTTCAAAGGAACTATACTCAGTTTTCTTTGTTTGCATAATAGGAATATAGATTAATGACCTGAGGTTGACTCGGCAACCCCGCGGTCGAATACTTAACAGGCAATAGATGATTATGGATATTACGAGTTCGATGAAATATCTGCATACGGGGAGTTGATTGATATGAAATTCAGGATTCTTGTTCTCCTTACGGTCTTTAACGCCGCGGCGCTGGCGGGATCGCTGCCTTTCTCGCGCTCGGGAGTTCTCGATACCCCCGACGCCTACGTTCTGCAGCATACGGAGATAGAGACGGAACTCGGTTTTTCCGCCTATACAGTGGAGGATTCGACAGGTTCTTCGAACAGTGAGTTCATGATTACCGGCCATCTCGACGTCGGTCTTTTCCGGTACGGTCAGCTGGGAATCTCGTACCTGGGGGACGGAGGAGTGGTGGGGAACGCCAAAGTGGCCGTTCTCTTCGAGGGCATTACCGTTCCCGCCTTCGCCATAGGCATCGAGAACATAAGCGGCGAGGAATACGTTGACTGCTTCAAGGTGGATTCCAACGGTGGGGAGGAGTACTACCAGTACGACCATGCCCAGAACTGGTCCGCCTACGCCGTTCTCTCCAAGGATCTGAGCTACCTCATGGGTATTCCGGCCACGGTGAACCTGGGTATCGGCATCGGCAGGTTCGTGGGTGTTATAGACAGTGGCGCACTGGGAGTGGGCAGCTCCATCGCCAACGGTCTGTTCGGTTCGGTGGTCTACAGGCCTTCAGAGCCTTTCACCGTAGCGCTGGAGCAGGACGGACGGGACCTGAACCTGGGGGCTTCCTACGAGATGAACGACTATATAACCCTCCAGATGGCCTGGGCGGAACTGGAGCAGACCATATTCCCTCCGGAGAACCAGAACAAGATGGACGTGATGCAGAACTCCAAGGTTTCCATAGGCATACAGACCACCATCGGTCCCATCTTCGGCGCTCGTCAGCTGGTACTTGAGCGGGAGCAGCAGCGGATAGAGAGGGCCAGGGCGAGGCTGGAAGAGCTGGAAGCCCGAAGAAGGTCCGCTGAAGCCGAGCTGCAGAGACTCCGGGACCTTCTCGAGGAACGCTAGAAGACGGCCCGGCGTATGAGATATTTTCTCCTTCTTCTCGCATCCCTGGCAATATGCTCCACAGCCTATTCCCAGGCTGATGATGTCCCGGCCGCCCGCCCGGCCGGCCGGGATACTTCCGGCGTCATCGATGATCTTCTGGAGAGTTCCGCCATCGAACTGGCGGAGCTGGAAACTCAGATAGCAAGGGAAGAGGAGCGGCTGGAGAGGATACTGTCGGAGCTGGTGCAGCTTCGCAGGCAGCATGCCATACTCTCCAGCGCCGAAAGCGCCTACCTTCTGGGAGAGGAACTCTACAACACCGGCTCCATAGTCTGGGCCAGGGACGCCTACAGGTCGGTCATCGAGAATTTTCCCGGCTCAGCATACTACCCTGACGCCCTGTTCAGGCTGGAACTCATTTCATTCGAGCTGCAGGACTACGAAGGGGCGCTGGAATACTTTCAGAGTCTGAAGCAGGCCTCTCCCTCCTACGAGTTCATGGACCTGGCCTACATCGCCGCCGGCCTCTCCACGTACAACCAGGGTGATTTCGCCGGTTCCAGGGTCTTCTACCAGAGTGTTTCCCGGTCGGGCGAATATTCCGTCCTGTCCGACTACCTCAGCGCCGTATCGTACGTGGAGGAAGAGAACATTGAGGCGGCCATACTGGAACTTCAGACCATAATTGATGAAGCCGGTCCATCTTCTTCCGATACCGAGCTGGCGGACAGGGCGCGCATAGCTCTGGCCCAGATAATGGTGGAGGACCGGGAGGATTTTCAGGCCGCCATCGATTATTACTCCAGGGTGTCCCCCTTCAGTCCCTACTACGACGTGGCGATGCTGGGCAAGGTATGGACCCTGATGCGCCTGGAGAGGTACCGGGAAGCGTACGGACTGGCTGAAACGGTCAAGGGGGAGGTTCCCAATTCCGAGCTTGTCTCGGAGTTCGAGCTGGCCCAGGCCAACTGCGCCCTGGGAACGGAGAATATCGACCTTGCCATCAGGATGTACGAATCGCTTCTGCGGGACCGTGGCGGCTCCCAGGACTACTACGATCTGTTCCTGACCGGCCAGACCCTGGCCCGGGAGGAATTCGAACTCGAGAGAGAACGGTTGGACAGAATTCGACTGGGACTTTCCGAGCTGAAGGAGGAGGCCTACACTCAGGGTGACATGGAGCTGGTGGAACTGATAGAGCAGGAGGAGGTGGCCCTCAGAAGCCTGTTCAGCGAGATAGGTTATCTGGAGACGGTCCTTTCCCTGCCCATGGAGATGGATACCGAGACCATGGAGCAGGAGCTCAGAAGGCTTATCCAGGACAGCCGCAGCGAAGCGGAGGTCCTCACCCTGGCCGTAGGCGAACTCCGTGACATGACGGAGATGACAGGTTCCGAGCAGGACAGGCGGGACCTTGCCAGGGTGGAGAACGAGGTCGAGCGCATAAGGCTCGCCCTTCAGGACCTGGCCTCGAAGTTCGAGGGCGGCATGACCGCCCAGCACGACTGGATTCAGGAAACCCAGTACGGGATCGCGGTGGCAACCTTCATGGAGCGAGAGCTCATGAGGGACTCCATCCAGTACCTCGGAGCCTACTACAGAAACGCCTCGGAGGAGTCCATGGCCGAGGGCGACACCTCCAGGGCCCTGGCCCTGGACTCCATGAGGACCCGGGAGATAGCGGATCTCAATCAAAGGATAGACGAAGCCGCGGTGGAAATCGCAGGCCACTTCGAGGACTACCTGGCCAGTTATCCCGATTCGCGGTTCTCCGCCGACGTTCTTGTGCGTCTGGCTCAGCTCTACTACGACATAGACAACCTGCAGCACAGTCAGAGACAGGCCACAGCCGATCCCGGGGAATACATTCCGGAGGACTATTCAAGGTCCATCGAACTGTACGAGAAGATCCTCACCGATCACCCGGACAGCGAGGTGGAGGACGTGGCTCTCTATTCAATGGGCTACTGTCTGGAGTCAATGATGGATTTCGAGAGCGCGGTGAATAATTACAAGAGGCTTCTTCGGGACCATCCACAGAGCGACCTGGCGGCCGAATGCAACCTGAGAGTGGGCAACTACTACTTCGATATCCTGGCCTACGATTCCGCCCTGGTCTATTTCGAGAGCATCCTTGACTACCCCGGCGCCAGCCCCAACCTTTTCCAGCACGGTCTGTACAAGCTCGGGTGGACCCTCTACCTGAAGAAGGAGTTCAGCAGGTCCATCGCCGCCTTCACCTACCTGCTGGAGGACAACATGGCCATCGACAGCCTGGGTATAAGCAGAAGGGGTGACATAAGGATACTGAATGAATCGCGGGAGTACATGGCCTACGACTTTCTCGAGATGCACGACATGTCCCCCCGGGCAGTGGACCAGGCCGTAACGTTCCTCGAGGATTTCGGCGACTCGGTAACCACGGTCAGCGTACTGAAGAAGATGGCGGAGATATCATCGGAGATGACCAACTGGGATACATCGATCCAGGCATACAATGCGCTGCTCCGAAGGACCCCCTACAGTCCCGAGGCTCCTCTGTACCAGCTGAGGATAGCCCGGGCATACGAGGAACTGGGAGACCAGGCGCAGGCGGCTGAAGCCAGGGACAGGCTGATAGCCGAATACAGCCGGGACAGCCGCTGGTTCGACATGGTGGGCGACAGCTCCGCCCTGGCGCTGGCGGACTCCCTCAGGGGCTCCTCCTTCGAGGAGTCCATACAGTACTATCTCGAGAGGACCGTAGCCACCAGGGAGGACCCCTTCGCATTCAGGCAGACCAACGAGACCCTGATAGCCAGAATAGAGAACTATCTCCAGCAGTTCCCCTCCTCACCCAGGAACTACGAGTACCGGTTCTACCTGGGAGACGCGTATTACCATACCGAACAGTACCTCACCGCCGGGGACGTCTACTACGATGTGGCCATGGACAGCAGTTCGTTCCAGAGGCAGGAGGACGCGCTGAACAACGCTTTCTCGTCATACCTGATAGCCTACGAGGAGATGGCGGTAGCGGATAGCACGTCTCTCAGGGAGAAGCTCCGGGAGACCGCCCTTACCTACAACGATCTATATCCCGAGGGGGATAATGTTTCCTTCTTCCTGTGGGCTTCCGCGCCCAAGTTCTACAACGCGGGTGATTTCGAGACCGCCAGGGAGCTGTTCAGGCTCATCTACGAAGAACACGGGGGCTCCGGGTACGAAGCCCGCGCAGCCAAGTTCATAGCCGATTCCTACCAGCAGGAGGAGATGTATTCACAGGCGGAGGAATGGTACGGCCTGGCCGCGGACGCGGCTACGGTGAGCGGGGAGGATCTGGGTGGCGATATCGAGTACCTGGCCGCCTCATCTGCATACAATGACGCCGCTACACTGGCGGAGAGCGAGGATGTGGAAAGTCTGATGAACGCCGCCATGCGATGGGAGCGGACCGCAATGGAGCACGCCGGTACCGAAGTCGCCCCCGTTGCCATGTACGATGCAGCGGAGACCTACGGCAAGGCCGGTTCCATAAACGACGCCGTAAGGCTCTTCCAGGAGCTGGCCATGGATTACCCCGACTACCAGAACGCACCCTCAGGGCTCCTCAGAGCGGCTTACCTTCTCAGGGAGGACCAGCAGTACACCAGGGCGGCCCAGCTTTATCTGGAGGCCTACAACAAGTACCCGGACGCTCCGGACATGAGCGCCGCCCTGACCAGCGCGGCCAGGTCCTACGAGGAAGCCGGCAGCCGGGAGATGGCAATTGACGTCTACCGCCAGATCGCCGAACAGGGGACGGGAACCGCCGCAGCCGTTGCCGAAGCCTACGCCAAGGTGGGCAGGTACAATTACGAGAGGGGCAGCCTGACCGCGGCCAGGAGCGATTTCGAGAACTGCATGACGGTCTACGACCAGTACAGGGACGGAAGAATAAGGTACCCCGCCATGTCGGCCTACCATATAGGGGAAATATCAGCGAAGGACTATTACGCGCTCACTCCCGTCAATACCGGGAACGTGGAGTACAAGACCCAGCTCTTCAACACGGCCGTCGCCGGCTACAACCGAACCTTCTCATACCTTGATGACGATTACGTCTTCAGGGCGGTTCTGCGGATAGGAAAGCTGCAGGAGGATTTCGCGAACTCGGTTGGTTTCATGGACCCCCCCGAAGGATATTCGGAGGAGGACGAGGAAGATTTCTACAATACTCTGATGGTTGTCTACGACGATTACATCCAGCGGGCGGTCTCGACCTACGAGAACGGGCTTCAGCTGGCGGTGACCAACGGAGTAAGGACGGAGTACACCGATTCCATAGCGGTAAACCTGGACCTGCTGCTGCCGGGGACCAGCGCGAATATAGGCTATGCTACCGCCGCTGCTGATACAGCCGCGGTTCCGGACTCCGCCGGAACCCAGCCGGAAGAAGACCTGACCGGCGAACAGGAGGAGGAAACTCCGCTGGACGGACAGACCTCAGAATCCGGAGAGGTGGAGACACCCGCCATGGAACCGGAATCCCACGAAGCTGAAGAAGAGGGAGGAGGGTGTTTCCTGTGGCCGTTCTGAAAGATTTCCGGAAACGCCGCCGGGGAAAGCTCAACTTTCCGCCGGCCCCGGTCCTGATGATGATCTGCCTTGTTCTCTCCGGCCCGGCCGCCGGGCAGGAGGGGGATGGAGCCGAATGGGAAGGCGGCAGGCTGGTGCTGGACGAGATAACCATAAGGGGGGAACTGAGGACGCCCCAGGCGCTTTTCATGATGCTCAAGACAACACCCAGCCTCAGTAACGTCCTCATAGAGCGCAGCTTCATAGAGGACGTCATAAGGCCGGTCTATCCCGGCGCCTTCAGTGAGGATCCCAGCATCGGAGCGGCACGGGAGATGATAGTCCTGCCCGCCTGGATCCGCTACGGTTCCGTAGCCATACTTGGAGGTCTTTCCGGATATAGATATTATCAGGGTGACGAAGAACAGGGACTGGTGTTCGGCGTGGCCGCCGGCCTTGACCTTGTGGGAAACCTTATACTTGATCTGGTGGGAAACTGAAACCGGACTTCCAGTCGAGAGGAGATCGTACATGAAGAGGTTCACACTTCCGATCCTGCTGGCCGCTGCCATCGCTCTGACATGCGGGGTCGCAGCCGCGCAGCAGGCTGAGGAGGCGCCGGCGGACACCGTTGCTGCCGACTCCGCCGCGGTTGATTCCATAGCAGCGGCCGGGGAAACATCTGCGCCGGGACCGGAGGAACCTGCTGCAGTACCGGGTACCGCTCAGGGTGCGGAGGATGAGGAATACGAAGAGGTGGAAGAGGGGGGACTGTTCTCGGACATCGCTCAGTTCTTCCGGGACGGCGGACCCGCCATGTGGGCCATCCTTGTATTCCTGGCAGCCGGAATAGCCATAGCCGTGGAGCGTTTCATATTCCTGTTCACCGTAGCGGACATGAAGCCCGAGAAGTTCATGGGCAGAATAGCCGAGCTCATAAGAAAGGGAAGCATCGAGGGCGCCATAGCATCCTGCGCCGACAAGAGCGCTCCCCTGGCTCGAATAATCGAGGCCGCTCTTCGGAACTACAGGAATACGGAACGTGACATTCAGAACGCAGTGGACGAGATGGCCCTGGCGGAGCTTCCCCGCCTGAACGCCAGGACCGGTTACCTGGCCATGCTTGCAAACGTATCAACCATGGTGGGACTGCTGGGAACCATATTCGGACTTATCGCGGCATTTGAAGCCGTGGGCGCCGCGGACCCGGCGGAGAAGAGCGTCATGCTGGCCAACGGAATCTCCATGGCAATGAGTACCACCGCGTTCGGCCTTATCTCCGCCATTCCCCTGCTGATAGCCCACTCGTTCCTTACAGCCAAGACGGACAGCCTTGTTGATGACATCGACAGGTACTCGGTAATGGTGATCAATATGCTGGCCCAGGCCAGGAAGGAAGCCTGATGGCGAAACCGGCATCCGGAAGGAGTCACAGGATAAGGCACACGCCGGAGATCGATCTCCTTCCGGTGATGAACCTGTTCTGCGTGATAATACCCTTCCTGCTCCTGAGCGCCTCCTTTCTGGAGATATCCATAATAGAGATGGCCCCTACCGAGGGGATAAGCGCCTCCGGAGCGGGAACCACCAGCCTTGCCCAGTCGGAGGAGCAGCAGCTTCAGCCCAAGGTCATCATAACCAGGGAGCAGATGTTCCTGGGCACAGTGTTCGGTACCAGACCCGTCAGTGATGTGACCCGGGAGATGAGGGACGGGGAGCTGGTGGATACCTACGATTTCGACGCCCTCTCCCTGGCGCTGGAGAATTTCAGGGGGGAGCTGGACGAGGAGTTCTCCTCCATACCGGTCCATAAGATAACCATACTGACCGAGGACAATATCAGGTATGACAACATAGTCATGGCCATAGACGTGTGCGCCGACCACGGATTCGACCAGCCCGGCCTGCAGGTTGCCGCCTACAGCGTGCTGCAGAGGCAGCTGGATGCGGCGGCGGCGGCTTCCGGAGGTGAGTAGAGCATGAGCAGCGCCCCGTCCAAAAGACATCTGCCCCTCCTGCTGGGATACAAGAAGAGCAAGGCGATGGTCAGAGGGAAGGACAAGAAAGTATCCCTGAACCTGACCTCCATGATCGACATGTTCACCATCCTGGTGGTGTTCCTTATCAAGAGCTACAGCGCGGAAGGACAGATCGTTACGGTAAGTGACGCTCTGACGCTTCCACATTCCAGGTCCGAGAGGACGGTGGAGCTGAACCTCGAGATACTGGTCACCGGTGATGCGATAGTTGTTGACGGCGAGCCCGTAGTATCGGTGGACGAAGAACTGCTCAGCCAGGGGAACCCCATTCCCATACTGGTGGAGAGGCTTTCCGACCACCTGGAATATACCAGGCAGATGCGGGGTACCATGGATGAGGAGGATATGAGGATCAACATCCAGGGTGACGTGGCCATACCGGCCATACTTCTGCAGAGGGTCATGAGCAGCTGCGCCGCGGCCGGTTACTCCAGCCAGAACCTGACGGTTATCAAAGTGGAAGGCGGCGATTCGGAATGAGTCCCGAGGGCGGCAGCAGCGGAAAGGTCCTGGCCCTCGCCATCATGCGCGACGGCAAGGTGGTGAACAAGCTGATACCGGGCAGGGAACCGGTCAGAATGGGAACCGGCTACAACAACAACGTGGTGATAGAGGGCTCCGAACTGCCGGAGAGCATGATCCTCCTGGCTCCCGGAGAGGATTCGGAGACCTGGCTTCTGCGCCTCTCGAAGAACATGGACGCCGTCATCGAGTCGAGCGATGGCACAACGCTGAAGTTCTCGGACCTCAGGGACCTGGGAATATTCCCGCTGGATCCCGAGGACTTCTATCTTCTTAATATTAAATATCTTGACCAGGGACAGGTATTCGCGGGGGATTTCGCTATCCATTTCGGTTTCATCGAGCCTCCCCCTGCCGGCAGCGGCCCGCAGGAGAAGAAGGACAGGAAGCAGAAGAAGGACAGGGCGGATGAGCCGGAGAAGAGAGAAAAGGATGACAGGGTCCTGAAGATAGTGGTGGACGGACCCGAAGGTAAATCGGAGATCATACCCAATGCCGGCCTGGTGACGGTGGGCGAGGCGGATTACAATACAGTTACCGGCATGAACATCGGCCTTCCCCGAATTCATACCCTCCTGGAGCCCCGCGATGACAAGTACATGATGAGGCTCATACCCGGCATCAAGGGCGGCGTGGAGGTAAAGGGAAACGTCATCCCCTTCGATACTCTCATCGAGCGCAACCTCATGCAGCAGGAAAATCCCGGTGACCCCTACGTATGGATCTTTGACAAGAACGTGAGCGGAGTATTCACGCTGGGAACCAAGGAGGTATTCTTCAGCTTCGTGCCTCCCCCTCCGCCGGAGGAGAAGCAGGCGGTGCTCCCGGAGATGCCCAGACAGAAGTACGTGGCTCCGGAGTACGACTGGAAGAACTTCGCCACCAGGCCGCACGAGGAAATAGCCATGAAGGGCAGCTCCGATGAATCCAGCCGGATTTCCATCATTCTCGGACTCGGACTGGCACTGGCCCTTCTCACCGGCGCCGTGTTCGACAGGTTCGTAACCGTAGTGCACGAAACCAAGGAACAGAGGCTTCGCAGCGCCCCCACCGCAAGGGTCGCCACCCTGGCCAGCCAGACGCGACAGAGTCAGGGCATCGGCGAGGAGATCGTCAGCGATATGGATATGGGAGAGGAGACCGTGGCGGTAGGCGAAGGCGGTGGAGGTCAGGCCGGCAGCGGAGGAGGCACCGGCGGAGGCACAACCGATGGTCAGGCGGCGGGAGAGGCTGTTCTGCAGAGCATAGGGTTCGCCGCCTACGGCACCGGCGCCGGAGGAGGTTCCGCCGGAATAGCCAGTGACCTGCAGTCCGCCGCAGCCAGCGGGGCGGGACTTGTTTCAGGCGGCGGAGGAGAAGCAGTGGCGGGAGCCATGGGCGGCGGTTCCGGCGGCATCAGCGGGCTTGTGGGTGAGGGGGGCGGCCCCAGCTCCAGCATCGAGGGGGTATCATCCAGTGAGGTGGAGGCGGTCCACAGGGCCGCGGAAGTATCCTTCTCCACCCATTCCTCCAGCACCGAGATAGGCGTACAGGGTCGTACCATGACGGATATCCGCCGTAAGATCAACATGATAAACATGAGGGTAAAAAGAGCCTACGAAGATCTTCTAAGGAGCGACCCATCCGCAGGAGGGACCATAAACGTGAATTTCTCCATCACTCCCGGCGGTACGGTGTCCGGAGTGAGCGTATCCGCGGGGGGCAGCCTCGCCGCACTGGAACCCGCCGTGCGGGCCGCGGTGCAGTCGCTTAATTTCGGTCCCTCCAGCGAGCAGACGGCCAATATTCCCATGTCGGTTCCCATCAACCTGGTACCCCCGGAATAACAAAACAGTAGAAACGGAAAGCCCCGGGCCGGACGGCACGGGGCTTTCTCGTCCGCGATGGAACGGGGGACTAGTACATTCCGCCCATTCCGCCCATTCCGCCTGCGCCGCCACCAGGAGCGGGTTCCTCAGGCTCGGGTATCTCGGTGATTATGCACTCGGTGGTGAGAAGGAGGCTGGAGATACTGGCGGCGTTCTGAAGGGCTGTCCTGGTGACCATGGTGGGATCCACCACTCCCTCGTCGAACATGTTGCCGTACTCGTTGGTCTGAATGTTCAGGCCGTGGTCCTTCTCCAGGCCGCGGACCTTCTCCACCACTATGGCGCCCTCGAGGCCCGCGTTCAGGGCCAGCTGCCTCAGCGGCTCGGAAAGGGTCCTTCCGACTATCTCGACTCCCACCGCCTCATCGCCTTCCAGCTTGAGGTCGAGGAGGGCCTTCTCGCAGCGCAGCAGCGCAGTTCCGCCGCCGGGTACTATACCCTCTTCCACCGCTGCCCGCGTGGCGTGAAGGGCGTCCTCCACCCTGGCCTTCCTCTCCTTCATCTCGGTCTCGGTGGCCGCTCCGACGTTGATCCTCGCGACGCCGCCGGCCAGCTTGGCCAGCCTTTCCTGGAGCTTCTCCCGGTCGTAATCGGAGGTGGTGTCCTCGATCTGCTTGCGTATCTGTCCGATCCTGCCCTGGATATCGGAAGTGTCGCCTCCGCCATCGACGATGATCGTGTTGTCCTTATCGATACGTACGTTTCCGGCCGTTCCCAGGTCATCCAGGGTTATGTTCTCCAGTTTGATCCCCAGGTCCTCGGTTATGGCCCTTCCGCCGGTGAGAACCGCTATGTCGCCCAGCATGGCCTTTCTGCGGTCCCCGTAACCGGGAGCCTTTACCGCGGCCACCTGCAGCATTCCCCTCATCTTGTTGACCACAAGCGTCGCCAGGGCTTCGCCCTCGATATCCTCGGCTATTATGAGCAGGGGCTTGCTGAGCTGTGCCACCTTCTCGAGAACAGGAAGAAGGTCCTTCATGTTGGCTATCTTCTTCTCATGGATGAGGATGTACGGCTTTTCCAGCACAACCTCCATGTTCTCGGCGTCGGTAACGAAGTAGGGGGAGAGGTATCCCCTGTCGAACTGCATACCCTCGACAACGTCCAGGGTTGTCTCCATGGACTTTGCTTCCTCCACGGATATGGTGCCGTCCTTGCCGGCCTTGTCCATGGCCTCGGCTATTATGTCGCCGATCTCCCCGTCATTGTTGGCGGAGATGGCGGCAACCTGGCGGATGTTCTCCTTGCCGGAAACATCCCTCGAGAGTTTCTTCATCTCTTCCACTACCGCCTTGACGGCCGCCTCGATGCCTCTCTTAAGAGCCATAGGATTGGCGCCGGCGGTGACGTTCTTGAGACCCTCGCGGTATATGGCCTCGGCCAGGAGGGTGGCGGTGGTGGTTCCGTCCCCGGCCACGTCGCTGGTCTTGCTGGCTACTTCACGAATGAGCTGCGCGCCTATATTCTCAAACGCGTCCGGAAGTTCTATCTCCTTGGCGACGGTCACACCGTCCTTGGTGATGGTGGGGCTGCCCCACTTCTTCTCCAGAACGACGTTCCTCCCCTTGGGACCAAGTGTAACCTTGACCGCCCTGGAAAGCTTCTCTACTCCGGCAAGAATGGCGTGCCTTGCGCTCTGGTCGAACTTGAGTTCCTTTGCTGGCATACCCTGTTACCTCCCGATCACTTTTCGAGTACGGCGAGGATGTCATCCTCCCGCACTATAACGAACTCGTCATCCAGTACCTTTACGTCAGTACCGGAGTACTTGCCTATCAGGACACGATCACCCTTCTTGACCACCGGAGCTATGAAGCTGTTCCCGTCTTCGCTCCTCTTCCCCTCGCCTACGGCTTCAACTACGCCCTCGAGAGGCTTTTCCTTGGCCGTATCGGGGATCACTATCCCGCCTTTCACGACTTCTCTCGGCTCTTCCCGCTTTATCAGAACACGGTCAAAGAGCGGGCGAATTGTGCTTTCACCCATCTGCATTCTCCCTTCTTTCTGAACTTTCTAGGGTTCGGTTGATATTCAAAAAATACGCACACATAAGTAAAGCAAGGTAAGTGCCAACCGACTTTCCGTATTCGAAACGGCGGCAGAAGAACGTGCGGCGCACACTTATATGTAGTCATCAGGCTGAGGCGGGCAATTGCATGATGGAATATTGCAGGAATCGTGAGTCAGAATGGCACAACGGATCAACCTGAATGTGTCCGCAATAGCATTTCAGTTATATTTATCTTTCGGGACCGGCCTGCATCACACCAGCAGTGGAGTACAGATGAACAGAGTTATCATAGGCAGCAGAGGAACCGACCTGGAGCAGGTTTCGGCGGTAGCCGGCGGTGCCCTGGCGTCCCTGTCCGACGAAGCCAGGGCCGCGGTGAGAGAATCCAGACGGGTTACCGAGGAGATCGCAGAAAGCGGAAGACCCGTTTACGGGGTCAATACGGGATTCGGCAGACTGGCCAACACCATCGTCAGCAGGGACAACCTGGACGTTCTCCAGAGAAACCTTCTGCTGAGCCATGCCTGTGGAACCGGACCCCTCTGTTCACGCGACCTTACAAGGGTGATGATGTTCCTTCGAATAGCTTCCCTGGCACGGGGCAGATCTGGAATAAGGGAGCAGACCCTCGACCAGATGCTGGCCATCCTGAACAGTGATGTGTATCCCGCTGTTCCCCTCAAGGGCTCCCTGGGCGCATCCGGCGACCTTGCTCCCCTCGCGCATCTCAGTCTCCCCCTCATAGGCCGGGGAAATTGCGTAAGCAACGGGGAGATCATCTCCGGAGAGGAGGCCCTGGAGGAGCTGGGCCTGGTTCCGGTGGTCCTGGGGGCCAAGGAGGGCCTGGCCCTGATAAACGGTACACAGACAATGACGGCCCTGACCGCGATGGCGTACATACAGGCGCTGAGACTGGCGGACGCCGCGGATACCGCTGCTGCGATGTCTCTGGAGGTCCTTCTGGGCACCACCCGACCCTTCAACGAGGAGCTTATTGGCCTAAGGCCCCATCCCGGAGCTGTAGAGACCGCGAATAACCTGCGTGAACTGGTAATGGACAGTGAGATACTGGTATCGCACAAGGCCTGTGACAAGGTTCAGGACGCCTACTCCCTCCGGTGTGTCCCCCAGGTACACGGAGCCAGCCGGGATGCTCTTCGCTACATAGGGTCGGTCCTGTCCGTGGAGCTGGGCTCCGTAACCGATAATCCTCTTCTCATGCGGGACGGAACATACGTGAGCGGAGGGAATTTCCACGGCCAGCCGGTCGCCCTGGCCGCGGACCACCTCGCGGTCGCGGCCGCGGAACTGGCCGACATATCTGAGAGAAGGACCGAACGTCTTCTCAACCCGGACCTCAGCGGACTGCCCGCCTTCCTCTCACCGGACCCGGGGCTGAACTCCGGCTTCATGATAGCCCAGTACACCGCCGCGTCGCTGGTGAGCGAGAACAAGGTCCTGGCCCATCCAGCCAGCGTGGACAGCATTCCCGTCAGCGGTTCCCAGGAGGACCACGTATCCATGGGGACCACCGCGGCCTACCAGGCTCTCAGCATAGTTGACAACGCGGTTCACGTGCTGGCCACCGAACTGGTCTGCGCGGCCCAGGCCGCGGAGTTCCTGAAGAGGGGAAAGCACGGGAGGGGAACCGGCCTGGTGTACCGGACGATCCGGGAAAAGGTGGAACCCCTGGAAGAGGACAGACAGTTCCACGGGGACATAGAGGCCGTGGCCGATATGATCTCCGACGGAACATTCTCGGAAATACTCAGGTCGCTGAAGTGAACTGATCAGGCTTCGTAGAGACCGGGGTCCCTGGACGGCGCCGGCTGTTCACCCCCCATGTCGAAACCGGATTCCTCCAGGTCCCTCTCGACCTTCTCGGGGTCCTCTCCGGCTTCCAGTCTGCTGAGGGCCTCGGTGACCCGGGGCCCCAGGTCCTCGTCCATCTCGTCGGCCATGTGTCTTATGGCCCTGGCCATAGCCCTGGGGTCTTCCGTATCCAGTCCCGCCAGGTCCGGGTCCTCCGCCAGGTCGTCCATGGATGCGGAACCTCTTTTTACGGCAAAGGAACTCATGACCCTCTCCATCCGGTCACCCTCGCCGCACCGGGGGCAGACGGGGGCGGTATGGGAAGACGGCCTTCTGACAAGGAACTGGAAGATGGTGTTGCACCTTCCACAGAGGTATTCATAGATCGGCATCGTCAGCTCCTTCCAGGATACCGTGCTCTTTCAGGAACAGCCTGTGCACCCTGACGTCCGCCGTGAGCTCGGGATGAAAGGAGGACATCCACAGGTTATCCTGCCTCAGCAGCACCGGTCCGTCCTCAACCCTGCTGAGGACTTCAACACGCTTTGAGAGAGGTTCGAGAAGGGGCGCGCGGATGAAGACCCCCTTGAAGGGCCTCGACAGGCCGCGTATCCTGATCGGCTGGATGAAGCTGCTTGTCTGCCGGCCGAAGTAGTTCCGGACGGCCTTTACGTCCGCCAGAGCCAGGCTGTCCTGGGAGATGTCATGCTCCTTCTCCAGGATGACCCTGCACAGGAGAATGGCGCCGGCGCAGGTCCCGAAGATCGGGAAACCCTTCCCGCCCATCTGCCTGAGCTTCCGCGTCAGCCCCCACCTGTTCATGAGAGAGATGAGAGTCGTGGATTCCCCTCCGGGAAGGAAGAGCGCGGAGATGTCCTCCAGGTCCGCGGGTGTGCGTACCTCCCTGACCCCGCATCCCAGGATTTCCAGAATGGAAACATGCTCCCTCACCCCTCCCTGAAGGGCAAGAACTCCAACCGAAGGCAATGCTCACCAGCCCCTGTGAGCCATTCGCTCTTCATCGCCGAGTGTGGAGATGTTTATGCCCACTATGGCCTCGCCCAGGTCCTCTGAGACCCTGGCGAGAGTTTCGGGGTCGTTGAACCTGCTCACCGCCTCAACGATGGCCCTGCCTCTCTTCTCGGGGTTGCCGCTCTTGAAGATCCCGCTGCCCACGAAAACCCCGTCCATGCCAAGCTGCATCATCATCGCCGCGTCGGCCGGAGTCGCGACTCCGCCGGCCGCGAAATTCACCACAGGAAGGGCTCCTTCTTCGTGTACGTAACGGACCAGATCGTAAGGGGCTCCCATCCGTTTGGCAATGGACATCAACTCATCCTCAGGGGTGGAAGCCAGTCTTCTGATGGAACCCAGCACCGCTCTGGCGTGCCTGACGGCCTCCACCACGTTGCCGGTACCGGCCTCACCCTTGGTGCGGATCATTGCAGCCCCTTCCCCTATCCTTCGCAGCGCCTCACCCAGGTCCGTGGCTCCGCAGACGAAAGGCACTCCGAAATTGAACTTATTCACGTGGTTCGCTTCGTCGGCGGGGGTAAGGACCTCGGATTCGTCTATAAAGTCCACCTCGAGGGCTTCCAGTATCTGGGCTTCGACGAAATGCCCGATGCGGCACTTGGCCATTACGGGAATGTCCACCTCCTCCTGTATCTCCTTTATCATCCGGGGGTCTGACATTCTGGCCACCCCGCCCTGGGCGCGGATGTCCGCCGGTACTCTCTCCAGGGCCATTACCGCCACCGCCCCCGCCTCCTGGGCTATGGCTGCCTGCTCCGGAGTGACCACATCCATGATCACTCCGCCCTTCAGCATCTGGGCAAGGCCCTTCTTGGCCTCCCAGGTGCCCTCTTTCCTTGTTTCGTTCATTGGATACCCTCTTCCGATAATAGTTCAAACAGGACCATCTCCGAACGGCGCCAGGCCGAATCCGCTTCCAGCAGCCTGGCTTCAAGTTCCACGCTCACCGCGCTGTCCGGAAGGAGGGGACCGTGATACGCGCTCTGTATCTCCGAGAACACCTCGAAGAGATTCCCGGTGAGGGTCACGTATTCGTCCCAGACGCTCCTCGAACTGTCCTCAGGGAACAGAGCTTCTCCGTCCAGCTCCATCAGTTCATCAATTGCCGCCCCCGCCCTCAGCCATGCCAGGTCCAGCAGCCACATCCGCAGCGGGGTGTCCGGCAACACCGGGCATTCGGGAACAGCTTCCAGGTAGGCGTCCAGAAGTCCGGACACCTCCCTGTCCAGGTCCACCAGGAGCGGGAACGTTCCCGGGGAAGCCGCCGCCGCCGAAGGAAACGTCAGGCACAGTATGAGAGCGGATAATACCTTCGCGTTCATGATACGAATATAGGGTCTTCCCACCCGATTTTCAAGAATGGGACCGGACGGCCTTTTCGAATGGGGGGGGCGGTTGTAGATTAACTGAAATAAACTTCTTCCGTCGAAAGTGAGTTATCTTGAGGATCCTGCTGCCGGCCCTCGTCGCGATCGCGTCCACCGTTCCGGGAGACATAGGCTCAGATCTGGCGGAGGTCGGTGTTCCCGTCAGTTCCGTCGAACTCACAGACAGCATGCTGGTGGTTGAGATGTCCGGCTGCCTGTCCCGGGGAGATTCGCTTCTGAAGCATTACGGCGGCGTTTTCTATACCGCGGTTGACAGTATACTGGCGGGCTGGGATGTAGTGGGAATTGCCGTAAGGATAGACCAGGCCACCCTGGTGTTCGGGAGGGACGACATGTTCCGAATGTTCGACTGGATATCGGATGCAACCGGGGAGGAGGCCATCGCCGAGTGGGTCCTGAACAATACACGGGTCATCAGGGAGGAGGACCTGTCCCCGCCCTAGAGCCCGCCCTTTCCGAACAGCATGACCGGGAAGGTCTTGAGTATCAGCTTTACATTCAACCCGTCCGTGCGTGACAGAACGTAAACGAAATCCAGGAACTGTGACTTTTCGAAACTGAGCCTGCTCCTGCCGTAGACCTGCCATATTCCCGTCAGCCCCGGTTTCACAGTGAACCTCACCTGAAGCCATTCCCTGTCGTAGAACTCCAGTTCGTATCCGATGCATGGCCTCGGCCCCACTATGCTCATTTCACCCCGCATCACGTTCAGTATCTGGGGAAGCTCATCTATCGAAGTCTTCCTGATGATCTTTCCCACCGGGGTCACCGCCCTGGGGCTGATGGTCTTGAATACACCGCCGTTCCCGTCACTGGAGGCCGCGCTTCCGTTGACGTACTGCCTGAAGTATTTCCTGTGTGCGGTCCGTCTTTCCCCGACCTCGGTCCTCATGGACCTGAACTTCAGGAAGTTGAAAACTTTCCTGTCCTGGCCGACCCGCTTCTGCATGTAGAGCACGCTTCCACTGCTGGTAAGGGCGATAGCCGGAACGGTGACCAGGATGACGGGCAGGAAGAGGATGGCTCCAAGCAATGCAGCCGCGACATCCACTGCGCGCCACAATATCCCGGACAGATGGGTCCATTCCCTGCTGGAGAAGACCATTGCGCCGTAGCCGTACATGGAAAGCCATGGATCGAAATAGCCCAGTTCCGGTATTCTCTTCGAGAAGATCACGAACGGTATGCCCCGCCGTCTGGTGAGAAGGGAGAACTCCGCTATCTCATCGAAGTCCTCATCCTCGAAGACAATCATCAGCTCTTCGGCGTTCTCCCTTTTCATTACCTCCATACAGGCGCTGAGCCTTTCCTTCGGGTCGCGGGGCAGAGGCTCCGCGAATACCTTGACATCCAGAACGGACCTGCAGGAAGGCGATCTGAGCATGGAACTCCTCAACCTCCCGGCGATCCTCTCCTCCCCGAAGACGATTATCCCTATGTTTCCCGCGCGCCTTACCAGGAACGAGAACAGTCCGGGAATGAACAGAAGCCTCGAGATGATGGTCAGCCCCATCCACAGGGCTATCATCGTCAGAACGGCCAGCCTGCTGCAAAGGAAGACCCGGGTGGGGAAATGGGTGACGAAGAGCACCACTATGAAGATAACCGAAATGGAGACTATCATCCTTATGGTCCTGAAGATGTTCATGGACCTGTTGACCGTGGTCCTTACCACGTAGAGATTCTCCACCATCATTGCAAGGATCTGGGACAGGGTCAGGAAGACCCATGTACCCATCATGGCCGACGGCGGGGCCTCCGGTGTATCCAGTGAACCGAACCGTATCAGCACCGCCAGGACGATGGAGATACCGACGATAAGGAAATCGGTGATCAGGATGGTAAGGAAGTACAACCTGTCGAGCTGGTAGCTCCGCCTCAGCGGCAAGGTATCACCTCCCGGCGAAGAAAGCTCTCACGCCGCCGGCCACAGTCTCCTGCTGTTCCCTTGTGATATCGGGGAACATGGGCAGGGTGATATTGCAGCTGCTGTTCCACTCGGAAACCGGGAAATCACCCTCCCGGCATCCCAGGTAGGAGTAGGCCGGCTGCGTATGCAGTGGAACCGGGTAATGGAGTCCCGACGCTATATCCCTTCGGGACAGGAACTCTCTCAGGTCATCTCTGTGGGGCGTATGGGCCGCGTAGAGATGGTAGACGTGGCGGGTCTCCCCACTGGGTACCGGCAGGTCCAGCGGCAGGTCGGCCAGCAGCCGGTCGTAGATACCCGCGGCCCTTATCCGGCGGTCGTTCCATTCATGTATGTACCTGACCTTCACTCCCAGTACGGCTCCCTGGAAGGCGGACATCCTGTAATTATGGCCTATCATGTCGTAGTAGTATTTCTCCCTGGAGCCATGGTCCCTGAGCATTCTCACCCTGGCGGCCATTTCATCGGAGTCGGTGGTGACGGCCCCGCCCTCTCCGAAAGCGCCCAGGTTCTTACCCGGGTAGAAGCTGAAGGCGGCCGCGCTTCCGAAACTCCCGGCCGGCCTGCCGTCCCTGCTGGCGTCATGGGCCTGACAGGCATCCTCGAACACCGTCAGACCGTACTTTTCGGCTGTTCTTTCAATCTCCGCCATCTCCGCCGGCTGTCCGTAGAGGTCAACGGCAAGTATTCCCCTGATGGTGGCCCCGGTCCCGGGGTCCACCGGTTTTCCGGTTCCGGAGCAGGATTGAAGGAAATCTTCCAGCTTCTCCGGGGAGAGGTTCAGGGTTTCTCTGTCCACGTCCACGAAAACCGGTACATGGCCGGCCAGCACTATGCCCTCCGCCGAAGCGGTGAAGGTGTTGGGGGGAAGGATGATCCCGCTCCCGGGTTCAAGGTCTGCCGCCCATATCATGAGGTGCACCGCCGCGGTTCCGCTGGAAACGGCTATACAGTGTTTCGTTCCGGCCACCGAAGCGAAGCTCTCCTCGAAGGCTGCCACCTTGGGACCGAGAACGTAGTGGCAGGTTTCCAGGACCTCCGCCAGTTCTGCTTCTACTTCTTGCCTGATCTGGCTGTACTGGGTCTTGAGGTCGATAAATGGTACTGACATAAGCAAACCTCCCGCTTGTTCTTTCAAGAATCTACATTTAACGATAATCTAATAAAAAGCTGTTGCCGGGTCAGCAGCCCTGTTGTAAATTCGGTGGATGAGAGCGATAACGCATATCGCGGCAGGCGCGGCTGCGGCCGCTGTGGCGCAAGAGGTTCTCCAGCCGTCGGCGGGACTTGGAATATTCCTGTTCAGCGGGCTGCTGGACGTGGACCATGTTCCCCATTTCGTCTCTTCCGGCCTTCCGGCCAGGCCCTCGGCCCTGCTGCGAAGTGTCTACAGCAGCGAGGAGCAGCTGGAGAGCAGGTACCCGGTGAGAAGGTCCGTCCCGGTTAACGTGCTGTTTCCGGCCCTGCACTGTGTGGAACTCGTCCTTCTGCTTGCCCTGGCCGGTTCCATCATGAACTCGGCCTTTCTCACGTGGGGGGCGGCGGGCATGGTCCTTCACCTGCTGATGGACATGGGAAGCTATCCGTGCACTCCTGGTTTCTTCAGTATGACCTGGCGGGTCCTGAACCGCCGAAGGCTTCTATCGGCCTGGAAGAAACACCGCTCCGGAATTGACTTCTGATACCTTTTATTCCACCAGTATCCAGTTGGAGTATCCGCCGATCTTTCTGCCGATGAGCCTCTCCAGAAAGGAGTGCATCCTGCACCGGAGCCGAAGATGCTCATGGTCGGGAGGATGGTCCGGGTCCGAGTAGTCCTCGGCCTTCCAGTCCTTGTTCTCTATCCTCTGTTTCATCACCGCGGGATGGGTGCCCCTGAAGAGGGGTATCCTGTCCAGGGGGCCGTAGTCCCAGGGCCTGCCGGGGTCGCTGTGCCTTTTCCTGACCCATTCCTGGTCGTGATGAAGGCTGTCAAGGGCGATCTGCTTCCGTCTCATCACTTCGGGATGCCTCACCCATCCGTAATGGTATATCCAGGCCCCGCAGTCGGCCACCCTGAGTTTGCGGCCATCCCTGCGGAAGCTCTGGGCGCTCCTGTAGCTCCTGATGCCCCTGCCGTTCTTTACAGCCCTTATGTCCCGGTCGTACCAGTTGTGTCCCCGGTGGACCCTGTCGTAGCTGCCCCAGAAGTGGTTGTAATGGAAAAGAAGGCCGTCCACGTCTTCCCGGTCCCCGTACTTTTCCATGGCCCCGGTAATCCTCCCGAAATCATCTTCATGTATGAGCTCGTCCGCCTGCAGGTAGAGGCACCAGGGGAACCTGCAACGGTCCAGGGCTATGTTCGTCTGGTCCGCGTTGGTGGCGCCCGCCACGAACCTGTCCGGATTCCAGTCGGTCTGAATTATCCTGATCCTGGGGTCATCTATGCTCCATATGACTTCCATTGTGTCGTCGGTGCAGTCCCCCACGTTCACCACGTACTCATCGACGATGGGCAGAGCCGACCTGATGGATTCCTCGATGGGGTAGTCCAGCCTGACGGCGTCCCGCACGAACGTAAAACCGGAGATCTTCACTTCTCTGGACAGGTCGTCCTCCCTTCCCGCTGGAAGGAACATACGCCTGACCGCCGGTTAACTCAAGGAACCCGCCATGTTGCCGCGCGGTCAGGCCGGTCTTATTATCCCTGACTGGATGGAAGGGAGATGCAATGGACCTTTCGCTGGTAATAACAGCCAGGAACGAGGAACGCGACATCGAAAGGTGCATTCGCAGCGTACCCTTCGCTGACCGCGTAATCGTGGTGGATTCCGGGAGTTCCGACTCCACGGTGGAGGTCGCCCGTTCCCTGGGCGCCAGGGTCTACAGCCACGAATTCACCGGCTTCTCCTCACAGAAACAGTGGGCCGCCGACCGCGCCGAAACCGGCTGGATACTGGCGCTGGATGCCGATGAGTATCTGAACCCGGAGCTGGCCGGGGAGATACCGGGGGCGATAGCGAAAGATGAAGATTACAATGGTTATACCCTTCCCTTCCGGGTTCTTTACATGGGAAGACTGATGCGCTTCGGTCCATGGTCCGGCGAACGCCATCTGAGGCTCTTCAGGAAAGGCATGGCCCGTTACGGCAGTTCATCCGTGCACGAGGGACTGGTGCTGGAAGAGGGGAGGCCGGGACACCTGAAGAATGGTTTCGTCGTGCACGAATCCTACTCATCGGTTACCGAACAGGTGGACAAGATGAAGGAATACGCCGTGCTGTGGGCTTCGGAGCGCAGCGGCAGAGGTGAGGCGTCATCCTGGCACAGGATCGCTCTTAGACCCTTCTGGCGGTTCTTTTCCGGTTACTTCCTCAGGGGCGGATTCCTCGAGGGGGTGCCAGGGCTCGCCGCCTCTGCCGTATCGGCCTACTACGTCCTCCTGAAATGGCTTCTGCTGTATGAGAAAGGCAGGCAACAATAGGGAAGCCAGCCATCATCATCCGTGACCGCTACGGTTCGCGCGCCGGAGGGAACCGGTCCAGCACCACCATGGTCCCCGGAGCCGCCTGAACGCTGCCCGCGGCCTCGCTGCTTCCGGGAACATACAGGTGAAGTGTGGATTCACCGTCCCCCGGAAGACCGAAGTGCAGGATACCGCTGTTCTGGCTGGTGGTTCCGCTGCCCCCCTCTATCTGCCGCATCAGTGTGGTGTCGCCCTGCTCCAGCACCACCGTGCAGCCTATACCCGAGGGATTGCAGTCCTCCGGAGGGACCACCCGGACCAGTAGCCAGTAACCCTCTTCGGTGGTATTGGTCAGCAGCACCGGTCCATCTCCTGAACCCACGGCCAGGTCCAGTCTTCCATCAAGGTTGTAGTCCGCCGCCGCGGCTCCCCACCCGTTGAAAACCCTCGCTCCGGAAAGCCAGGTGACGTCCCGGAAGGTTCCGTCCCCCATGTTCAGATACAGGAAGCTGCGTCTGTCGGGATAGACGGACGTCACGAAAAGGTCCAGCAGGCCGTCATTGTTGAAATCCCCCCACACCGGGCTGGAATGGGTCTCCTCGAACTTGATTCCCGCCTCGGCCCGAATATCGGTGAAATCTCCCCCGTCGTTACGGTAGAGCATGCTCCTGTCGGAGAAGGTAATGTAGCGTGGATGGGCCAGGTTGGCTGAGAACAGGTCCCAGTCGCCATCGCTGTCCGGGTCTCCCCAGGCGCTGCCTATGGTGTGACCCCACCAGCCCTCCGTCCGCTTCCCGGCCAGCCCCAGATGGATGGCCGAGTTGACCGCGAAACCCTCGACGTTCTCCCACAGCAGGTTTTCCTGAAGCCTGTAATTGGAGACAAAGATATCCATGTCCCCGTCCCGGTCGAAGTCGCAGGGACTTACTCCCCTTCCGCAGAGTTGCTCCCCCAGGAAGGGGATCATTCCCAGGCTGTCACCCGCCTCCCGGAAGCCGCCGGCGCTTCCCAGATAGAAGGCGTCGGCCGTACCCGAGCCCATTTCGCCGGGAATTTCGTAGCTGGCAAGGTAGAGGTCCAGCCATCCATCGGCGTTCCAGTCCAGCAGGGCGGCCCCCTCCACGGAGGCCCCGGTCCTTTCGATGCCGATGTGTTCGGTGGCTTCCACCATCCAGCCGTCATCGCTGAGGAAGACCTGTACCGGGTTGCCGGACGTTACCAGGTCCGGGTATCCGTCCCTGTCCAGGTCGCCCCAGACGCCTCCGTTGCCCCGGCAGCTCTCCAGTCCGGCCTCAGCGGTCACGTCGCGGAAGCCGCCGCCTTCCAGGCTCCGGTAGAGTGAACTTCCGGCGAAGAGGTCCGGCCTGCCGTCGCCGTTCCAGTCGCACCACGAAACCCTGCTTCCCCGCAGCAGGCTGTCGGGGCCCAGCAGGGGAGTCACGTCCGCGAACACCGGTCCGGAGTATTCCATGTGTTCCCGGGCCCATCTCACCGGGCTGACCTCGGGCAGCAGTATATCCTCCATGGCTTCCACCGCCCGGCCGGTCCATATGTTCTCCACGTCACCCAGTACGGCGGATTCGGCGAAATCCGAAAGGGCCGCCAGAGTGTCGCCCCTGTCCAGCTGTACGGTGCCCCTGAGCCAGTAGAGGGCCGATCCTGTATTGTAGTCGTTCACACTGAACTCAAGTGAATCCAGCAGAAGGTTGAGGTCCGACAGGGCTTCCTCCTCTTCCCCGAGGGCCGCCATGGCCTGGAGTTTCCTGAAAAGAAGGCCGGCCTCCATTGCCGGACCGATGAGTTCCCATTCCTCGGCAGGCATGCCGCGGGGGCGGTAGCCGGCTTCCATTATTTCCAGTCCTCCGGTGGACATCTCAAGCGCTTCAGTCCAGGAGGAGTCCCTGTCGATCAGAAGGGAAGCGCCGGTAAGGAAGGGCCGGGGGTCATTCGGACAGCAGTCCAGCCAGCGCCGGTGAGAATCCCGCCACGAGGCTGAATCGGCGGTGGCCAGAACCGCCGAGACTGTGTAGCGCCAGGCCCGGGAGCGCCAGATGTCGGAGTCATCTCCCCATCGGGTGATGAACTCCTGAAGCACTTCCAGCTTCGCCCCCTCATCGTTCCACACAGGATACAGGCTCCCGTAGAACTCACTTCCGAGGGCCTGATAAGCTTCCTCCGAATCGGGGAATGAATCCAGGAGCACTCCGGTGAGGCTGTCCGCCAGTATGCTGTCCTCCAGCATGAAGGATACCTCGATAAGGGACAGGAGATGATCCGCCCGGAAGGTCAGCTGTCCCCTCCACTGACCCAGACGGTCCCTCAGCCCGCCCGCCGCCAGTTCGGGGAAGTGTTCGGTGGAGACAGCCACGGACTCCCAGAGACGGGTGAAGAGGCCGGGGGAAGGACCATTCTCGAACGCCCTGCTGTAGAGGGCGGCGGCCATCGAATGATTCCCCGCCCTTTGGAACACCACCGCACGAAGGGAGTCGGTATGAGCAAGCTCCATGGCGGAATCCAGCTCCCTCACCGAGAGAAGATGCTGAAAACCCGCCGTACCGGGAGTTTCCAGAAGACCGATGATCATGATCAGTATAAATCCCATACGTTCCTTCCCGAGGCGAACTGGTTGACCGGAATCTAAGATAACATATTATCCGCCGCCGAAGTCAGTCCGCGGACCGGTTCATTCCAGCACTCATCTTATGGAAAGGTCAACTATCAGAATCATCGCGATATTCATGTTCCTGCTGGCGATCGCAGGCTGTTCGAGCCATGCCGCCCGAAGGCCCAATGTTCTCCTTGTGCTCATTGATACTCTCAGGTCAGACCATGTGCACTGCTACGGGTACGATAGGGAAGTGACACCCACGCTGGACAGCCTGGCCGCTGCGGGGACCATGTGGACCAGCGTCCAGGGCCAGGCAGCGTGGACCCTGCCCGCCATGGCCACCATCTTCACCGGCCTGACGGAGAGGCAGCACCTCGCCGGCTTCAGGGACGGCAGGCTCTACGGCATGGCGGATGAGCTGAAGACACTTCCAGAGATATTCTCCGAGAACGGTTACCGGACATCGGGTTTCTACAACGTTCCCGTAATGACCACCAAGTACGGTTTCACCCAGGGAATGGATTTCGTGGACCTGCAGGGATGCCGGCTGGCGGTGGACGCCGACGTGATAAACGAAAAATTCCTGGATTGGCTGGATGAGTCAGAGGATCAGGACGCTCCCTTCTTCGCCGTACTGCATTACTTCGACCCCCATTATCCCTACATTCCTCCGGAGCCGTGGGACGGCCTGTTCAGCGATCCCGACCACCCGCACACCCACTGGGCATCGGAGCCTTCCACCGTACTCCTGTCCGCCGGCAGCGAAGGTCTCCTGGACGGTGAGGTGATCCGAAGGCTCATCGACCTCTACGACGGGGAAATCGCCTTCATGGATTCTGAGCTCGGGATATTGATGGAAGAGCTGAGAAGCAGGGGGCTGGACGGTAATACCGTGGTGTTCGTCACGGCGGACCACGGAGAGGAATTCCTGGAACATGGAGGTCTTCTTCACGGGTTCACCCTCTTCACCGAGATAACCGGCCTGCCGATGATAGCCTGCGGTCCCGGGATAGAAGAGGGATACGTGGATACCGTGTCCGCCGCTCAGATAGATGTGCTGCCCACTCTCCTGGGTCTGGCCGGAATCCGGCACGCGATCGAGGGCGGGGGAGTGGACCTTTCGCGCGGAAACACTCCGGGAAGGATACTGCCCGCCAGCGGCTTCAGCTCTGACGCGGAGAGCTACCTGACGGTGAGGAGGGATGATGAGATCCTGTTCTGGGACTACGTCTCGGGACGGAGCACCATGTTCGACCTCTCGCTGGACCCCATGGAGCAGGATTCACTGGAACCCGACTCATCCCTGCTGTCGGAAGCGGAATGGTACCGGGCCACCCCACCGGCGGCCGACCCGGATCCGGTCCCGGGTGCGCAGCGCAGGATAGAGGCGCTGCGGGACCTGGGCTACTTCCACTGACCGGCTTCCCGCACCTCTATATCCGTACGAACCTGACCGAATGCGACCTGCCGCCGGCGGTTCCCCGCACTATGTAGAGGCCGGGAGGTATCTCATTCCCCGAGGGATCGCGGCAGTCCCAGGCGAATACATTCCCGTCTGTTTCGGACAGCTTCCTGACAAACCTGCCCGAGATGTCGTAGACGCTTATCTCGGCCTCCTCGAGGAACACCGGGGGTACGAGTATCGAGACGGACCCGGCAGATGGATTGGGAAACGCGGATATCGAGAACTCCTCTGTTCCCTCTTCTCCCTCTATGCCCAGGAAGGTCCAGTAGAAGCGGACCTCATCGAGGATGGGTGACTGGAATTCCGTCTCGGAAGTCATCCCCACCCTGTACTGCAGGTACCTGTGGGTGCTGTCCA
>JAWOBF010000114.1:0-6549 GCA_046498225.1 Candidatus Aegiribacteria sp.
ATACATGGGAGTCGCGCTGGCCTGTGCCCTGGCGGGAATAGGATCTGCCGTAGGCGTGGGCATAGCGGCCCAGGCCAGTACAGGAGTGATGAGCGTGGACCCGGGAAAGTTCGGAAAGCTCCTCCTTCTTTCGGCCCTCCCGGGAACCCAGGGAATTTACGGCTTCGTCATAGCCTTCCTCCTTCTGGGCAAGGTTACCCCCGGAATGGACATGAGTGTCGCATGGCAGGTCTTCACGGCGGGTCTTCCCATAGCTCTGGCGGGACTGCTTTCCGGTATTCATCAGGGCAAGGTCTGCGCCGGCGGCGCGATGATGACGGCCAAGCAGCCGGATGACTCCGCAAAATCGCTGATACTTGCCGTTTTCGTCGAGTTCTACGCCATCCTGGGGTTCCTTGTTTCCTTCCTGATGCTTCAGGGCATAGGCGGGTAACCCCGGCATGTCTCTGAAAGCGATACTTTCAAAGATAGAGAAGGATGCGGAACTGAAGGCCCGGGCCATTATCGAGGCAGCGGAGCGGGAGAAGGAGAAGGAACTGAAGGAACATCAGGCCCGAATGGACGATCTTCTCCAGCGGGAGGAGGAGAAGGTCCGCTCCAGGGCGGAGGAATCACGGAAACGCATGGAATTCCATGTCCGCAGGGAGGCCGACAGGAAACTGATGAACGCCAGACGGGCCATGATCGACAGGGCCCTGGACACGGCGGTGGACAACCTGGCCTCAGCCGGGGACGATGATTACCTGGCCATGATATCATTCCTCCTTGAAGAATGCGACCTTCAGGGAGAGGTGGAAGTGCTGATATCGGAAAGCGACGCTGACAGGATAACCCCGGAATTCCTTCGAAAGCATTCGGGAAAGAACAGATCCTTCGTTCTCTCGGACCGCAGGCACGGGGAAAGGGGTGGCGTGATATTCCGGTCTGGTGACATCAGCCAGAACGGCACCTTCCCCATGATAGCCGAGCTTGCCCACGAGAGCCTGGTGATGAGCCTTTCTAAGCTTGTCCCGCTGGAGAAGACCTGAGCCATGGCCAAAGGGTTTATCTACGCCAACGGCAGAGTGAACGCCGAGGAAACGCAGCTTCTGGACGGACGGATGTGGCAGATGCTCATGTCCGCCGGTGACGAGGAAGAGGTACTGAGGCTCCTGGGGGATACCTGGTACGGCAGCTTCATGCAGTACCATTCCATGGAGGAGTGCTTCGTCCGTGCCATTGAGACCACCGAGGACGAGCTGCTGGAGCTCTCGGAGGACCGGAGGCTGGTCAGGGGAATACTCCACCGCAGGGACGTCAGGAACGCCCGCTACATCTGGAAGAACGCCATTTTCCGGAAGGAAGTCGAGGAGAGGGTGGAGGTGGAGAGACCGGGGCTGCTGGACATAGACACCCTGCGGGGAGCGGTTTTCTCCGGCCAGGCCAGGGACGAGCTTCCCCGGCTGTTCAGCGACACCCTGGAAGACCTTCTGGAGATGGACCCCGACAGCCTTGCGGCCTTCGACAGAAAAATGGATATACTCGCCGCAGAGGTGGAGCTGGAGGAGCTGACGAAGATAGACCCGGACTTCAGGCAATTCGTGAAGACCCGGATGGAGCAGAAGAACTTCCTCATCGCCGGAAGGTGCGCCATGGACGAAGTTCCCCCGCAGGAAATGAGAGATATGCTGCTGCCGGGAGGATTCCATGCCCCGGATGAGATAGCCGGGTCGTACCAGCGGGGGACTCTGGGAGAGCTGATGGAGGAGACGTCGGGATTCGAGGAGCTTGCGATCGTGTTCGGTGACGCGCTGGAGAGGGGTTCATTCTACCAATTCCAGAGGGAATGCGACGCCATGCTGCTGGAGAAGCTGCAGAAGGGGGCTTTTCCGGTTTTCGGACCCTCTCCCCTTGCGGCCTTCGTGATAAGAAGAGAAATGGAGATACGACATCTGAAGCTGCTGCTGGCGGCCAAATCCGCCGGTGTGGGGCAGGACCGGCTCAGGAAAAGGCTGCCCCGAGGATAGGAGGCCCCATGGCACAGGGCAAGGTTGCATTCATCGGCGACGCGGATTCGGTCCTGGGGTTCAGGGCGCTCGGCGTGGAGACGGTGGTGCCGAAGGATGAGGATGACGCCAGGGAACAGTTCAGCAGGCTGGTCAGGGAGAAGACTTCGGTGATAATGCTGACGGAGGATATGATGGACCAGCTTCAGGAGCAGATAGAGGAGACGGTCCACATGCCCATTCCCTCCGTGGTGGTTCTTCCCGGCATAGGGGGAACCCGGAAAAAGGGAGAGCAGACCATCAGGGAACTCATCATCAAGGCTGTTGGAGTTGACCTCATGTCGGAGGAGCTGAGATAGGAAAATTTGACCGGTATCGACCCGAAAACCGCCGGAGGAATCGATGATTAACGGAACCATTGACAAGATAGCAGGTCCGCTGGTGGTGGCGGACGGAATGAAGGACGCCAGGATGTACGACCTGGTCTACGTATCCGATTACAAACTCATTGGAGAGATAATCGAGCTCAAGGGAGAGAAGGCCTCCATACAGGTGTACGAGGAGACCGGAGGCCTGAAACCCGGCGACCCGGTAACCGCCACGGGGGAGCCACTGTCGGTGGAGCTGGGACCTGGCCTGGCCAGCGCCATATACGACGGGATACAGAGACCCCTTGACGAGATACGGGAAGAGGCCGGGGACTGGATAACCAGGGGCATAAGCATACGGGGTCTGGACCACCGGAAGGAATGGGATTTCACTCCGATTGCCGAACCCGGTCTGAAAGTCGAAGGCGGAGAAGTGCTGGGGGAGGTTCCCGAAACGAAGCTCATCAACCACAGGGTGATGGTTCCCCCCGATGTCTCGGGCGAGATAACCTGGATGATAGAGGCCGGCAGTTACAACATCGATACCGTCATCGCAAGGGTAAAGGACGGCTCCGGCGAGACAGTTGAACTGAAGATGTACCACAACTGGCCTGTGAGGAAGCCCAGGCCCATCGCCGAGAAGAGAGCGCCGGAGGAGCCCCTGATCACGGGCCAGAGGGTCATAGACGCCTTCTTCCCCCTGGGAAAGGGCGGGACCGCGTGCGTTCCTGGCCCCTTCGGCAGCGGGAAGACGGTGATCCAGCACCAGCTGGCCAAGTGGGCCGACGCGGAGATAGTCGTCTACGTGGGCTGCGGCGAGCGGGGCAACGAGATGACCGATGTGCTGCAGGAGTTCCCGGAGCTGGAAGACCCCAAGAGCGGAGAGCCTCTCATACTCAGGACCGTGCTGGTGGCCAACACCAGCAACATGCCGGTGGCGGCAAGGGAGGCCAGCGTCTACACCGGAATAACCATCGGCGAGTACTTCAGGGACATGGGCTACTCGGTGGCTCTCATGGCCGATTCCACAAGCAGG
Organism: Candidatus Aegiribacteria sp.; assembly: GCA_046498225.1. Classification (GTDB taxonomy): domain Bacteria; phylum Fermentibacterota; class Fermentibacteria; order Fermentibacterales; family JCC-6; genus Aegiribacteria. Next base: position 3,390 of record JAWOBF010000114.1, read on the forward strand.
TGGGCGGAGGCCATGAGGGAGATGTCCGGAAGGCTGGAAGAGATGCCCGGGGAGGAGGGCTACCCCGCCTACCTGGGAACCAGGATAGCCGAGTTCTACGAGAGGGCCGGCAACGTGAGGTGCAAGGGCGGCGACCGGAGCGGCGCGCTGACCGTTGTGGGGGCGGTGAGCCCCGCCGGCGGCGACCTCTCCGACCCGGTGGTCCAGGCCACTCTTCGAGTAGTGAAGGTCTTCTGGAGCCTGCAGGCCGACCTTGCCTACGCCAGGCATTTTCCCGCCATCGGCTGGCTGGACAGCTATTCGCTTTACACCGACAACCTGAAGGAATACTACGACGAGGAGCTGGGAGAGAACTGGGTCGTCATGATGAAGGAGGCGATAGCCCTGCTCCAGAAGGAGGCCAACCTTCAGGAGATAGCCAGGCTGGTGGGGGCGGAGTCGCTCTCCCCGGAGGACCAGCTCATTCTCTACACCTCCAGGCTCCTCAGGGAGGATTTTCTTCATCAGAACGCCTTTCACGAGGTGGACACCTACTCATCCATCGAAAAGCAGAAGCTGATGATGGAAGTTATAATGCATACCCATGAGGAGATGACGAAGGCCATTCGGGCAGGGGCGAGCCCCAGGGACCTTTTCGAGCTTCCCCTCAGGGAGGATATCTCCAGGATGAGCTTCGTACCGGAGGAGGAGCTTGATTCCATTCGGGCCATCGGGAAAGAAGTGACCTCACAGATAAAGGATCTCCTGGAGAGAGAACAGACCGCATAGGAGGCGGGGACATGATAAGAGAATACACCACGACGGTAGAGATATCCGGCCCCCTGATGCTGGTGGACAGAGTGGAGGGAGTCGCCTACGAGGAACTGGTGGAGATCCAGCTCCCCGGGGGTGAGATCCGGCACGGCAAGGTCCTCGAAATTGACAGCAGGATGGCCCTGGTGCAGCTCTTCGAGGGCAGCAGCGGCACGGACATATCCCAGAGCAGGGTCCGTTTCCTTGGCAAGCAGGTGGAGCTGGGAGTTTCCGAAGAGATGCTGGGCAGGGTGTTCGACGGACAGGGAAGGCCCCGGGCTCCCTTCGATACGGCGCCCCCGGTGGTACCGGAGAAAATGGAGAACATCAACGGGGCTCCCATAAACCCCTACGCCAGGGATTACCCGGCGGAGTTCATTCAGACGGGATTCAGCTCCATCGACGGCATAAACACGCTTGTCAGGGGGCAGAAGCTCCCCGTGTTCAGCGGCAGCGGCCTTCCCCACTCCACTGTGGCGGCCCAGATAGCCAGGCAGGCCAGGGTGCTGGGGGAGGGAGAGAGTTTCGCCGTGGTGTTTGCCGCCATGGGCATCACCTTCGAGGAGGCTGACTACTTCATAAGGGACTTCCGCAGGACCGGGGCCATGGACCGGGCGGTGGTCTTCATGAACCTGGCCGACGACCCGGCCATAGAGCGTATCTCCACACCCAGGATGGCACTGACGGCGGCGGAGTACCTGGCCTACGAGAAGGACATGCACATCCTGGTCATACTTACGGACATCACCAACTACTGCGACGCCCTGAGGGAGATATCCGCCGCCCGCAAGGAGGTGCCGGGACGGAGGGGCTACCCGGGGTACCTCTACACCGACCTATCCACCATCTACGAGAGGGCCGGAAGGATAAAGGGCCGGAAGGGCTCCATAACCCAGATACCAATCCTCACCATGCCGGAGGACGACAAGACTCATCCCATTCCGGACCTGACGGGCTACATAACCGAGGGGCAGCTCATCCTCAACCGGGAACTCCACAAGAAAGGCATCTACCCTCCCATGGACGTGATGGAATCCCTCTCCAGGCTGAAGGACAAGGGCATAGGCAAGGGCAAGACAAGGGAGGACCACGCGGATCTCTTCAACCAGCTGATGGCGGCATACTCCGCCGGCAAGGATGCCAGGGAGCTGGCGGTCATACTCGGTGCGGCCGCTCTTAGCTCACTGGACCAGAAGTACCTGAAGTTCGCCGACGAGTACGAGAAGAGGTACATCAGCCAGGGTGAGCATGAGAACAGGGACATAATAGAGACGCTGGACCTGGGATGGGAGCTGCTGAAACTGCTTCCCAGGAACGAGATGAAGAGGATAGACCCGAAGAGGCTGGACAAGTACTGGCCGGTGGAGGACAACAGCGGAGAAGGTTCCGGCTGATGGCCATAGTCGTAAGCGCCACCCGCATGCAGCTGCTTCAGCTCCGGAAGAAGGTGAAGCTGGCCCGGAAGGGTCACAAGCTGTTGAAGGACAAGCTGGACGAGCTGATGAGGCAGTTCAAGATACTGATATCGGACTACGAGGGAGCCAGGCAGGAGCTGGAGAAACAGCTGGAGGCCGCCTACGGGGAATTTCTGTTCGCCCGCGCGGCCATGAGCGAGCCGGGGCTTCTGGACGCCCTTCGCTACCCCGGCGCCGAGGCAAAGGTCACCACCACCACCAGGAAAGTAATGAACCTGGAACTCCCCGTATTCGAGGTTACCGTGGAGGGCAGCGTGAGGAATTACGGCATGTTCGATACTCCAGTGGAGCTGGACGAGTCGCTCAAGGTCTACAAGGAACTGCTGCCCCGGATAATCAAGCTGGCGGAGCAGGAGAAAGCCATAAGCCTTATGGCCAGGGAGATAGATACGACACGGAGAAGGGTCAACGCCCTGGAGTACAAGCTGATCCCTGAGCAGGAGCGGGCAATCAGGTCCATACGGCTGAAGCTGGAGGAGATGGAGCGGGGCAACCTGACCCGTCTGATGAAGGTCAAGGAGATGGTGGAGGCCAAGCGCGAGTCGAAGCAGTAGCGCGCCGCCGGGCCTCTCTTCTCCATCTGAACACTCCCTTAACACATGTTCCCTATAGTCTGACATGCCTCAGACGCTCTTGATATATCCTGCGGATTGGCTTATGAATTATTAGTACGAATTCGCATCCATCGGAAAAATAGAAAGGATGAATATGAAAAATCTGATTCTGACGGTTCTCGTCTTCGGAGCGATCAGCCTGGCGCCCGCCCAGCAGACGGAAACATACGGCTGGGAGGGTACCGCCACCATACTCAGCATGTATCCGGACAGCTGCGTCGAGGCAACCCTGGAGACCGACCCCGTGCACGGCGGGTCCCAGTCGCTCCAGCTGGAACG
>JAWOBF010000040.1:0-51209 GCA_046498225.1 Candidatus Aegiribacteria sp.
GTTCAGCCCCCGGTGCCCAGGGATGAGAAATGGGTCCTCATCATCTCCACTCTGAAGGGGTGTCCGGTGAAATGCCCAATCTGTGACGCCGGAAGAGCCTATTCGGGAAAGCTCACAGCCGGGGAGATGTTCTCGCAGATCGATCACATGGTGACCGCCAGGTATCCGGACCGAAGGGTGCCCGTTCCCAAGTTCAAGGTTCAGTTCGCAAGAATGGGGGACCCCGCGTTCAATCCCGCGGTCCTCCAGGTGCTGAGAGATCTTCCCTCAGTCTACCATGCGCCGGGCCTTCTGCCCAGCATATCCACCATAGCGCCCGCCGGCTGCATGGACTTCCTGGAAGATCTCCTGCATATCAAGGATGAGCTCTACTCCGGCGGAATGTTCCAGATGCAGTTCTCCATCCATTCCTCCTCCCCCAGCGCCAGAGCCGAGCTGGTTCCCTTTCCCACCCTCGATTTCCCGGAGATGAGCGAATGGGGGGTAAGGTTCCACCGCAGGGGGGACAGGAAGGTCTCCCTGAACTTCGCCGCGGTCACCGGCTTCCCTGTGGATCCGGAAGTGATAGCGGATTTCTTCCCCCCTTCGGCTTTCATGGTGAAACTTACTCCGGTCAATCCGACAGCGTCCTCGGCCGGTCGGGGTCTTCGGGGAGTGATAGACCCTCTGGACCCGGGAACGGGAAAGGAGCTGGTGGAGGGTTTTCAGGAGGCCGGATTCGAAACCGTGCTGAGCATAGGCGAGACCAGGGAGAATCAGATAGGTTCCAACTGCGGAATGTACGCGGGACTCATCAGGGATGAACTGAACGCCACAGTACCGTAGCCCCCCGGGGACAGCACGGCGAAGACCCTCTGACCGGCCGGCGGGGCGAAATGGAACGCCGTGTAGGGATTGACGGGTATGAAGCAGAACAGGGTCGTCATGTTCCTGGCCGTGTAGTCGACGCACCATACCAGCCAGCCCGAATTGTCGAAGGGGCCCCAGGTCTCGGTAGTGACACCGGCCTCGTAGAGCTCTTTCAGTTCGTCGAAAGTGGGCATCCGCCAGTCGCCCTCCAGGCTGGATATCCACATTTCGGCGCCGCGCCGGTCGAAGTCCCTGTCCGGACCTACCCGCCACTGCAGCCCGGTGATAAGATCGGCGATCACTCCGTCCTGGGTCTTCCTGAACCTGTCATGGATCCCCATCCTGGCGGGGCCGCCGCATCCTGCGTGGAACAGAGATGATGAAACAGCCAGGCAGACCGCCGCCGCAAGGACGGTTCTTCTAACCATGTATCATCACCAGCCTTCACTCAGCAGGCAGTTCATCCGGAGCCTGTGGCAGGATGTCAGGCATCATTGTTCTGGGCGTACTGCAGCAGGTAGAGATTGTAGTAGATGCCTCTTTTGGCCAGAAGCTCCTGGTGGTTGCCCCTCTCCAGTATCCTTCCCTCGTCTATCACCAGTATCTGGTCCGCCTTCTGAATAGTGCTGAGCCTGTGGGCCACCACTATGCTGGTGCGGTTCTTCATAAGAACATCTATGGCGTTCTGTATAAGCTGCTCCGTGGCGGGGTCCACGTTGCTGGTAGCCTCGTCCAGCACAAGTATCCTCGGGTCGTGGGCCAGAGCCCGGGCGAAGCAGATAAGCTGCTTCTGGCCGGTGGAAAGCGTGGCCCCCCTCTCCGCCATAACGGTTTCGAATCCCCGGGGCAGCTTCTCTATGAAGGGTGTGGCCTGAACCATGTCCGCCGCCTGCCGGACCTGTTCCCTGGTAAAGTCGCTTCCCAGCCTGATGTTGTCCTCGATGCTCCTGCTGAATACGAAAGCGTCCTGAAGGACTATGGAGATACCGTCCCTGAGGGTTCTCACCGGAAGGTCCCTGATATCGGTGCCGTCCAGCAGTATTCTTCCGCTGTCCACGTCGTAGAACCTGCAGAGCAGGCTTATGATGGAGGTCTTTCCGGCTCCCGTGGGACCCACAAGGGCAACGGACCTCCCGGGTTCGACCTTGAAGCTCACGTTGCAGAGGACCCTGTTGTCCTCCTCGTAGGAGAAGTTCACGTTGTCGAACTCGATGCTCCCGGACAGCCTGACGTTTTCCGTGTCGGGGCTGTCCACTATTTCAGGTTCGGTGTCCATGATCTTGAATATTCTCTCTCCGGCCGCCATGGCGCTCTGCATAATGTTGTACTTCTGGCTGATGTCCGACAGGGGGCGGAACATCTGCCTCACGTAACTGATGAACGCCACCAGGGCACCCAGGGTAAGGGCGCCGCTGAGAACGTTCCCGCCCCCGTACACCAGTACCAGGGCAATACCTATCGATGCGGTTATCTCTATGAGAGGCCTGAAAATACCGAATATGATCAGCTGCTTCATGTTGGCGTCGAAATAGTCGAGGTTGGTCTCCCTGTATTCGCTGCGGCGCCTTTTCTCCTGCCTGAATATCTGGACTATCTTTATACCGCTGAGGTCCTCCGCCAGCCTGGAGTTGAGCTTGGCGAGGTGTTTTCGAACCGCCCTGTAAGCTCCCCTGGCCTTCACCCTGAAAACCACCGTGACCACGATGAAGATGGGGGTGACCGCAAGGGATACCAGGGCCAGTTTCACGTTGAGCAGGAAGAGGATCACCGCGGTTCCCACGATGAGAAGGAAATCCTTCACCAGGTTCACCAGAACGGCGGTGAACATCTCGTTCAGAGCTTCAATGTCGTTGGTGACCCTGGTGACCAGCCTTCCGATGGGATTCTGCGAATAGAACTTGAGGGACAACTCCTGAATGTGCCTGAACAGTTCCGTACGGACATCGTACATTGACCTCTGGCCCACTATCACCAGTGTCATTACATGCCCGTAGCCCGCTCCCAGGCTGATCAGTATCAGCACGCCCAGCAAAAGGGCCAGCCTTCTGACACCGGCTATGTCGTCACCCCTAACGTCCAGTATCACGGAAAGCGGAACGCTGGACAGCTCCCTCTCCGGGACCAGCCAGTTGCCGTTCCTGGTTTCTCCGGTCTCACCGTTGAACCGGTCGCCGGGAAAGAGGTAGAAAGTTTCCCTCAGAAGGTTGCCGTCCTCCTCCATCTGTACCCTTCTGGCCGGGTCCATGCCGTCCAGGGCTGCCTTTCTCACCAGTATCGCTGTATCCGATTCAAGGGGTATGAAGTCGGCCGGCTCGGGGGACTGCTCCACCAGCTCGGCGCACACCTCCGCCGGACCGTTGTAGACCTGGTAGAGCTTGGCCAGATAGTTGTCGATGCCCTGCTTGGTTATGTAGGGCACCAGGAGTTCCACCCCGGCGGTGATGAACATGAAGAACATGGCCATGAAGATAAGCTTCTTGTGGGGTTTCACATAGTGGAGAAGCCTTCGGACAAGGGTGCTGTCGTACAGCTTGCCGCCTACCGCGTCTTCGACGAAGGGGTTTCCGCGCATCAGCTCTCACCCCCTTCCTGTTCCGGGGGGTCTTCCTTCTTCGCCTCTTCCTCCAGCTGCTGCATCCTGTACAGCTCCGCGTAGAATCCGTCACGGTCCAGAAGCTGGGCGTGGGTGCCTTTCTCAACTATTCTGCCATCGTCCATTACGATGATATGGTCGGCGTTCTGTATGGTGCTTATCCTGTGGGCTATGAGAATGCTGGTGAGATTTCTGATATCGTGCTTCAGTCTCTCCAGTATCGCGGCTTCCGTTTCGGTATCGATGCTGGAAAGCGCGTCGTCCAGCACCAGTATCCTGGGCCTGACCGCCAGTGCCCTTGCGATGGCGACCCTCTGTTTCTGGCCGCCGGAGAGCGTGACACCCCGCTCCCCCACCATCGTCTCGTAGCCATGGGGGAAATCCCTGATCTCGCTGTCTATGTCCACTATGGACGCCAGTCTCTCGATCTCCTCCCTGGGCATTTCCTCGTTCCCGAACGCGATGTTGTCGGCGATGGACATAGCGAAGAGGAACGTCTCCTGTGGAACGTACCCGAACATCCCCCGAATAGCGGAGAGCTTCATGTCGTGTACGTCCTCCCCGCCGAGGAAGATGGTGTTTTCCGGAGGATCGTACAGTCTCATGAGAAGTTCGACCATGGTGGTCTTGCCGGAGCCTGTGCGTCCCACGACTCCAAGCGTTTCCCCTTCGGAAAGCTGGAAGGACACGTCGCGCAGGACCTGGACGTCTGTGCCGGGATATGTGAAGGACAGGCTCTTCACTCGAATGGCCGGGCGGGGCTCAGCTTCCACTTCCCCTTCGCTGATATCGGGTTTGGTTGTGAATATCCTCTGAAGCCTGTCCATGCTGGCCGCGCCCCTCTGCAGAAGGTTCACCACCCAGCCTATGGCCATCATGGGCCATATGAGCATCATCAGGTAACTGGAGAAGGCAACGAAATTCCCCAGGGAGATTATGCCCTTCACCACCATCGCGCCGCCTACACCGAGCAGGATGGCCATACTGGCCATGGCAAGGGCGCCTATCATAGGCTGGAAGAGTCCCCATATCCTGGCCAGCTTCACGTTCTGGTCCACGCAGTCCTGGGCCCTCTGGGAAAAATACCTGTCCTCGGATTCCTCGTCTCCGTAAGCCTTTACCACCCTCACGCCGGACAGGGACTCCTGGGCTTTCTCCGTGAGATTGGAGAAGGCCTTCTGGACAGCCTCGAACCTCCTGTGGATGAGCTTTCCGAACTTGAGCATCATGAAGGCGATTATCGGAAGGGGGATCATGGTGATAAGCGTGAGCTTCCAGTTCATCAGAACCATTATGGTGATGCTGGCCAGGGAGAGGAAGATAGCGTCGAAGGCGGCGATGGTGGCCATACCGGTGGCCATTCGAATGGCGTTTATATCGTTGGTGGCGTGGGCCATGATGTCCCCCACCTTGGTCTGGTCGTAATACTGGGGCGAAAGGGTCTGAAGGTGGTCGTACAGCTCCTGCCTCAGGTTCCTGTCGATTCTGAAGCTGGAACCTATCACCAGGTAGCGCCAGAAGAACCTGAATATCCCCATTACGAAATAGAGTCCGAGAATGGCCAGCCCCATCTGCAGGAGGAACGAACCGGTCGCCGCTCCACTGGCCAGGCTGTCGATGGTCCTCTCGAACACCTGCGGCACGATGAGCTGCATGGCGTCAACCACCACAAGTGTAAGGAGCCCGAGACCCACAGCTTTCTTGTGCTTGAGGATACGGGCGAAAAGCAGCCTCAGGCTGGACTTGCTTGCGGCTTCTTCCCGGGGTATGGACCTCAAATGTATCCCTTCATCATGGCTCTTGCACGCTTACTCGTAGTAATCCTCGACTGTGGTCTGTACTGTGTATTCGAGCAGCTCCAGCTTCCGCAGGTCGGGGTCCATGGACCATCCCTCCTCGGTGGGGACCGCGGTCACCGTCACCGGAAGACCGTACAGGGGAACGAGTTCACTGGCCAGGTCTCCCACAAGGGCATACCTCTCTCCGGTCTTGAAATCCTCGAAGACAACCGTCTCCGACCGTGTTCCCACGGCCATGACCTGAGTGGTCCCGGTCAGCTGGAGGTAATTCTCAGGCATGCTCTGCGAAGGGCCGCAGGCGACCATGACAATAATGAACGCCGCCGTGAGATACTTCATTTTATCCTCCTGAATTCAGGGGCCAGGGCCTCAGCCGGCCGGTGTCGACCAGAGTTGTATCCGCAATGATTCCCCAGCCAGCCTCACCTACCCATCTGTCCAGTACCGCGCTCAGTTCATCCGACGTGACAATCGAGGCGGTCTCCACTTCGGTAAAAGCGTTCCTCCAGTCCCCGGTGCATATCTGCCAGCTGCCCATCATGTAGCACTGATCGGCCTTGGCCGACGCCCTGAGAAGCATCCTGGTGAGGGATTTCCTGACGGTTCCCTCCACGAGGTCCCCGTCCACCGGGTCTTCTATCATGTCTCTCGTCACCGCTGCCATCAGGGAACAGGCCCGGGCAGGATCGGGTGTGCTGACGTACATATAGCCCCAGTTCTCCCTGTAGGTGGTGGCTCCGGCGTAGGTTGCGTACGTCAGAGCGTGATCCGTCCTGAGAACCTGCCATAGAATATCGCTGATGACCGTCATCGCCAGGCGGAACGGAAGCTGGTCGGGGTGGCCCTGTGGAGGAGCGTTGAACTTCACCACAGCGTAAGCTGTCCGGACATCCCGATGCTGTATCGCCAGGGTGTCGGAGCTGACGGTGAAGGGCTCCACGGCAGGGAAATCCCGCCCGCCACGGGGAATGGCGCCGAAGGCGGATTCCAGTATGTCCCTCAGTTCATCGGGCTCGGTGGGACCCGCGTGAGTGATAAGCAGGTTCCCCGCTCTGATCCTTTCGTCCAGCAGCCGGCTCACGTCATCCCTGGTGAAGGCCCCCACTGTCTCAGGTGTGCCGTCGGGGAGCATCCTGTAGGTGTGACCGGGCATGAACGCATCGTTGGCCACGAACCATATCCAGCTGTCAGGGTCGTTGTATTTCTCCTGCAGGTCCTGCAGTGTACTCGTCCTGACCTGCTCGAGAGCCCCCCGGTCAAGTTCGGGATTCAGCAGGCAGTCGCCGAATGCCACCAAAAGCTGAGTAAGGTCTTCCGAGATGCACTTCAGGTGGTATCTGCTGTAGTCGTAGTTGAAGCTGCTGGTCCACTCCGCCTGTGTCCTGTCCATGAGGTCGCGCCATACCGGCCCGGGATATTCCTCCGAGCCCATCATGGCGCATTCCAGCGCGAATCTCTCAAGCCCCTGAGTATCCTCGGTGAGAGCGCTGGACCCGCCTGTGATGAACAGGGAGACGCCTTCTATCAGGTTATTGTCCAGGGTCCTCGATATCACCGGAATACCGTTGGAAAGGGTGAACTCGTATACATTCTCCGGCACCCGGGCCGAAGCGGAGAGGGCTAGGGCCAGGATCAGCGGAAGCGGAAACATCCTCAACTCCGAACCTCCCCCTCATCCATGGGCATCATGACGAATACCGCCCTGGGCCTTTCATTTATCCAGCGGTGGATGTAATCGGTGACATCGTCCGTCTCCACCGCCTGAAGGCTGTCCAGGTAGGTGGAGTAGTAGTCCAGGTCGCCTGCCACTACCCACCAGAAGGGAAGCGACTCCACAGCCACGTCCCGGGATGTTTCCTCCGCCATTATCCTGTGGCGGTAGAGCTCGTCCTTGGCCAGCTGAATGCCTTCCGGATCATAGTAACCCGGTTGCTGGAGCTGGTCGATCTCCTCGAGCAGGAGGTCAAGGGCCTCTTCTGCTCTATCCGGCGGGACCATGCCGGCGAAGGTTATGGTCGGCGTGAACCTCTGGGTGTAGTATGAGCCGTAAATGCTGATGAAGGGCCCGTTGGTGACCAGGTCTGTATAGAACTCCCCGCTCATCAGCGAGAGGTAGGATCCCCATACATCGGCCGGATAGCTGTCCGACGGGTCGGTGGAAATGGAGGGCCCTTCGTAAACCACCGATACATACCCCGCGCCGGATGGGCTGTGGACGAACACCGTGGTGTCCCGCTCTATCCTTACAAGTCCGGGAAGGCTGTCGTAATCGCTTCGTCCTCCGTACTCCCAGGATGAGAAATGCTCCTCGGCCAGAGCGAAGGCCTCCCCGAAGTCCACATCCCCGGCAATAATCAGCGCCGAGTTGTCAGGGGTGTAGTACTTACGCTGGAAATCATGCATGGCCGGCGGGGAGGCGGCCTGTATGACTTCCGGGTCGCCTATGGCGCTGTAACGCCAGGGGGCGTCGGCACAGAGCACATTCTCCCGGGCTATGGAGAGAGCGTGAAATGGACCGCTCAGTCCCCTCTGGTACTCGTTCATTATGACTTCCCTCTCCCTTTCCATCTCATCAATGTCGAAAAGTGGAGAGGTAATGGCGTTGTACATGAACTCAAGGCCTTCGGCGAAGCTGCCGCTGCCCAGGGTAATGTAATACTGGACCTTCTCGGGGGATGTGGTGCCGTTCTGCAGGATTCCCAGCTCACCCAGCCTGCGGTTGTAGGCCGTCTGGTCGGGCAGGGCCCCGTTGCCCTTGAAGAACATGTGCTCGTAGAAATGCGCCAGTCCGTTGGTCTCGGGCGTTTCACAGGTGGCCCCGGTCTTCACAGCTATGCATATGGTAACCACCGGGGAGACGTGGTCCGGGCTGACAATTACCGTAAGTCCGTTGTCCAGTTCCCGCACCTGGAAATCAGCGGCCCCGGCGGTGAGCAGTGATGCGGCAAGAAGAAGAACACAGGTCCTCATGCTGGCTCCCTTCAGTGATCGTAGTTCCGGGCGCGGCTCCGGCCGGGCAGATTAGTGAATCTAATAATTTTTTGGCAAAGTGTCTCGAAGAGGTCCGCAGAGGTTTTCATCAACGCTGTTCGCAGTGCATAATACATGCATGGAAAAAACACTCGAGGTAACGGGGATAATTGACAGGGGGAAGTATCTCCCGGGCGGGTTCAGGATCCATCTGGACGAAGGCTTCATATCCGGGGTCTCCCCGGTGCGGCCCGCGGGCAGGTGGCAGAACTGCGTAGCCGTCCCCGGCCTCGTTCAGACTCACGTTCATCTGGGACAGACCCTTTTCAGAGGCATGGCCGAAGGCAGGACCCTCCTTCCCTGGCTGGAGAACAGGATATGGCCTTTCGAGGCTTCACATACGCCTGACACCCTGGCCGCATCCGTGATACTCTCACTTCGGGAGCTCTTCTCCTCCGGCTGCACGGGTCTTCTGGATATGGGCGTTCTGAGACACAGCGAAGTAACGGTGGACCTGCTCCGCAGGACGGGCGCCAGGGCTCTGACCGGTAATTCACTCATGGATGTGGGTCCGGATTGGATAACCGAGGATATCGCGTGGCTCAGGGAGGAATCTGAAAGGGTCAGGCGCGCCTGCGGGGATAATGTGGGCTATGTTTTCGTGCCCAGGTTCGCCCTGTCCTGTTCGGACGGCATCTGGAAATGGATGTCCCGGGTTCCGGCCGGGATTCGCAGGGCCACCCACGCATCGGAATCCCCCGACGAGATACGGTACCCGGCCATAGCGGACTCGGGAGGGAACGTGAGATTTCTTCACTCAAGGGGCTTCACAGGTCCCAGCACCCTCCTGGCTCACTGTATCCACCTCCAGGAAGGAGAGCCTGATATCCTCAAGAAGTCGGGTACTACCGCCGTGCACTGTCCCTGGACCAACCTGAGGCTGGGAAGCGGCATAGCTGACGTTCCCGCCCTGGCTTCTTCCGATGTGACGGTGACCGTATCCAGCGACGGGGCTCCATGCAACAACCGCCTGGACCTTGCGGGGGATGTCCGCCTGGCGATGGCCCTGGCCTCTGTGAAGGGCACTCCATCCTCGCTGTCATCCGAATACTGGTTCAGAAGCGTTACAGATGTGGCGGCCAGGTCCATGGGGTGGAGAGACGCGGGAAGACTGGCGGAAGGTTACGCGGCGGACCTGGTCCTTCTTCAGCCCTCCGGCCCCGAGCTTGAGGAGCTGGAGCTGGCGGAGGACCCGGTCAGATACCTGCTTGAGCTGGACTGGCCGCGGAGAGTGTCGCTCACGATGATCGCGGGAAGGACCGTCTACCGCAACGGCGAGTTCCCTACCCTGCCGCCCATGCCCATGGGCGCAGGCGAGGCCAGGAGCCTTGTGCTGGACAGGGCCGGCAATATTCCCGGAAACCCTCTCTCCCTGTGAGTGGCCCCGTTGAGGAAAGGCTGGTGGAGGTAGTTCTCAACAGGCCGCTGTGGCAGCCCTTCACCTATTCAATACCGGAAGAGCTTTCAGGCGGTAACCTGGAGGGCTGCAGGGTAGTGGTCCCCTTCGGAAACGACCGGCTGATAGGATACGTGTGGCGAGGTCGTGTCCCTTGCAGGCCTGAGGACGTTGAGATAAAGAGGGTCAAGGACAGGATGGACTCCGGTCCGCTGCTTCCGGAGAGGCTTCTGAAACTTGTCAGATGGGCGGCGAAATACTACTGCGCTCCGCCTGGGATGATGATGGCCGCCGCCCATCCGCCGGGCATCACCGGAAAGGCCGAGAGGGTGGTCACCCTGACCGGGGACATCGATCCCGGCCATCCCCTGAGCGAACTGCTCTCCGCGGCCGGTGAGGTTCCCGTTTCCGTTCTGAGGGAGGCGCTGGGCCGAGATTATCCTCTGAACGGCCAGCTGGCGCTGCTTGAGGGCAGGGGGGCCCTCGCAGCTTACTGGAGACCCGTCTCCGGACCCCGGCCGGTCAGGGAGCGGGTTGTGGAACCGGCTTTGGAGGACAGCCTTCTGGTGAGGAAGGCGGAAGCGTTGAAGAAAAAAGCGCCCCGCCAGTCCGAACTGCTCCTTCAGCTGGCCACCGGTACCACCCCGGTGCCAAGGTCATCGCTTCTGAAAGCCGCCGGTGCATCCGGGTCATCCCTGGACGCCCTGATCCGAAAGGGGCTGGTCAGAGAGAGCCTCAGGAGAAGGTTCAGGGAAGCCGATATGGATGGATGCATTGAGGAGGACAGGGGCATTCCGGTGCTGAACGAAGACCAGATGCGCGCCCTGAACGCCGTAATGGAGGATCCTGAAAGTCACGCGGTGTTTCTGCTCCACGGGGTCACGGGCAGCGGAAAGACCGAGATATACCTCAGGGCCATCGAAGATGTCCTGGCGGCGGGACGGTCTGCCCTGGTTATGGTCCCGGAGATTTCCCTGACGCCGCTGACCGTATCGCGGTTCAGCAGGCGGTTCCCTGAACAGGTTGCAGTCCTGCACAGCGGTATGTCTCCCGGAGAGAGGCTGGACAGCTGGAACCTCCTCAGATCCGGCAGGAGGCGTATAGCCATCGGACCGAGGAGCGCCGTCTTCGCGCCCCTCAAGGATCTCGGAATGATTGTTGTGGACGAGGAACACGACGGCAGCTACAAGCAGAATGAGCTTCCGCATTACAATGGAAGGGACCTCGCCGTCGTCCGGGGCAAGCTGGAAGGCGTCCCCGTTCTCCTGGGATCAGCCAGTCCGTCGATGGAATCCTACGGTAACGCGAAAACCGGCAAGTACCGGCTGCTGGAGCTGGAAAGCAGGATAGACGGGGTTCCAATGCCCTCCACCATACTGGTTGGCCAGAACAGGGAGAAGAACAGTCTTCTGTCCGATGAACTCCTGGCCGGTATAGGAAAAAGGACGGCCAGGGGCGAGCAGAGCATACTTCTCATAAACCGCAGGGGATTCTCTCCCACGCAGATGTGCCGGAACTGCGGATTCAGGGAGGAATGCCCAAACTGCGGCGTCACCCTCACGTACCACAGAAAGGGCCAGGTCCTCAGATGTCATTACTGCAGCTACTGGAAGCCGGCCATGGTCCGTTGCCCCAGGTGCGGGTTCAACGAGTTCTCCCACATGGGACCGGGCATTCAGAAGGTGGAGGAGCTGCTGGGCGATCTGCTTCCCCGGACCAGGGTAATTCGAATGGACGCGGACACGACAAGGGGTAAGAACGCCCACTGGGAGCTGCTGGGCAGCTTCGCTGAAGGCAGGGGGGATGTTCTCCTGGGCACTCAGATGGTGGCCAAGGGGCACGATTTTCCAAATGTGACGCTGGTGGGAATCGTTTCAGCGGACATGGGCCTGGCTTTCCCGGATTTCCGGGCGGCGGAGAGAACGTTCCAGCTGATACTGCAGGTGTCCGGAAGGGCTGGAAGGGGAGGCGTGCCGGGTGAGGTGATTATTCAGGCCCACGACAGGAATGATGCCACGATAAAGGCTGCCGCGGGACATGACTACAGAAGTTTCTGGGAGATGGAAAGCCGCGTGAGGAAAGCCTTCGGTTATCCGCCCTACGGTTATCTTGTTCGTTTCGTCTGGAGCGGGACGGACAGTGGACGGGTCCGCAGAGCGGCGCTGAGCACAGCCGATGGGGTCAAAGCTCGTGGAGTGGAGGTATCAGAACCGATGGAGGCCGCGTTTCCCAGGATCAACAGGAGATGGAGATGGAGCGCTCTGGCGAGGTCAACCTCCAGAAAGGCGCTGTCGGAAGTAGCCGAAAAGATGAGAAAAGAATTCGAAGATACTTCCAGCAGAGGAGTCCGTCTCGACATCGACGTCGACCCCAACAACCTCCTCTAGTTAGGGACGCACCTGAATTCGTTAACTTATTTGACCGTTTATATTTGTATATTCCCGTTATTTTGTAAATTATTGTGTTATTGATTCTCTGTCCATGGAAGCGTATGTGAATGATGTGCATTCCTTTCTGAGAATCTCTTAGCGGCTTTTTGGACCGCCGCTGGAGTGATGTTCAGTATCTTTGCACAATCGGTCAGTTTGACACCAAGAGTGTTGTTGAGAGTAAAACAGACGAATTCCCTTGCTTTCACTATCCTTCTTTGTCTTACACCTGATGTGAGCAACTTGATGGAAATGCTCCATGTTTCCGATGCGTACTCCAGAACGCTTCGAATTTCCAGATGCTCAGATGACCGGTTTCTCAGGTTTCCATTATCACTCCCAGAAATTCTATCATATATCTTCCTGGCAAAATCCAGATTGCCGAGGACTCTGAATTGAGTATGAACCCCGGAACTGCATGTTGATTTTTCATTAATTCTTTTTATGCCATCTGATCCCAGTATAATATTTCCATAATCATAATTTGCTTCAGAGGCATTCTCGGCAGGTTCTTTCATGAAATTCATATATTGTCTGATTTTGTCACTTTTATTTCCGTTATATTCTTTAAGTACATATTCTGTGTCCTGCCAGCTATGGAGACCGGGAAAAATCAGTCCCATGTGTCCCGTCCATGGGTACCTGTTCAGCATATCAATAGTTTGTACCAAGTTAGCTTTCAAAGGGTTACGATGTATATATCGAACAAGTTTCATGAAGTATATTTCAGTCTGAACAAGGATTGATCGGTATCTGTTCTGGAATAGATGACCAACCCTGTCATACTTCATGTTGAAATAGACAGCATGGCCCGTAAGAAGTTTATGCATGAACTTCCACAGAGGTACAGTTCCAGTCCGGACCAGCAGATGGAAATGATTGGGCATAAGAGCCCATGCCAGTATGGATGCATCGGTTTCCTTCACGCAGCGTTCCAGGCGGTCTACGAAATCGGCTCGGTCAGTGTCGTACTTGAAGATATCGCCCTTTTCGATCCCCCTGGCCATCACGTGATGAACCGAATTTTCCCAATCGACCCTGTATGTTCTAGGCATAGCACTATAAGTGTCTCACAAATCCGGTCACTTTGCAAGGGGCAAAAAGATTATAACTCATTATAGATAATAAACTGATTATTGCTAATATTATAGTCCATATTAGAGATTATTAGGTCAAGTAAGTTAACGAATTCAGGTGCGTCCCTAGAAGAAGTTTGATAGGTACATGAGGGAGTTGAATAGTGTGGAGTTGTCTTTATGACCTGCGATGGACTGCGCCTGCTCGGTAAGTGTGCGTGCCTGGAATATCAGCTCGCTCTTCCTGTTCCTGTTCTCATCCGATTCCGCAAGTGATGACAGATACCTGGCCCGGCCGGTGAGCAGGCCTATCTGTGCGGCATCGTCCAGCATCATTCCCGATGCCCCCGCCAGCAGGGCGCCGCCGTGGGAGGCGAATCTGGCCAGCTGACCCGTATACAGCTCCAGCCCTGTCCTTCCGTCGGGCACCATGACTTCCATGCCTGAGAAACTGTCTACCTGAAGGGATAACCCGCCCAGCATACCACCGGCGCCCAGAGCCCTTACCGCTTCGGAGACCAGTCTCGAGGAGTGTCTGCCGCAATTGCCGGCAAGATATTCCATCGCCAGAGCCAGCAGTCCGTCGCCTGACAGTATGGCCAGTGTCTCATCGTCCTGAGGGGTCACGGTTGACATATTGAAGACATCGGAAAGACCGCAGGCGCCAAGGTGAGCGATAATACCGGCCCTGAGAAGGAGAGAGCCCACCGCTGCGGGCATTCCGGTGTATTCGTCCGCTCCGCACCACATGGAGGAGGCGCATGCCAGAAGGCTGAGTTCCAGATGGTAGTTGTGCTCCGTCATTTCATGAAGTGAATTCGAGAATCGCCCGGGAATGTCCGGAACGG
The DNA here is from genome assembly GCA_046498225.1 of Candidatus Aegiribacteria sp. Taxonomy (GTDB): domain Bacteria; phylum Fermentibacterota; class Fermentibacteria; order Fermentibacterales; family JCC-6; genus Aegiribacteria. The sequence continues at coordinate 14,021 of JAWOBF010000040.1, forward strand.
AAGCGTCGATGACGGCCCCGGCGGTTTCAGTCAGCCTGCCTTTCAGCCTGTCAAGCACCGCTAGGAGCCTTCTTCCGGGGAGGTAAGCTCCACAAGTCGCTCACCCAGGGCGTCGAGACCGATATTTTCCTCCAGTATGCCGTCGTGAGCTATACTGAAGTTGCCCGTCTCCTCGCTCACCACAACGGCGATGGCGTCGGAGACCTCCGTGATCCCGATGGCCGCCCGATGACGTGTTCCCAGCGCCGAACTGGGTCTGTTAGCCCTTGTCCTGCCGAAGAACGTCTTCCTGGAGAGCGGCAGAATGGCCCTGGCGCCCACGATACGGCCATTGCTGATAATTATCGCGCCGTCGTGGAGAGGTCCAGGGGGCTGAAGTATCGAGGCCACCAGATTGGGATCGATATCCAGCTTTCCCAGGGGAACCGGATCACCGTACAGGTTCTCAAGCGATTCTTCCCGCTCAACCACGAAAAGCCCTCCCAGACGTAGTTTTCTTAGAAGGACGCATGAATCCACCAGTGATTCTATATCGCTGCGCTCTATCAGATCCCGGTGTCCGACCAGACCCCTGAGATTTCTGCCCATTGTTCCCAGCATGTCCTTTATCTCCTGGTGGAAGATTATCACCACGGAAATAAAGAGTATCGGCATCAGGCTGGAGATCAGATAGCCGAAAGTGTAGAAGCCCAGCTGACCCAGGATGTAACCGAAGATAATGACTATGAGTATCATGCCGATGACCGGCATCGCAGGAGTGCGCCACAGGTATTTAAGCAGCATCCTTGCCGCCAGAGCTATTATGACAATGTTGAGCAGCTGAGCCAGCCAGAACCAGCTGAAGATAGAATGGCCCAGGGGCTGTATCATCATCTCAGACACCTCAGTTTCCCCGCTACTTTCAGAACCTGTACCGTATCCTCCACGTCGTGCACCCTGAATATATCTGCGCTGTCGGAAGATAGTGCTGTGACCGCATTCGTCCCAGCTCCTCTCTTCCAGGGTTCCTCCACTCCTGTGAGCGCACCGAGAAAGCTCTTCCTGGAATGGCCCAGCAGGACCCTGCATCCCAGCCATCTGAACTCGGCGGCCCTGGAGATCAGCTGAAGATTATCCTGAAGACGCTTCCCGAAACCTATCCCGGGGTCGATGATAACGCTGTCCCTGGAAACTCCTGCCTGGACGGCCGCCTCTACTCTTTTCGCAAGGAAGGTGTAAACCTCGTCCACCACATCATTGTAGCGGGGGTCCCGCTGCATCGTCTCCGGTGTTCCCTGCATATGCATAAGGACCAGGGGCACACCGCTCCGCGCGGCCAGCCCCGCCATGTCCGGGTCGGACAGTGCCGATATGTCGTTTATCATAGCGGCACCTGACTGAATGGCAGCCTTTGCGACCCGCGAACTGGTAGTATCCACAGAAATAACCGATCCCAGCTGTCCGGAAAGCTCCTCGATGACCGGCAGTATCCGTTCCATCTGACTTTCAGGGTCCACAGGGAGGGAACCCGGGCGCGTGGATTCAGCCCCGATGTCGATTATGTCCGCGCCCTGGGAATCCAGAAGCCTGGCATGGGCAGCGGCCTCCTCCCTGCCAAGGTATCGTCCACCGTCACTGAAGGAGTCCGGTGTTACATTCAATATGCCCATGACAAGCGGGCCATCGGTGAAATCAAGTTCCCGCTCTCCAGCCGTAATTCCTGAAGGCAGCGCCGGCGGCCCCTTCAGGGCTCGCTGCAGCTTCCCGGACAGACGGGATAGGTGGAAGGGCTGTCCATCCAGAGAGCGGCAGCCGCTGAGTATCTGCTTCGGAGTACCGACTATCAGCGCTCTTGTGCTTTCGATCCTGCAGGAAACGGAGTCCCTGGCCACTATGGCGTCCGCTCCTCCGGACAGCATGCACTGCTTGAGAATATTGGCGGCGGCAGGCGGCATGGGATCGGTCAAGAAAGCACGGACCCGGCATTTCATTTCGAGTCTGTCCCAGGTGGACCTGTCAGCTCCAATCAGCCGAAGCTGGGTAAGCCAGTCCTCATCGGTGGCAAGCTGCAACCGCCTTAAACCCATCAGGTTGCCCTGATGGCTCTTCCAATGAGAGAAAGAGCCTCGGTCCTGGTCTCGAGCTTCTTGAGATAACCCCTCATGGCGGAAGTGACTATCCTGGAATCCCTCTTCTTTACCCCGCGCATGGCAAGGCACATGTGCTCCGCCTCCATAACCACCATCACACCCTTCGCCGCCAGCTCCACCATCAGCCTTTCAGCTATCTCTGTGGTCAGGCGCTCCTGGATGGTGGGTCTTGCGGCCATGGTCTCCACCGTCTCCACTATGGAACTGAGCCCGGCTATGCGATCGTTGGCCGGCAGATAGACTACATCACATCTGCCGATATATGGAAGAAGATGATGCTCGCAAAGGGAGGAGAAGCTGATATCCTTCACGATTATCATCTCGTTCTGACCCTCGCAGGACATAGTTGTAACCGGTTTTATCTCGCCGGAATCGAGACCTCTGCAGAGTTCGGCCATCGATCTGGATACTCTTCCGGGAGTCTCTCTCAGGCCGTCCCTGTCAGGGTCCTCCCCCACTCCCTCCAGTATCAGCCTGACTCCCCGCTCTATCTTCTTCAGATCCATTTTCATCCCCGACTTCCCCATCCGTTTCGGTATCATCCGCGGTTGAACATGGGCTGGTCTCCGACTCCGACATGGAACCCAGAGATGGTATCGATTCCATGTCCGGGCGCAGTTCTCTGAAGATCGCCTTTATCTCCTGGCTGGATATGGTCTCCTTCTCCAGAAGCTGCTCCGCTATCCTCTCCACTATGTCCCTGTTGTCTTTGAGGATCTCAACTGCTCTGTCGTACGCTTCCTCAACTATTCTCTTTATTTCCGAGTCTATGGTCCTGGCCGTATGTTCACTGTAGTCCCTGGTCTTGTTCAGCTCCCTGCCCAGAAAGATCTTTTCATTGGATTCCGCGTGGGTCACGGGACCCAGAGCATCGCTCATGCCCCATTCGCATACCATCTTTCTCGCCAGCTCGGTGGCCTTCTCCAGGTCATTGCCCGCTCCGGTGCTGAGAGTATCGAGGAACAGCACTTCGGATGCCCTGCCACCGACCAGCATTCCCAGAATGCTGTTGAGCTTCCTTCTTGTGTAGGTGTGTCTGTCATCGGAGGGGAGGAAACTGGTCAGACCCATGGCCATACCTCTCGGTACGATGGTTATCTTATGGATAGGGTCCGATTCGGGTACGAATATTCCAACGACCGCGTGCCCGCTCTCGTGGTAGGCGGTACACTTTTTCTGGTCGGGGCTGATTGCCACATTCTTGCGCTCCAGGCCCAGCATTATCCTGTCGATGGCGTAATCGAAATCCTCCTGCTCCAGCATTCTGGCTCCACGCCTGGCCGCCCTGAGCGCGGCTTCGTTGGCCAGGCTCTCCAGGTCGGCGCCGCTGAAGCCGGGGGTTCCCCTTGCTACTCTTTCCAGATTGACGTTCTCGCTCACGGGCATCTTCCGGGTATGGACCTTCAGTATCTCTTCCCTGCCCTTAACGTCTGGCATGCTCACGACTATCCTGCGGTCGAACCTGCCGGGTCTCAGCAGGGCGGGGTCGAGTACGTCAGGCCGGTTGGTGGCTGCCATGACTATGACCCCGGTGTTTTCCTCGAAACCATCCATTTCCACCAGAAGGGCATTCAGGGTCTGCTCCCTCTCGTCATGCCCTCCGCCGAGGCCTGCTCCCCTGTGCCTTCCCACGGCGTCTATCTCGTCTATGAAGATTATGCACGGCGCCTTGGTCTTTCCCTGGACGAAGAGGTCCCGCACCCTGCTTGCGCCTACACCCACGAACATTTCCACGAAATCAGACCCGCTCATAGAGAAGAAGGGTACCCTTGCTTCACCGGCCACCGCCCTGGCAAGGAGTGTCTTGCCGGTTCCCGGCCTGCCGACGAGGAGCACGCCCTTCGGCACCTTGCCACCCAGTCTCCTGAACTTCTCCGGCTTTTTCAGGAACTCGATGACTTCCATGAGTTCCGACTTGGCTTCCTCGACCCCGGCCACATCCTCGAAAGTTACCCTGGGCTTGTCGCTGGAGAACAGTTTGGCCGTGCTCTTGCCGAACGAGAAGGCCTTGCCTCCTCCGCCGGCCCTTCGCATGAAATAGATGAAGAAACCAATCAGAAGCAGGAACGGGATGAAGGAGAGTATCTGGGCAAGCAGTTCGTTGGGGGGCTTGGCCGTAACCTGAACTCCGTAGGCCTCCAGAGAATCAAGTACACCGGTATTCTCAAAGGGTATGAAACTGCTGAAGCTCGTGTACTCCACACCGTCGACGGTGACCGGGGCGGTGAACTCCCCCTCTATGGAGCCACCCGTCTCTATGACCACCGATTCCACCCGCCGGCCCGTTATGTAATCCATCAGCCCGGAAGCACCGGAATAGGGTATTTCGACGGTATCCGCGGAGGATCCGAACAGCTGGAATACGGTGAAGGCTATGAGGGCCATCAGGAGCCACATGGTAAGGGTTCGGACCGTGCAACCGCCGGCCAGCGGCGGCTGAGGCGGTTTTCGCTGAGGACGCTTTTTATCGTTGTTCATCAGACTCCCGGCTCGATCATTCCTTCAGGGCCACTATACCGGGCAGGTTGCGATGGAACCCCCCGGGACTGTCCAGACCATACCCGAAAACGAATCTGTCAGGAATGTCGAATACAGTTTCGTCAACCTCAACATCCACCTGTCTTCTGACCTTCTTGTCCAGCAGTACGACGGTGCGGAGGGAGGCCGGATCCCTTGATTTAATCAGTTTTTGAATATACGCCAGAGTCAGGCCGGTGTCTACGATATCCTCCACCAGCAGCACATCCCTTCCCGCCAGGGGCAGTGTCGTGTCCAGCGTGAGCCTTACTTCGCCGGAAGACCTGGTCTGCTCTCCGTAGCTTGCCGCTCCCAGGAATTCTATCTGAATGTCCAGGTCCATCGCTCGAATCAGATCGGAAGCGAACATGAACCCTCCCTTGAGAAGGGGTATCACCACGAGCCGCCTGCCCCTGTAAATGTTCGTCAGCCTCGCCCCCAGCTCCCTCACTCCCCTCTCTATCTCCCCGGACGATATCAGCAGCTCCAGTTCATCGGTATTCAAGGTTCTGTCCTTCCTCGCGGTCGGGTTCGGTGTCAACAGTTCCCACATCCTTCTTCATGCTTATCCTCGCCCCTCCCGGAAGGATATGGAACCCCTCCTTTCCTGACAGTATCCACCTGTCGGTCTTCTCTATCTCCAGCCTTCCCCCCCTGGGCTTTCCCGCCAGCGTCCAGAGTACGGCCAGTCTGACGGGTTTCGGAAGCGAGACGTACTTTTCTCTGGGGAATGTACCTTCATGGATGAGTTCGTCAAGAGAATCAGATACAGTCTCATCGACCAGGTCCCTCCACTGGGTGAGGTTGGCCGATGATCTGGCAAGGGAAACCGCGCTTCCCGGGGATACCGATTCCAGCACAGGCATTACCAATCTGCGAATCCGGTTCCGCAGGAAATCCGTCTCCCTGTTCGTCGGGTCCTCGACCCATGGCTGACCCAGACCGCTAAGGTAATCTCGCAGCTCCGTTCTCGTAAAGTCGAGAAGCGGTCTTCTCACCGGTCCCATGCCGAAATAATCCATCCCTCCAAGGCCCCTGAGACCCGCTCCTTCCAGCAGTCTCATAACGAGTGTTTCGGCCCTGTCATCCGCGGTGTGACCGGTTGCCACCAGGGCACCCTCACGGCCAATCGACTCGTATATCCGCTGCCTCTCACGGCTGAAGTGGTCTTCCAGCGAACCGGTCTGCGCCGGGGCGATCTCATGCAGATGGAAAGGTAGTTTCACCCCCCGGGCCAGGCAGCGGACGAATTCCGCGTCCGAGCCGCTCTCTTCTCTGGCGCCATGATCGACGTGAATGACTTCGAGGCTCCAGTTCATATGAGAGGCGAAACAGTCCAGGAGCCTGAGGAGAGCAACCGAGTCCCCGCCTCCCGAGACCGCTGCCGCCAACCGGGAGTTCTCGGGAAGAAGCTCTCTTCGCCGGACCGTTTCGATAAAGCGTCTCTCCACGGAAGAGACGGATTCCACATTTACCTCCATGTTAACCAATATACAGGCGGTATGCCGAACAGGTCATTCGGAACATACACCCTCAGAATGAACTCACAGCTCCAGATATTGCTGCCCGGAGAATATGACGAACCGCGGGGGAAAACCCCCGCGGCAATGAAAACTGGTAGCGGCGGAGGGACTTGAACCCCCGACCCGCGGATTATGATTCCGCTGCTCTGCCAACTGAGCTACACCGCCAGGGACAGCAAAAATAGAGCAGGGCGCGTATAGTGTCAAGCTTATCGGCACATACCTGTTCAGGCGGACGAGAGTTTTTCCATGACCTCCGAGAGAGCCTCCGGTTCCAGACCCTTTCCATCCTTCTGTATCCTGAACAAAATTGCGGATACTCCGGACCACTCGATGACGCTCACATTCACCTTGTATTCTCTCACCGCCTCCAGCAGATGCTGAAAGCCCACCGAATCGCTGTCGCTGACCATACATATGAGAGTAGCAACCTTCCTGCCGTCCTCAACGATATCCAGGGCCGTGGGCGTCTCCGGTTCCACCTGGTTGCTCAGGAAACCGGATATGGAACCGTACACGAGCTCGATGTGCTCAGAAAGCTCGTCCACCGATACGCTGGCCCGGAGGAAATCCTCGATATGGTAGTAGAAATCGGTGATTACGTTGTCCGGAATGTCCACGAGGCGGTCCCTTATCTCCTTCAGCTGTCTCACGTCGTTGAGTCTCATGCCCCTGTCGAAATCCCTGAACTGCCCGAAATTATCCTCTATGGCCAGCTTTATCTCCCGGTAGACATCCTCCATCTCGGCGAAATCTTCTCTCTCCATGGTGATGTTCAGAATATCCACCCAGATGTCCCCGTAGCTGGACGGGGACCTGAAGGAGACCACGGAGAGACCCTTGATGGCATTCAGCGCTCCCACCAGCTCGATGATCCTGTTGTCATGCGCATCGCTGTCCAGTTTGCCTGTTACCAGCACAAGCTTGAGCTGGGCCTCGAAAGTGGTGGATGAGACCACGGCTATGTAGGCCTGGTTCATTCCGGTGCTCTCGCTCTCCTTTATCAGAAGGGGAATCAGGGCCCTGGCGTAATGTTCTCCTCCCCCGTAGCGGTAGATACGCTTGAGCTTCTCCAGCTCGTGGGAGACAAGCAGCTTCTTCAGGCTTCTCTTGATGACCGTCTGTTCCGCCCGTGTGGCGCTGAGCCCGGAGGGACCGGTCATCTCTATGCGAATGGAGATTATTCCATCCCTTGTGGTGTACCTTCTCTGGTGGCGGATGGAGGCTCCGTACCAGGCGTGGGTCAGGGCGGTCACGCAGTTCTGGAAGGAGATGTCCCTCTCGAAACCGGCAATGTTTATTCCGGTGAGATGCTCCCTGGTTGTCCTGAGGTTCTTGATGGCGAACTGGGGCTTGCCCGAACTCGTCCTTACCATGCTGACCAGCTGGAAGTTGGTCTTGATTATCCAGGCAAGGTCGCTGGCCTTCCTCTCCGCCAGGTACTCGTCCGACCGCGAGGATATGAACAGGACCAGCTCCCCCTTCTCTCCCAGTATTCCCGGCGGCACCGGTTTCCGGCCGTAGAGGGTCTCCAGCGATTCCCGCACCTGCTCGAACTTCTCCAGTCTTTCCGCCGCCCTGGACAGAAGGGACACCGTGCCCGCCCTTCCCTGGGCAAGATTTGCAAGGAGCCTGGCCATTCTTCGGGCGTCGCTGACGAAGTCGTCCTGCCTATTCACATCCTCGTCCCTTATGCCGGTTATCACGAATCCCCGCCTGACACTGTCCGAATTCAGGGCGAAGCCCTCCAGGACGTCCAGGTTCCATCCCGAATGGTGCAGTTCGCTAAGGACCACCGTTGCCAGCCCGGGCCAGTCCACCGCTGCCACACCCACCAGGACCAGGTCATCATCCTCTTTCCGGTCGATCACCACCTTGGTATCGCAGGTCTTCTCCATTTCCAGGAGTTCATTGAAAATGGCCGACCTTCTCTCGGCGGGAATGATGCTTCCGGGACAGCCCTCCGACCCGATATCGATCTGTTCAAAAGGATAGTCCTCGATAATTTACCTCCAATACAGCATAAGCTTGACAGCAATGACCCATCGGATAATATATGCTTCCCGGCGACAGGACCGGCAACCGCTTCTTCAGTGGGCGAATAACTCAGCTGGCTAGAGTGCCTGCCTTACAAGCAGGATGTCGGGGGTTCAAGTCCCTCTTCGCCCACCATTTCCCCGCTCTGTGAACCCTGTGCAGACTACTTTCCCTGCCTGACCGGTCGGTCTCGCGCAAGTATTCCGGGAATCAGGAGATGAGATCGATGAAAATGAATGCAAATGCGGGTCATGAAGCATGGCCGCAGGAGAGTTCGTGAAAGTTGTGAAATCCAGTTCCCTGATGTTCGGTGTGCAGCCGGGCGCGGGTGTTGTATATTCTCAATCGAGTTCAGAACACATTCATTTAAGGAGTGATGACCATGAAACTGATGGCCACAGCGGCGATCCTGCTGGTCGCATCCGGCGCCATGGCGGCGGATAGAGTAGTACTGTTCGGAGAGTTCACCTCCACCGGTTGACCCACCTGCCCAGCTATCGCAGGTGCGGTATACAGCATGATGGACACTTACGTAGATGCGGGGGAGATGGCTCCCCTGATAGTCTTCTACAACGGCCCCGGAGCCACAGGTTTCGGGAACATAATGATCAACTACTACGGAACCGGATACACCCCTTCGTTCTTCTGCGACGGGGTCTGGCAGAACATAGGGTGGAGCCAGTCCGCCTGCGAGACCGCCATCGACAACCGCCTCGCCGTCCCCTCATACCTTGATATCGAAATAACCGTAGGCGGGGACGAGAACTCCGGAGTGGTCTACTACAACATCATCGCGGAACAGGACCTTCAGTCGGGCAGTCTGATAAGACTGCTGTCCACTCTCGTGGAATCCGATTTCACGGCCAATTCCACATGGGGAGGCTACAACGGCCAGACCATGTACTGGATACCCAGGATGGCCCCGCTGGGCAATGCTGGAATCACCCTGGAGTTCGAAGGTCCCTATCCCGATACCATCTCTGTCCAGGGAGAGTATACCATCGACCCCGGCTGGAACTTCGATAACATGGGCATAGTAGCCTTCGTGATGGAGTACTCGACCAAAGAGGTCTACAACGCCTTCTACGCAGATGACCTGGGCTCCATTATGGGTATGGAGGAAGCGGAGACCGAGCGGGGAATGACCGTGGGACCCAACCCGTCCAGCGGCTTCTTCTCGGCAACCTGCTCTCTCCCTGAAGGAGTGTCCGGTACCGTGGAGGTCTTCGACCTCAGCGGAAGGAAGATTCTCTCGGCACCGGCCGCCGACGCACAGTTCTCCATCGACGAGTCGGGGCTCTACTTCGTGAGGCTGACCACTTCGGACGGGACCGCAGTGACAAGGTCGATTGCCGTAACCCGCTGACATACAGATGTCCGATCTGAGGGGAGGGCCTCCGCCCTCCCTTCTTCGCCGTCGCTATCACTTCCTGCATTGATCCCTTGAACGCAAGGATGTATTCCCGGGAGCATGGTCTCTGGACAGTTCGTAAGAGGTGTGAAATCCAGTTTCCTGTTGTTTCACCTCGTCGATTCCATAGTTTTCAGACTGAACTCCCAGGAAGTCTCTCCCAGGAGCGATCCCCGGGCATCCATCAGACGAACCAGAACGGAATACTCTCCGTCCGTCAGCATGCGGGGAGGCAGGAACTGGATGAGCCCCCCGTCCAGCACAAGAGGAAGCAGCTCCCGCCTGAAGGACCCGGAGGAATCCTCGAGGACCGCCGAAGGCACCCAGTATTCGGGCTCCTCTCCGAAATCAGCGTACACTTGAATGACTGGCCTGTGATCGTACACTGTCCCCCGGGGACGGAAGTGGCTGAAGAGCACCGGCGGACTCTCGGGAACGGACAGGCTCCGCCGCTCGATGGCAGAGTTGCCGGCGGAATCAGTCATGCTGATGGTCATGTCCAGCTGGGATCCGGACCAGGGGATGAGTTCCACGGAGCATGTCCACAGCGAGTCTGACCTGCCGCAGGCCACCGGGGTCAGAGAACCGGGAGTAACTGCCACATCCCTCACACCGGACAGGGCGTCCAGACATTCGACCTCCACATCGGCCCGCATTCGGGACGAGTCCACCGACACATGAACGGACATCGGCACAGGTGGGACGCTGTCCAGGAGGATGTTCCAGTTCATGGTGCCCAGCTCCTCCATCGTTCCCGTCAGAACTTTCACATCACCCGTCCTGAACCTTTCGGTCATCATGGACCCGGGCACAGTCCATACCTCACCGGTCCTGCGGGGTCGAATGGTGTCCCCTCCGGCTGCCAGAAAGTGCTCTCCAGTATCCAATGTGTCTTCGGTCAGGGAGAAGGTGAAGTACTCCGGCATGCTCTGGACGTATCCCGTGGGGCTCAGGGAATGAAACGCAAGCATCTCCGGCTCGAAAGAAAGTCCAATCCGCGCTATTCCGGCATCGCCGGGAACCTGCCATCCCTGGAGGAATATCCAGTGCGCCGCGGTCGTGTCCACTTCCGCCATTTCTATATTCTCGGCGGAGGTAGGTGTGGTGGAAGAGCTTATCATCTCCTCCATGCCGTCCACAGCCAGGTTGCGGTTCGCGTCCCGGAACAGGTAGAGGTCCAGGTCCATGCCTTCGGTCTCTCCCAGGGTCTCGATACAAAGGCTGCGTTCTCCCGCAGGCACCCTGAACGGACCGATCACGATCCCCGCCGACAGGGGGTCCGCGGGGTCATCCTGACGAACCTGCAGGTCAGTGAATTCCACAGCCCATCCCGGACCCTCCTGTTCACCGAAGATGTCGGAATTACCGGCGCAGGGGACGACCAGCGGTATTCTCGGCTCGAAGGGACCGTTAAGCCATGCGGCGTCTTCGGGTGACAGTTCCGCGGCGTCGTGGGCGTGAAGCATGTCCATGTGGTAGTCCCGCCATGTGAACATGCTCTCCCTGTTATCCAGTACCGCGTAGCACGTATCCCCGGAATCCGGATAGAATGGACGGGGAAGCGCCCTGCAGTTGAGGCCGGCTCTGTACCTGCGGAAGTTCTCCCCGTTCATGTAGAGCACCATTCCACTTTCACGTCCGGGGCCCCAGCGGGTCCACCGCCTCGAGGATATCCTGCCATCATCATCTTCATCCAGCGAGTAGAGGGACCCCGCGAAGTAGGACACCGGATATATCCGGGCGGTTACCGCCGAATCAGCGGTTGTGGAACCGGGGGGGACTTCCGCTACCTGAGGCAGGGGCATGGGACAGGGAACAGTGTAGCTGATCCGGTACTCCATATCCTCCTCGAAGGAAACGTTCCCGCTGCCCGCGGAGCCAAAAGGTGAAACAACATCGATGGTATAGCCTCCTCCGGGTTCCCAGCCCAGATGGAAGCCGCAGGTTCCGGAACCGTTCGTGTACTCGAACTGGGTTACGGCGTTGGCGTTCTCCCAATGCGACCTGGCCAGAACCATGGCGCCTTCCACCGGTCTTCCGGATGGGTCCCGAACGGTGACCTCCACCTGGGCGGTGCGGGTGTAGCCCGAGTCACCCGGCATGTACCCGGAACCGGGGGACGCTATGGCGGACCGGGTAACCGGCCAGACAGTGTTGTCAGGTCCGAATGCGGTAATGGTGGATATGGTCTTCCCCAGGTGGTCCACCCCCTCGCCGGAGACCCAGATACCTCCTATGCCTCTGACACCGTAGTTGATATCCCAGTGATCCCATCTTCCGCTCTCGGGATGGAGGTAATGGGCCCACTGGTGGTCTTCCCCCCTGCACCCGACTACGTAAGCGGGAATGAGGAATGTCCTGCAAAGCGCCGTCTGAAGTATGGACTGCTCGCCGCAGGAGCCGTAGGCCTTCTCGTAGATGACCATGGGCTGAAGGTCGTTTGTGGCGTAACCGAAGCTCATGCGGCCGTTCGGCTGGGAATGGGACTGGAAGTTGCACAGCCTGACCACGGCCTCCTCGTAGGTGGATGCTTCCTCCATGCTTCTCTGAAGGGGGCCGGTGTCCGTACTGTCCGCGGGAAGGAAATCCCGCCAGAAGACGTGTTCCGATGAAGAGCCGAAGAGATCGTCCGGCTCATGGTTCAGCCATTCCTCCCGCGAGAGGACGCTCGTGTCCCGGGGAGCTGTCCAGTACCCGGCGTTCACCCGTGCGGGGATCTCGAAAAGTATCCTGGGATGCACCACGAACCGGTAATAATCGTCAGGCCTGACCGAATACCATCCTGACCCGGTCCTCAGCCTGCATCCGCCGATTCCGCCTGAATCAGTGAGAGTGACGTATTCCAGCGCATCCGCCATGCGGTACAGCGCTTCCGCGTTGACATGGAAAAGGTCGGAGTCGTCGTTAGCGTGCATCGCCCTGAGAACCTCTGCGGGAGTGTGCGCAATGCACCAGGCCACCTCGTCCCGGTACCTGGGCTCCGCCCTAAGTATTTCTTCGGCGTAGGATTCCACCGCTTCCCGGCCGGTTGGCGCCCGGAACACTGTGAAGGGAGCGAAGTACCTGGAGTAGTAGGATTCAATTCCCGACACCGCGCTGCCGGGTTGAAATCTCCACGAGTACCTCTCCAGGAACATGGGCCCGCCGCCTGCGGCGTCCTCCTCCATCCGGTACAGAGCAAGTTCCCCGGAGGAAGAACCCACTGCCAGCTCCTCCGTTCCATCGCCGTCGATGTCGCTGAATGCCGGGGTGGAGAACCGTCCTGCGTACAGCTGGTGGAAGGGAGAGGTTTCGGTGGCCTCCCTCCACCTTCCCTGTCCCTCCCGGACGAAATACCTGAAACTGCCATCCCTCGATCCGAACACGAGACCGTCGCCCCACGGTGCCGGAGCTCCCGAAGGGATATCGGGCAGACCCTCCAGCGGCTGCCATTCCTCCTCGAACCAGTCCTCATCTCCCGGAAGAAAATAGACCCCACCCTCCATGGTACCGGCCAGAAGGTCGGGGCTGCCGTCACCATCGATATCTGAGGTGGTCAGGACGGGACAGGTGCCGGGAACCGGTGGGATGGACAGCGGTGCCAGCGAATCCCCGGCCGGCACGTAACCGTAAAGTAACCCGTTCCGGGTGCCGCATACCAGAAGAAGCTCGCCGTTCCGCTCCACCCAGACCGGGGAAAGATCCAGAAAGCCCTGGCTGTCAACGGATACAGGCTCATCGGACCAGGCAGGGAACAGCGGGTCGCCGGAGATATCGGCGGTATAGAGCCGCAGTCCGTCCTTCCCTGTTCCCACCGCCAGTGTGAGAACGGAGTCACCTTCGGTGATCACAGCCGGCGAACTGAACCCTCCGGGGTTCATGGGAAAGAAAAGACGGGATTCAGACCTCCATGGCAGGAAACAGGGAACTGTCGCCGTTCCCCTGTTCCTGAATACGAGCACGTTTCCGGACTCCGTACCCACGACCAGGTCCGCCAGACCGTCCCCTTCAACATCGCCCAGGGCCGTGCCTGAAACGGCCGGAAGATGAAAACCGTCGGCGCTCAGCACCGGCATTCCACCGGAATGTATCATCAGAACGCCGTTCCCGGTTATGGAAGCGGAATCGGGAAGACCATCCCCTGTGACGTCCACGGCCCTTCCCGGTGCGCCATGCCAGCCGTCAGTCCCCGCGGATTCCCACGCCGGGCTGATGAAGGCTTGCAGCGGCGAACCTGTTGTATCCGTCAGGACAAGGTCTTCCATGCCGTCACCGTTCACGTCCGAAAAACGGGGAACGACCGGGACTCCTGCGTCGACATCCTGGTACAGGAGGTCGGAGAACCTTATGCGCAGGTCTTCCCTCAGCCATTCTCCGCACAGCTCTACAGCCGAATCGGCAGCGGGAGGCAGTGTGGCCCGGAAGGAGGGCCATGGACCAGGTGACAACGTGGTGACGACCCTGAAATCCGTTTCCCGGAGCTCGCCCGAAAAGGCAGCCCAGCCATAGCCCCCCGGGGGGACCGTAACGGTGGGACTCCCGGAACTCTGTGGAAGCTGTGCGCCCATGGCCGCCGCGGCCAGCAGGACGGCCGTTGCCGGAACAGCTGCGATACCGTTCATCATATTCTTCCCATCAGACAATTAATGAAATGACCGCCATCGCCGGTGATCATGAAGGCAGAGACAGAACGGCTCTCTAGTTCACCGGCAGAAGTATGCGGAAACCTACATGCCGGGCCCTGTCTCCGGGAGCCAGCTGCCTTGCCGAATCTACTGTAATAAGGTCCGACGGGGACAGCCATGCCCCCCCGCAGACATGGGTGACCGAGTCCATGGGGGAAAGGGTCCATTCGGCGACGTTACCGGCCTGGCAGGCGAAACCAACGTCGGTAAGGGGAAGCGAATCCACCGGGGCGGTCCAGAGGTAGCCGTCCATTCCCCTTGTTTCCCATTCGTCGCCGGCCAGGTAATTCGCCGGGTATTCCGCCTCTTCCGGACCGAGCGGGCCCCACGGGTACTGTCCGGAGATATCGCCGGAAAGCCCTATGGACGCGGCGTACTGCCACTCCGCCCTGGTAGGGAGCCTCCCCCCCAGCTGGACCGCGACCATGGCCGCCTCCTCCATGCTCACGTTCACCACAGGATGGTCGGGGCAGGTGAAAAGGTAGTCTTCCATACCGGGAAACTCGGGGTCGGGAGGAAGGACAGTTCCGGCCTGGGTGGCCAGATGATGGTAGAGTCTGTTGGTCACCTCGTACCTTCCCAGGCGGAAGTCGGATATCTCTACCGTATCTCCCCAGGAAGTGACGAAGGTTCCGCCGGTCACGTCGACGAAACTCGTATCCTTCTCAGACAGGGGAAGCGGGTCGGGAATGGAGAAACGCTCCTCCCCGTCGCCGCAGGACAGAAGTGACAGCGCAACGGCTGCCGCAGGGAACAATACCCTACTGAAGCTGGGCATTTTCCGGCTTTTTCCTCCGCAGCATGATGGCCATGGGTATGATGACGCAGTATCCGGCTATGAGCATTATGGGGGCTATGGTAATGTGCCCGCCCCTCAGGAGGAACCAACCGACTACTATGTCCAGGAGCCCCACCGCGAAAAGAATGTAGTTCGTCATTGTGAAAGGAGCCGCACCCCGGGCGGTCCCACTGTCGTCGGTACTCCGGGGAGCCTTGCTCTTCTTTTCCGCCATTGGATCCAACCTCCATGGTTATGGAATTCAATCTTCATCAGGACGATACCTATAAATCAGTCCGGCGAGGACTGTCAACATCCAAAGAACTCAGAAAGAGCTGTTCCGGCTCTTCACCCATGCCGGGCATAGCTATCCAGCCCCGCTCCCAGGCCCTTGTCATAGCCGCTCCAGTAATGAAAAAGGAACCGGTGACCACCAGCAGCTCTTTCCCCAGAGCCCTTCCCTTTTCCAGCGCCTTCCCTATATCATCCTCCCGGAACGCTTCGGTTCCAGTCCTGCCGAACTCTTCGGCCAGCCTGGAAGCAGGCAGAGCTCTCTCGTTCAGAGGAGTGGTGGCTATTACCGGGTCGAAGACTCCCTTCAACTGCCGGATCATCCTCTTCCAGAACTTGTCCTCGAGAAATCCCACAACGGCCGGTACCGGCAGCCTCCAACCCTTTTCGAGGTACTCAATCAGATTCCCCATGGAACCGGGATTGTGGGCCACATCGAACAGGATGGCGGGGTCTCCGGCTCTCAGGTCTATACGTCCCGCCCATCTGAAACCGGGGAGCATGGCGGCATAGGCCTCGCGGACCACGGAGATATCCGTACCAGTCAGTACAGACGCGGCAAGGAGCGCCAGGCCCGCGTTCCTCCTCTGGTGGGCGCCGGGCAGGGGAGCCTCCTCCGCCGGCTCGGGAACAAGCCTCTTCAGCCTCCTGTCCCTTACGGCGGCCTGAATTACCTCCTCCACCGGCGGTTTCTGAAGGTAGGCCAGGAGTGTGGAGCCTTCCCGGGCTATGGCCACTTTCTCCGCCGCTATTTCATGTTCCGTATAGCCCAGTATCCTGCGGTGCTCTATCTCCACCCCCGTGAACACGGTTATCTCCCCGTCGAGAAGCCTTGTTGCGTCGAGTCTTCCGCCGAGTCCCGCCTCAGCCACCACTACATCCACTCCCGCCTTCCGGAAGTACCATGCGGACATCACGGTGGTTATCTCGAAGAACGTTGCGCTGCAGTCCTCTATTACTTCCCGGAAGCGTTCCACGTACTCCACCACGGCGTCTTCGGGAATCCACGCGCCGTCCACCGCGGCCCTCTCCCTGTAATGCAGAAGGTGGGGGGATGTCATTCTGCCCACCCTCAGTCCCAGGGAGGAGAGCAGCCCGGACAGGAAGGCGGTGGTGCTTCCCTTGCCGTTGGTCCCGACCACGTGTACCGTGCGATAGCTCCTCTGCGGTTCCCCCGCCTCGGCCATAAGCCTTCTGACCCGGTCCAGGCCGAACTTCATTCCCATCCTTCTTCTTCCGAAGATGTACCGCTCCACCTCATTGTAATCCAATTGACGCAGCCTTCCTCAGAAAAGCGGACATGAATCCGCCCTGTCTGCTTCTTAACCGTTCCTGGGAGGACAGGACCTCTTCATGCGTCAGCACGGCACCCGGGGAAGCGGCGTTCGTGACCAGGGAAAGTCCCGCCACCTCCAGACCCCGGGAGGAGAGGAGAAGAGCCTCCGGAACGGTTGACATGGAAACTGTGGAAAATCCATTTTCCTGAAGGAACCTGATCTCAGCGGAAGTCTCGTAGGCCGGACCGGATACGCAGGCGAAAATACCTTCCCTGAGTTCGGCGCCGGTTTCGGACGAAGCCTCCCTGGCCGCTTCGCGCAGCCTCGCGGAGTATACGGAAGGCCTTACTCGGCCGGGGCCTGTTTCCGGCACACATCCGGTAAAGTTGACATGGTCCCTGAACAGGACCGCGTCCCCGGGGCTCAGGGAGGGGTCCACCGCTCCGGATGATGAGGTGAGTATCCAGAACCTGACCCCCATGTCACCGAGGGTCCCGGGAAGGGTCGATATCTCGCTTCCGCTGTAGCCCTGGTAATGGTGCCTCCTTCCCAGAAGGAACACGAACCGTCCGCATTCGCTGCAGACCAGTCTGCCCGGATGGCCCGGCACATGGCGGGAGGGCTCCCCCAGGAGGTCGCTGTAGTTCACCCGGCACCCGACACCGAATTCCTCGGCAAGCCAGGACAGTCCCGATCCCAGGACCACTCCCACCGGGGGAACCGAGCCGAATTCGCTGAATATGCGGTAAGCTATGGAGGCGGTTTCCAGCTGGGGGAGGAGGGATTTCGTCATCTGGATTCCGTCCTCTCCGTCGGGGTAATAACTTTCCAGGCCGGCGCTGAATTCGTATCCCCTGCTCCTGTAAAGCTCCTCAGCTGCCACGGCCCCGGCCCTGACCTCGAGTACGGAAGAGGCCGCGCCCAGCCTCTCGGCCCATTCCTCCGCCGTCTTCAGAAGAGCGGATGCAAGACCCATCCTCCTGAAGTCGGGGTGAACGGCCAGGTTCACCACGTGAAGCCCCCCGGACTGGAAGCAGGCGCACAGGTATCCACTTATCCCGCCGTCCAGCCTGGCGGTCCAGGTCCTGCAGGACGTGGCTTCGAGGAAGCCGGCCAGAGTGTCCCGGTCCCATGGACTGGAAAAACAGAGCTTCTCTATGTCGCTCATCCGCCGGAGGTCATCGGTGAAGGCCAGCCGGATCTCAGGTAGCAACGGTTTCCGCCCTCTGGTTGAAATCCCGCAGATAAACGGGAACCGGGTACCGGTCGAACCCGTGTTCCATGGCCCTGTGACGGCCGAGGACGGCGGCCAGCGAAGGCCTGGGAACGTCCAGATCCTCATCGGTTCCCGCGACATTGCCTGGAAGGGACAGACCCCGCTGTCCGTTCCCCACCGCGGTCACCTTCCCCAAACCTTCCAGCTTCTTCAGAATGGCGGGAACGGTATACACTCCGGGCCGCAGCAGTATGCCGGAGTCGGGTGAACTGCCGCTGTAAACGGCGGCGAAAACCTCGTTTTTCCTGGCCCTGACGCATGCCAGGACCGGTTCTTCGGTTCCCACGGAGGCTGCCAGTATCCTCAATGTCCCCACCGCCGCCAGACCGGCATTCCAGCCGCCGGCCAGTCCCTGTGCCGTAGCTATGCCTATCCGCAGGCCGGTGTACGACCCGGGACCTGCGGAAACCGCTATTCCGGCGATCCGGCCGCCGGTCACATCCAGGTCCCCCATCAGCTTCGAAATTCCCGGCAGCAGCTTCTCCGAATGGGTGGCGACCACCGGAAAGAACTCCTCCGCCAGTACTCTGTCATTCTCCACGAGGGCCGCTCCTCCGGTGGGTCCGGTGGTCTCAATTCCCAGCCACAGCTTTTTTTCCATCCACTATCACCTCCCTCATCAGAGGGTCATCGGTAAAGGCTATCTCCACCCTGGTGCCTTCCCGCAGCAGGTGCTGAGGCAGTCTTTCCGCCCATTCGACCACAGCTACCGCCTGTGAATCAAGAATGTCTTCTATCCCGTAGAACTCCAGCTCGTCCGGGGTTCCCTGCAGCCTGTAGAGGTCCAGATGGTGTATCTCCAGGCCGCGGGAGTAGTATACGGCGTCCACGATGAAACTGGGGCTGGGAATGCCGCCCTCCACGCCCAGTTCCCGCAGTACCGCCCGGGCGAAGACCGATTTGCCGGCTCCGAGCTCTCCGGTGAGGAAGAGTCTGCTGCCCTTCCCCATGGTTGACGCGAATCGGGCCGCAAAGCCCTCCAGGCCCGGCTGATCCATCATCGGATGCTCTTGGGTTTCATGATTACGCTCGGGACTATCATCTCTGCCAGGGAGACGCCTCCGTGCTGGAAGGTGTTCCTGAACTTGTACATCTCCTCCCGGGGAACGCCGGGGAACATCATGAAGTAGTCGGACCTGGCGAACAGGTAGTTCTTCGAGGGCCTGTCATCGGGGAGACCCCATTCTGCGGGTTCCCTGGCCATTATCACCGCTTTGGGATCGGCAGAGAGGGAGGTCCCGAACCGGAACCTGATGCTTCCCGATACTCCCCTTCCCCTTATTCTCGTCTCCGAAGTGGTGAAGACCGAACCGTGGTCGCTGGTTATGAGTACGGTGGCGCCGCGTGCCGCCAGCGTATGGAAGAGGTCTTTCAGGAAGGAAGAGCGGAACCATGTCTCGGCGAGCCGTCTGAAACTGTGGACGTCGGGGGCCAGGTCGCGTATCAGGTCCAGCTCCGACCTGCCATGGGTGAGATGGTCAATATAGTTGATGATTATGGTCAAGAAGCCTTTCTTCAGATGTCTGGAAAGCGAGTGGATGAGAACCTCTCCCTCCCTTCTGGTGCTTACTTTGACATACTCAGGCTCAATGCTCCTGCCGAACCCCAGACGCTTCATGGCCTCGGTCAGGTAGAACTGTTCGAACCTGTTGAGGCCCGCCTGGCCGTAATTCTCGCTCCAGTTCCTCCTGTAGAATCTCCATATGTCCCGGGGAAGGAAACCCGAAAAAATGGAGTTCCTGCTGTAGGGAGTGGCGGATGGGAGGACCGTGAGCATGAAATCGGTCTCGATGTGGAACCACTTCTCCAGCTCCGGGTACATGGTAAGCCACTGGTCGTACCTCATGCAGTCTATCACTATCATCACCAGTTCGGAGGAGCTTTCCCGCTGCGGAAGCAGAACCCTCTCCAGGTAGTTGTGGGACATGAGAGGGGTATCAGATTCATTTCCGGAGATCCATTCGGGATAACTCCGCTCAATGAACCTGGAGAAATCGAGTTCCATCTCCCTGAACCTCTGTCTGTCCATGCTGCGCATCTCATCGGTTATGGAGCCGCTGGAGGCCACGTCCCTCTCCACCCATGATCTGTAGAAGTCTATCCAGTCCGACAGGCTCATCTCATGGCTTCTCATCTCCATCATCCTGGCCGTCTGATCCACTATCTCCCTGGCCGCCTTCTGGTCCCGAAGGCGCGTACCCATGAGAAGTTTCTTGATCACCAGCAGTATCTGGCTGGGGTTCACCGGCTTGGTAAGGAAGTCATCGACTTCGCTGCCGATGGCCATGTCCATCAGTTCCTCTTCCTCGCTCTGGGTGATCATCACCACGGGAAGGGCATGGTAGTTCCTTCTAATGGCGGTCACCGTATCCAGGCCGTCCATTCCCACCATCATCTGATCCATGAGTACGATGTCCACCTGGTTGTCTCTCAGGACTTTGAGGGCGCTGCTGCCGTCCTGAGCGGTCAGCACCCTGTAACCGTGCTTCTCCAGGTACCTGATATGACTGCGCAGATGCTGTATCTCATCGTCAACCCATAGAATGCTTATCACTGTTCATCTCCCATCGCCGCGGGAAGATGGATAACGAAGGTCGCTCCCTTGCCGGGAGAGCTGGCTTTCAGCCGCAGGCTTCCCCGGTGATAGCGTTCAATTATACGCCGGCTCAGAGTCAGTCCCAGTCCCCAGCCTCCCCTTCGAGTGCTGAATCCGGCCCTGAACACTTTCTTCTGCTGAGAGAAGGGGATACCTCTTCCCGTGTCGGCAATCTCCACCTCCACCCGGCCGGAAGCTTCCGGCACGTCCCTGGTGCTTATTCTTATGGTTGTCTCACTGCCTCCCTTGACAGCCGAGATGGAGTTCTTCAGCAGGTTCTCTATGACCCAGCCGAATAGTATTCTGTTGATCTTCACCGGATATTCCGACTGCAGGTCGGTCTGAAGGTCGATATCGTCGGATAACAGACCCGGCCTGCCGCAGAAGTAGTGTATGGTATCGAGGATGGCGGGATTTACCAGGGTCTTCTCAAACTTGGGCTTCTTGCCCATCTGACCGTACCGGCTGGCGATATGCAGCAGTCTCTCCACGTCATCTTCCATGCAATCCAGGGCTTCGGCCAGCTCAGCGTCGGTCTCCTCTTCGGGCTTCTCCCTCAATATCTCTATCCAGCCCATAAGGGAAGAGAGGGGTGTGCTTATCTGGTGCGCCGTCTCCTTGGCGAAACCGACCCAGGAAAGCTCCTTCTCCCTCTTCATCTCACTGCGTACCACGAACAGGAAAAGCAGGAGAATGACAACGATTATGCCCATCTCTATGTAGGGAACCGCCATAAGCTGCCTCTCCAGCTCGTCGGACCCGTAATGGAGGTATCCCACGGAATCCCCGGCGGTGTCCGTGATGGGAATAGGATCGTTCTCCGAGTCCAGTTTTCTTATCAGGACGTAGAGCTGGCCGAGACTGTCTGAACTGATGGAATCATCAACGACCACGCCGTTCACTATCTGAGGCATCATGTCGCTGTCGGTGAGGACGGTGGTGTAGTCCAGCCGCTCCACCAGTTCCCTGAAAAGCCGCCTTATGCCGCTCAGGAGCTGTTCTCTCTCCTCGAACCCCCCCACCGATACGAAGAACCATTTTGTGATCCTGCCGCATTCCTTGCAGAAACCGGTGACGGGGGTATCATCGCTGAAGCTGTACGCCGGGTAGGTGGCCCCGCACTCACTGCAGACATGCATCATTCCCATGTCCGCCAGGGTGCTCAGGGGAACCTGAGAACCGGCCCAGAACCATGCTATGGTCTCGTTGGACCTGGTCCTGGCCTCTCTCAGGCGGTTCACCAGGTCGAAACTGTAGTAGAAAAAGACCCACACCAGTACGATGACGCCGAACAGGGGCAGAAGTCTCGTCCGCAGGTTCCACATATCATCCGCTTTCCAGGCGCGGAACCACGAAACCGGCGCGGGGGATGAACAGCGTCTGCCCGGTCCAATGATCCCGTATCCATTCCGTCAGGTCTTCCACGGGCTGGATGCCCATTCGCGATACGAGTTCATCCGGCAGATGGCTGGCGAGAGCGATGGTCATCCTCTTCCTCATCTCCTTAAGCCTGACTATGGCGTGGTCTCCTATCCTGTACCCGTCCCTGCGGGGTGCAGTCCACCTCTCGTCCATGGATGAAATGAAGGCCTGCTCCATGTGGTCGGCTCCCAGTCCTTCAGGACATGGGCTCACCAGCAGGATGATACCGCCGTCCTCCACGATATGACTGCAGTTGTAGAGAGCTTTCTCCGACTGGTAGAGGCTTACGTGAAGGGGGGCTCCAGGATGAAGAACCAACAGGCGGCATCTACGCCGGACGGGGAGTTCCGAAAGCCTGACGGACTCAGCCGCGGCCCTTTCGAATGAATCCCTGCAGGATCCGGCGAAAAAGTCCACCAGGCGACCATGGTGCATCACTCCGTTGCCCTGGATGATCTCCACCCGTTCCTCCAGCATAGACAGTGCCTCGTCCATATCCTCATGCACGGGATTGCCCTCCAGCTCCCCCGGCCGTGAACCGGGAAGACAGGCGAGGTAGTGGTTAGCGACTACTGTCTCTCTGGCGGAGACTCCGGGCAGGAATGACTTCCGGCCGCCGGTGAAACCTGCGAAGTAATGCGGCTCCACCGAATTGACCGACAGCACCGGGTGTCCATCCAGCATCCAGGGATCGACCTTCACCTGTGTTCCCCGGTATGTTTCGCCGATGCATGCCATGTCACGGGAATCGCAGTCGTTGCTCTTCCATGGGGCTCCGGCGAAACAGCCGCCCAGAAGATGATCCCTCTCCCTCGAAGTGACCGGGCGGTGAGTTCCTGTGGCGAAAAGCACACGGACCTTTCCGTCAAGCACTTCCCTGAGGGGTTCCAGCATGGGATATGACGGGGGCCTGGTAGCGTCGTTCACCACCAGCGTGACGACCCCTGCCCGTGCGAACCTCTCCAGGTCCGACATCACCCCGCTCCAGGCCTTCTCCATGTCGGTCCCGGACAGGGGCCGGGGCCGGAGACCGGTTTCGACCTCCACGTCCCTGAGAGATGGCGGAATTAGGATGTCCCCCTCCATGTCCTTCAGATCCTGATCCCGTCCCAGACGATCTCGGTGCTCTCTATGTCCTGCACACCGGTGAACGAATCGAAATCATCATCGAAGACGAAAGTGCCCTCTCCCGACAGGGAACCCTCGCTGTAGGTGAATTCCAGGGTAGTGCCGCTGAGATTCCCCTGAATGGTACCAAGCGGATACTCTCCCTCCACCTCGCCGGACTCCGTCACCCTGATCTCCATTTCTCCAAGTGTGGTACTCCAGGAACCCTCCGGGTTCGCCGACACTTCGGCAGCGGAGTCTTCCCCGGTCTCCGGGATCGGCTCTTCCGATGGAGCAGCGGTCTCCTCCGGAACGGCGGAGGTTTCCTCTGCAGTATCCTCAGTTTCCGGTCTGTCCTGTTCGGGGGAACTATCCCCACCGCAGGAGAGACCCAGTAGAACTATCAGGAAGGCGGTCATGATTCCAGCCGGTTTACGCATAAGAACCCTTTCATGAATATCTTCGAGTACTGCCAGTTGCGAACTGCGGTAACGCTCATGGCGCCCGGGCCGGTCCCGGACTATGGACACTCGGAACATAAAGCCATACAGTATGGCTATCCAGCTACCGCAAGGAGGGTACCGTGTCCGGAAAGAATAGGCGAAACCTGCAACTTTTGTTCCTGCTGCTGACCATCATGCTTCTGATCATCGCTCCGACGGCATTCGGAAGGGCCGGGGGAGGCGGCAGCTATGGAGGCTCCGGCGGTGGAGGGGGAGGAGGCGGCGGAGACGGCGCCGGCTTCATCTTCTACCTTCTCATAAGGCTGGCCATAGCCAAGCCCCTGATAGGCGTACCCCTAATCATTGTCGTGATAATCCTCGCGCTGAAGTTCGGAAAGAAGGCCAGGGGCGGCTACGAGACACACACCATCACCAGGGCCGGGAAACTGAGAAAACAGCAGGAGCAGGAGGAGATGCAGGAAGCTCTTGCTCTCTTGAAACAGCGGGACCCCGGTTTCACCACAGGCAGGTTCATGCAGAAGGTCAACCGGGCCTTCATAGCCCTTCAGGAAGCGTGGTCCGACCAGGACCTCTCGTCTGTGAGACAGTTCATTTCAGACGGAATCGATGAGCGTTTCAGCCTTCAGATTGAGATGCAGAAGGCCGAGGGATACAGGAACAAAATGGAGAACATCACCGTCCTCAACTCCAGGGTCGTCGGCGTATACACAGACCGCCACTTCGACACCATACACGTGGAGATAAACGCCAGGGCGGACGATTCCGACGTGGACCTGAAGACCGGCAAACGCATTCGGAAGAACTCCTCGGCCACCTTCACGGAATACTGGAGTTTCCTTCGAAAGCCCGGAGCGCAGACCCTGGAGGGCAAGAGCCTGGTGGAGGGTTTCTGTCCCAACTGCGGGGCACCCATTGAAATGAGCGATACCGGCCAGTGCCGGAACTGCGACTCCGTACTGACGAGCGGCGAGTACGACTGGGTACTGGCGGAGATAACCCAGTCCATGGAATGGAACGTTCTTTCGGACAAATCCCTGATACCGGGGTTCGAGAAAATGGTATCGGCGGACCCGGGGTTCAATCTTCAGCATATAGAGGACAGGACATCGGTGATATTCTGGCGCCTTATGAAGTCCTGGTTCACCGGCGATGTGTCGGAGGCGCGAAAGGTAGCGCTGCCCTCCTACCTCGAAGGTTTCGACAAACAGATCGAGAGCACCATGGCAGGCGATGAATGGCTCTTCTTCAAGGACGCCGCGGTGGGAGCGGTGGAGGTGCAGAGCATCGACCAGGGGACGGCCAACCGGATGGACCGTATAGACGTCCTGGTGAAGTGGTCCGGAATCAACGCCAGAAGAAGAGAGGATGGAAGCGTCCGGGTCACCGGCCGGAAGATGATAAGACCGCAGGTCTACACTCTGGTCCGCAAGCATGGTGTACGGACCGGAACAGACCAGAGCTTCCGCTCTTCCCACTGTACCGGATGCGGGGCTCCCTACTCCGGAGGCAGTTCAGGGGCGTGCGATTACTGCGGGAGGCAGCTTAACGACGGAAGCCAGGACTGGGTGCTGGAATGCGTGCAGAGGTTCTCGGCCTCCAGAATAACTTCCCGGGCGGTGGACGGCATCGAACGAGCCGCCCTCGTCCCGCCGGAGCTGATACTCTCCGCCATGGTAAAGGCAATGCACGCAGACGGGGAAGTGGACGAGAAGGAGATGAAGACCCTCTCTTCCTTCGCCGCGAAACGCGGCATCACCGATGAACAGCTGGACGAGATAATCGAGACCGTGAAGTCCGATACGGACACCCTGCCTGCCCCGGGCAACAAGCGGGAAGCCAGGGAGATACTGGCGGCGATGTCACGAATGGCGCTGGCCGACGGAAAACTCTCGGGAAGCGAGAAGAACCTCCTCCAGGCCTTCGGTGAATCCCAGGGAATGGTATGGGCCGACGTGAAACTCCTTATCTCCCAGCAGAAGGCGCTTCTCTACAGGGAGGCCAAACAGGCCATCAAGGATTCAAAGTAACGTCATTATTGCACATTCGGTGGCCGGCACGAAAATGTAGCGTCTTGGATAAGCTGTCGGGTACTGGAACGGAGCTTACCATGTGGCTTCCGCGGGGGGGGCGGCCCGCATGTTGTCCCTCGGAAGGCTGTCTACCCGCATGAACCCCACAGGAACATCTCCCGTCATCTCGTAGACTATTGAGAACCCCGACCCGCTTCGGTATACCTCGGTCAGGAAAGAAGGCGGGTTCACCACCTGCCAGTCGCGGCCGTCGATGGTCCTGCGCCACCTTGAGGCCAGGTGAGGTCTCATGGATGGAAGAAAACCGTCCACTACCACATACCTTACGCCGTGCTCCTCGAGGCATGGCCAAAGAAGCATCTCGAAGTCGTTGGGCATGGTAAGTGTGGGCCGGCGGTAATCCCATATCAGAAGTTCTACATTCGGATAGGTGACTACCCAGTCATCATCCTCCGAATTCACCCGCAGCCATCTGGACACATCCTCAGCCTCGTGCGCCCTGGCGGCGGAGTTCCCGGATAGGAGCATTCCCATTGGATAGATGAATGGAAGGAGGAGCAGCGCAGCAGCAAGAGAGGCGGTCCTAACGTCGGTCAGGCGTTTCAGGGAAAGCAGCCCCGCGGAGCCCAGACCGGTGACAATGACGATGAAGAAGGCCAGATATCTTCCGCTGTGCTCGTGCAGGACCAGCAGAAGCATGGGAGGCAGCGCGGCCACCACCGGAAGGAGCATCTTCCTCCTGATATCCCGTTCACGAAGGGCCAGCAGCGCCAGAATGACGAAACCGAGCAGTGTGGGCTGGCCGAACACCTCCCCCCTGTGAAGGGAACCGGTGGTTGCCGGCTCGATCACCCTGAGTGCACCTTTTAACAGGTAAGCTGCCACGGCTCCGGGACCCTGAAATTCCAGCATGTCCGTGGGTTCAGGCGGATCATCCCTGACTTCCCAGGCCGACCAGTGGTTCTCGTTAATAAGGAACTGCCCCCCCTGGGTATAGGTGGGGGAGCCGAAAGCGTTCAGGTTCCTCGCGAACCAGGGCATGCAGGTAAGTACGAATACGACCGCGAACAGAAGAGCCTTGAGCCATCTTCTAAGGCCTCCCCTGTACAGGACCCACAAGCCGATGGAGAATGCCAGGATACTGCCCTGTGTCCGCACCAGGTACGAGAGACCCACCAGAAAACCCAGGAAGGCGGCCCTGCCGAAGGATATCGCTTCCCTTTCCGCAGCCATGAGAACGCTGAAAAAGACGGCGGTGAAGAGCAGGAGGCTGTCCGGCTGAACGGAGTACCAGACGAAAAGCGGCGTCAGCGTGAGCACCAGCAGTGTGAACATGGCGGGTATCCTGCCGAAAGTCCTCCTGGCCCAGAGCCAGCACATGAACAGACAGAATAGACCAGTCACAAGAACAAGAACCTGGGCCGCCGCAAAACCTGGGCCGGTTACAAGGAACAGGGCTGCTATGAGAATCGACATTGCCGGCTGGCGGTTGCCCTCCGGCCTGAGACCATCCATGGAACTGTCGTAGAGTGTCCATTTTCTCCATGTGGAAAAACCCCGGCCCTCGGTGAGATTCACCGCCACCTCCAGGTTGGAGGCTATTCCGTCCCCTGCCGGAAGAGGGTTACGGAACATCACCGGCAGCCGCACCAGCACCGCCAGCAGGAAAAGGAGCAATACCAGGGCAGGTTCTCTCTTTGCAAACAGTTCTGTATTCAGTTTGAGCATGGTGGGATAATATCAGGAAAGCCACCGGCAGCCAACCGCCGGACAAGCCGGGAACAATGGCCGGAGAAAATCCGGCCTGCATCTGTTCTTTTGACCTGTGGAAGTGCACTCATGTATGATTGTATCTTTCGGAAGACCGCACTGTCACCACGGAACCGGGGAAGTAGACGGCATGGAAAAATATCCGGGAGCGAATTTCATTCCACCGTTCATAGCCCGGCAGTACAGAAGAAGCCGCATGGAAGGTACGATCGAAGGTTCCGTGCTGATTTCCGACATCAGCGGGTTCACCGGCCTGACGGAATCCCTCTTCGCCCTTCAAAAGAGGGGGGCGGAGCAGCTGTCCGATATCCTCAACAGGCTGTTCTCCGGAATGATAGCGGCTGTTCACGAAAATGGAGGTTTCGTAGCCAACTTCGCAGGCGACGCTTTCACAGCGGTTTTCCCAGAAGACACGGGCACCAGGGCCCTGGCTGCCGCGCAGCGCATAAAGGGCTCGGTCGAAAGTGAGACCGGCGGCGGTTCGGACAGGCACATCACCGGAATAAGGTCGGGTATCGCCAGGGGCAGTATCCGATGGAACATCTACGGCTCCGGTCCCTTCACCTATCTGTTCAGCGGAGAAGCGGTCAGGGGCGCCGCACAGGCGGAAGCGTCGGCCGACACGAACGAGACAGCCACAGCCCCCGGCGTCAGGATAACGGAGAACCTTCCAGGAACACACCCCGACCGTGATAATCAGGATAGATCCGGTTCTGTTACAGGGGACGTCGAGGAGAGGTTCGTCCATCCGGATTACATCGCCAAGACGAATTCTCCGGAGTTCAGGGACGTGGCGGCGGTCTTCACCGGGTTCAGGAACATACCCGACGCCAATGAATTCGTGGATACGGTAATAAGGGCCGCCGATGAATACGGGGGTTATTTCAACCTGCTGGACTGCGGTGACAAGGGCACCCTTGTGCTCACTCTCTTCGGCGCGCCGCTGACATCGGGCAAGAACCCGCTCAGGAGCGCGGGATTCGCCCTGGCGCTCAAGGATATCTACGGTGACAGGGTGAGGAGCGGTATTACATGGGGAAGGGTTTTCGCGGGTTTTATCGGCTCCCCCGGTCTTCGAGGCCATTACACCGTCATAGGGGACAAGGTAAATACCGCCGCCGGACTCATGGAAAGCTGCCTTCCAGGAGATATACTGATATCCGAGGAGATGGAAAGAGAAGTCCGGGGCAGTTTCCAGCTGGAGCAGGCCCGGAAACTTTCTCTCAAGGGCAGTTCCAGTCGGATGTCCTGCTTCAGGATCGAGGGCAGGAGCGCTTTTTCAGGCGAGCTTCTCTTCGAAAGCAGTTTCGTAGGCCGCAGCGGTGAGCTGGATGCCGTAGTACAGCATGCTGGCGGCACACTGTCTGCCGGAACTACAGGCGGGCTGGTCGTTTCGGGAGATGCGGGCATCGGAAAGACAAGGTTTGCCCACCATGTCCAGTCACTACTGCCCGGCACCGTTCCGGTCTATCTGAAGTGCGACGAAATACTGGGCAAGAGCCTGAACCCTATCGAATCCTTCTTCGAGGTCACCTTCGGTACATCGGGGTCGGAAGACCGCTGGGAGTCCGAAAACGCTTTCGAGATGCATTTCAGCTCGGTTCTGGAGGGGAAAGCGTCAACGGGGGACCGGGATTACCATGCTGACAGCCTGAGAAGGCTGAAATACGTGATCAAGGGCTTCATGGGCATAGAAGAGAGCGGTGAGTACCTGCAGCTGGACGCAAGATCCAGGTTCGACAACACGGTACTTGCCTTCATGCATCTGGTCAGACTCCTTGCCGGCGAGGATCGGCCGTTCGTGGTGATCGATGATTTTCAGTGGATGGACCCCGACACCTTCACGGTCCTGAAGGACCTTTTCAGGCAGATGGACATCGACGGACCGATGATCTGTATCCTGACCAGACCCTCGCCTGATATTCCCCCCTCCGAACTGATGCCTCAATCCGCCGAGACAATCACCGTCCACCTGACAGCGCTTCATCGGGAAGATCAGCGGGACCTGGTGGAGAGCTCTCTGCCCTGTCCCCCCTCGGAGACGCTGAGGAAAGTGATAGAGGATAAGGCTGAAGGCAACCCGTTCTACATAGAGCAGATGATAATGTATCTTCTCGATAACCATCTGGTGGACTGCTCCGGAGGTATGGCTGAACTCAACACGCCCGGTCTGCAGCTGCCCGGAAGCATCCTGGACATCATCATATCCAGGGTGGACGCCCTGCAGGCCGATATTCGTCAGACCGTAAGGAATGCCTCGGTCCTCGGCAGAAGGTTCAATATCAGAGTGCTGTCCAGGATGCTCAGGGAAATTCCCGTCAGAGATCACCTGAGAACGGGGACCGAGGCCAGGATATGGAACCGGCTTTCCGAGATACAGTACATATTCAGACACGCTCTCATCAGGGACGCAGTGTACGATATGCAGATGGAAAGACAGCTTTCAGGCCTGCATCTTCTGGCGGGCAACATCATCGAGGAGCTTTACGGTGATGACGAAAGGATGTACTCGGACCTGTCCTACCATTTCGAGAAGAGCCTTCAGATGGAGCGAATGCTCAAGTACACCATTAAAGCTGCGGATTACGCCCTGGACAATTTCAGGAACCGCGAAGCCATGGAGATGTACGAGAAATATGTCGAACACCAGGGGGATCCCCGCCTGAAGAAACTAGCTCAGCTCAAGCTGGCGCAGGTCTTCAACCTGGTGGGCAACTGGAATGGCTCCCTGCCTCTTTACGATGAGATCATCCAGTTTGCGGAAGAGAATGATGACAGACGCATGCTCGCCGAAGCAAGCTCCCGGAAGGGCTTCCTCCTGCACAGGATGGGTAACAACGAGGAAGCTCTGCAGTGCTTTCAGGTGGCGAAACTGGAATACGGAAAGCTTGATGAAATACCCGGATTGGCCGGTGTCTACAATAACATCGGCACCGTACATACGGACCTCAACAGGCCGGAGGAGGCTATATCCTGTTTCGGGAAGGCCCTGGAGCTGCTCGAGGACAGGTCCGGGGAACGTGATTGCGCGGAAATAATGATGTTCACCTACAACAATCTGGGTCTCGTCAACCAGAAGATGAACTTCCTGGAGAAGGCGGCGGAATGCTACAGAATGAGCATGAAGATAGCCGACCGCATCAATGCGAAGCGAAACCTTGCGGCGCTCAACTTCGGCAACATCAAGTACCTGCAGGACAGGGTCGATGAAGCGGAGATCCATTATCGCAAGGCGATGCGGCAGGCCACGGAGATAGGCGACAGGCATCTCGTGCGTGTCATGCTCAACAACCTCGCGGCCATATCCACCGCAAGGGGCGAGTACGACGAGGCCAGGGAGCTGTACGAAAAGGCCCTGACCCTCGCCCGGAGCCTGAACGACAGGAAGGGCCTCAGGCTCCTGAACCAGAACATCGGTGAGATAAAGTCATACATGGGTGATTACTCCGGTTCGGAGGGATACTTTCGAAGCGCCATACAGATGGCGGAGGAGCTCGGGGACAGCGGAGCTCTGGGGTCGGCCCACGGCAAGACGGGAGCCATGCTGTTCATGAGCGGCGACCTTGAAAGGGCGGAGGAGCATCTCGCAGAGGGAATAGAACGCACAACAGAGGCGGGGGACCTGAAGAGCGCCCACGAGTTCATCTACCTCCTGGCGCGGCTCTGCAACAGAAAGGGCCGTCTGGATACCATGATAGAGCTGCTCCGCAGAATGAAAAGTCTTCCTGACAATCGCATATCTCCCTTCAACAGATGGTTTGCGCCCATGGTGGAAACATGGATCGAGAAGGCCATGGGCAACGATGAAAGAGCTATGGAGCTGGCCGAAGGGATCGTGGAGGACTTCCCCGGCACCGAGGGTGAGGCCATGGCCCTGCTTGCAAGGTTCGATATCACCGGGAACGATGACGACAGGAAAAGAGCGTCAGCCGTATACAGGGATCTTTTCGCCGGAAGCCCGATGGAATTCTACAGGCAGAAGATCGAATCCCTCGAATGACCGTTCTATGGCACATATCATCCCACGGCTGGGGACACGCGGCCCGTCAGCGGGAACTATTGCGTGTCTACAGGGACCGATTCCCCGACACCGAGGTGATCATCGCGTCCGACGTGCCCCGGTGGTTCTGGCGGGGAACGGGCATATCCGGGATCGTCAGGGGCTCACCCTCTCCCACTGTCGAAGAGTCAGGATGGAAGGTAGACCTTTCCGCCACCCGGGCCCGGCTGATGGGCTTTCTCCGTCGCCTGGACTCCCTGCTGACCGATGAGCAGAAGTTCCATGGGGAGCTGGGCGCGGATCTGGTGGTCAGTGACATCGACCCCCTTCCCATAGCCGCAGCCTCCGCCGCGGGCATACCTGCCTTCGGCATCGGCAATTTCACATGGGACTGGATACTTACCGAGCTGTTCCCGGACCTGGAGGATGATATCAGGCGGGTAAGCCTTCTCTATTCGAAAGGGACCTACCTCAGGCTGCCCATGGCTCCTCCCGGTCACAACCCCTTCAAGAGGAAGGTGGACGTTCCGCTGCTGGCGAGCGGATACTGCACAGACCCGAAGGAAGCCCGGCATCTGTTCCCGAAGGGGCTGCTCTGCCTGGTTGCCCTGAGGGAGCTTCCTCCGGAAGGGCTGCCGGACCTTCCCCGCGGAGTCCATGCGCTCTCCTCCTCACCGGAACCGCTGTCCGGTGGAATTCAGAACATCACCCCGAAGGAGCTTTCGTCCAGGGGACTCGTTTTCTCCGACCTGGTGGCAGCGGCGGACGTTGTGATATCCAAGGCCGGCTACGGCATAATCTCTCAGATACTTGCCCTGGGGAAACCCTGCGTTCTCCTTACCGGAAGGGGATTCCCGGAGGAGAGATACCTTCTGGAATATATGAGAGAGAGGAGTGCCACCGTGATTCTGAAGCCGGGTGAAGAAAGCGACCTTCTCAGCCATGTCAGAAAGGCGGTTTCGGGAACCCTCCCCGTCAGGAAAGCTGCGGACGGGGCGGAGTTCATACTATCAGAAGGTTACCTGGACCCATTCGACCGTACCGTACACTAAACATCTCAGCGGCGCGTCCCCCCGCTACTGACTGTTTATGAATAGAGTCAACGCTCGGTTCGCTCCATCAACTCGTCAAGCCTTTCGGGGTCGATGTCCAGAAGGCCGGCCGCGTCCTTCCTGTCCCCGCCGCAGTAATCCAGTGTTTTGGCCACATGATCGGTGATCTTATCACTCAGTTTCATGGGAACGAAGTCCCCCTGGACCTCACCGGGTACAAGCCTCTCCCTGATATACGGCGAGAGGGAGTTGAGGGTTAGAGCATCCCCCTCGGTATTGATCACTGCGAACGCGATAATGTTCTTCAGTTCCTGCACGTTGTCCGGAAAGCTGTACTGCTTCAGAAGGTTCATCAGTTCTTCGGAGATACCTTTGATCTCCTTGCCGGTCCTCTCCACTTCCCGCTTCAGAAAATGCTCTGCCAGCAGTGGAATGTCTTCAGCTCTCTCCCTGAGGGGGGGAATGCGGATGGAATTTACCATCAGATGGTAAAGCAGGTCGCGTGAGAAACTATCGCGGTATTTCGAGCTGGTAAGATCATGAGTCGAGGCGACTATCAGCCTTACGTCGCACTTGAGTATCTCGGTGGAATTATCCCTGTAGAACTCACCTGTCTGAATCACCCTCTTCAACCTGACCTGTACCGGAAGACTCATGTTCTCTATGTGGTCAATGAAGAGTGTGCCACCTGATGATGCCTCCAGAAAACCATCCATCTCCTCGTTCCGCCCCCCCCACTCCTTGGCCCTTCCGAACAGCTCCGCGGAGAACTGCTCCTGGGAGTGGGAACCGCTGTCAACTGCAATGAAAGGCCTGTTCACCCTGGGAGAAGCGTTGTGTATGGCCCTGGCAAGAGATTCCTTTCCCGTTCCTCTCTCGCCCCATATGAATATGCTCAGTTCACTCTCGGCCATCCGTTCCGCCTGGTGGAACATTCTTATCACAGCCGGGTCCTGGGTCGGCAGGTGCTGAAAGGCGGCCTTGTTGTCGAGGTCTTCCCTGGACAGGGATTTTGGCAGCAGATCGATGGTGCTGTGCATCGCTCCATGCTCGATTGCGTTGTCCAGGACCTCCAGCAGGTACTCGTCGTCCACAGGCTTCGTAAGGTAATCGAATGCGCCGCGCTTCATGCTCTTGACCGCCAGCTCGATATCGTTGACCCCGGTGAGAATGAGAACGGGTGTGTTCATCTTCCTGGAGTTCATCATGTCCAGTATGTCCATTCCGCTCACGTTCGGCATGTCCAGGTCCAGCATTATGACGTCGAACTCCTCTTCCTCAAGGATGGACATTACCTGCCGGGAATCGTTGACGACCCTGGGCTGAAAGACCTCGGTCTGCATCAGGAAGACCATGAAATAATTGGTCACCGCCACATCATCATCAACAATTAGTACCTTCTTCAACTGCTAACCTTCCTGTCCTCGACGGTCCTGCCACCGGCCGGTATTCTGATGGTGAACGTGGTTCCCTTTCCCGGAGCGCTCTTCACAGAGATGCTTCCCGAATGCTCCTCTATTATCCTGAACGCTATGGCCAGCCCGAGCCCCGTACCGCCCTTTGCCCTCTTGGTGGTGAAGAACGGATCGAAGATCTGCTTCTGGGTTTTCTCGTCCATTCCCCTGCCGTTGTCCTCCACCTCTATGACAACGTCATCGCCTTCCATGCCCGTCCTCACCTGTATGAGCCCCTTCCTGTCGTCGGGAATGGACTGGGCGGCATTGACTATGAGGTTCACGAAGACCTGCTCGATCTTCTGGGAATTACCCGTGAACTTATCGATATCATCGCCGAGGTCCAGCCTGATCTCAGCATGCCTGTGGACCTCGTTCTTCACGAGCCTCGTGGTCGCTTCCAGCAGAGTGTTCACATCCACCTTGTCCACAAGGAGGCCCTCGTCCTTCCTGGCGAATCCTCTGAGTCCCTCAACGATGCCCTTGATCCTCTGAGAACCGTGGGCCATGTCGTCGATCAGGGTCATGATGTGCTCCCTGAAGAACTCGTACTTCAGGCGGGCTATCTTGAGGTTGGGATGATCCTCGGCGTACCTGTCGATTATGGGAAGCATGTCGGTGATCGCCTGCCGGATTATCTTGATGTTTCCCCGGATGAACTGGTTGGGGTTGTTTATCTCGTGACCGATACCGCTCACCAGCTGTCCCAGGGAGGCCAGCTTGTCCGCCTGCTGTATCTGCTGCTCGTATGTCTTTTCAAGGGTCACGTCCCTGTAGAACTCCAGGATGCCGTCCACTTCCTCCTCCTGGTTGTATACCGGCAGGGTGTGAACTTCAAGGAATCTGTCTCCGTCCGCTATGGTTATGGTTATCGGAGTCTTGTCCCTCTTGATCTTCTCCAGCCTGCAGTCCCTGCAGGGAATGTCGCGATCGAAATATGTCCTGTAACACTTGTCTCCGGGGACGATGTCATCCCGGTTGCTCATCACCACGTTTCGGTTCATGTCGATCAGCATCACCTCGTCCGGAATGGCGCGGAACATCGTTTCCAGCTGGTGCCTGGTCTCCTCCCAGCTGCGGTTGACCCTGTCAAGGTAGGAATCGGCTGTGCTCAGCTTCTGTTTCTGCTCCTCCAGCTCCCTCTCCCTGCTGGATATCTCCTCCTCCAGCCTGCTCAGCCTGCGGTTGAGCTCCGCCTCCTCTTCCTGTTTCATGGCCATTCTGTCCCTGAGTTCCTTGCGCTCCAGAGCCAGGCTGAGCATTCTTCCTATCTCGTTGAGCATCTTCTGCTCCTCGGGAAGCAGCTCATGAGTGCCGCTTATGTACCCCACCCGAATTTCGCCCTTTGGAGCACCGCTGACGACAAGTTCCACGCTTATGTAATCATCGCTGACAGGCTCCTGACCGTACTCCTCGTCCTGGTAGACGGAGTAGACCACAGCCTCGTCGGGGAACCGCATGCCCCTGGAGAGGTATTCCGGAAGCCTGGTGAAGAACTCGCTGATGGAGGCGGAAACCTCTATCCATTCGGCCACGGCGTAGAGGCAGGAGAGTTCCTTCACTCTCTCCTCCTTCTCCCAGTCGCTCAACCTGTGCAGAGTATCCATCTGAGTTCCGAAGAAGAGATAAATCCTCCCCTGATCGCTGTCTACATATCCCACTTTCATAGGTATGGCGGGTGAGCTGTCCATATGGGAGGAAAACAGAGCGATGACGCCCCTGGAACCGTCGGCCACACTGGTCATGGCGTTTCTGAAGGACGACAGGGACTCCGCATCCAGGATGTCATCAATGCTGATACTGCCGGCTTCACCGTTCCCGGTCGCGCAGTGTTTCTTCAGCAGAGGACTGCAGTGTATGATCTTCTCTGTTCGGTCCACAACCAGAAGGAAATCGAAGCTGCCTTCAATGACCGAATAGAGTGCCTCGAGACGGATCAAATTGTCTTCCTTCCAGCATGTCAGGAACGCGACGCTTACAGGATCATTAGATGTAGAATACTGAGATGACCGTCAAGAAGTGCCGGATGGGACAGGAACACCCATAGACCTATCAAGCCTTCTTGCCGGTGTTAAGATCTATCTATATCCTGAAAAGTATCTTCTCGCTGCTGAACAGCCTCAGCGTAAGGTAGATGAGTATTCCGGCCAGGACCGCGCTGGAAAGGCTGGCGGTAAGGACCGTACCCCAGGACGCGTCGTTCATGAAAACACTCTTCAGAGCTATCAGGGAATTGAATATCGGGGTTGAGGTCATCCATCCCGGAGCGACGTCCCCGGTCTGCATGGTGGATATTCCCATTATCATCACTATGAAGTAGACGGGCATTATCATGCCCTGGCCTTCCTTGGTGTTCCTTGCGTAGGTGGACACTATCAGTACCATGCTGGCCACAAGAACCGCCAGAGGAATGGTCACTGCGGTGAACTGGATGATTCCCAGGGTGCTCATGCTGTAGCTGGACATGGCCTCACCGGTACCTCCGAACATGCTCATGAAGTACCTGGAAGCTATGATGAGCCCGATGACGGAACTGGCGGCGCCTACTATGGCGGCCACCATGACCGAGAGCATCTTCCCTATGACTATTGCGAGCCTGTCAACCTGGTTCACCAGGAGTATGGCCAGGGTTCCCCTCTCCTTCTCACCCGCCACGGAATCCAGACCCACTTTCATGGAGTTGGCGAACAGGTATATGAGTATGAAGAATGGAAGCAGAACTCCTATTATCTTTCCGATGACGCTGCCTTCAGGGGCAAGGTCGTACTGTGCCGGAGCCTCGTTGACTGTGAGGACGCTGAGGACTTCATCAGATATCCCCCGGTCGGCCAGCCTCCTTCGAACTATATCGTCGCTGAGGGAGGTCAGGGCTTCCCGCACCTTCTCGAAGGTGTACTGGGAATAGTCCGACGCGGAGTTGTAGTAGATGGAAACGTCAAAGGTACTGCTGGATTCCAGGTAGGAGACCATGCTGTCCGGCAGTACGACAAGCAGTTCCTTCTCCCTCTCCGCGATGGAGGACTTCACACTTTGGAGCTGGTGGGAGTCCACGATCTCCACACTCGTATTGAGAGCAGACAGGGCCTCGATGAACATGCCGGAGACCTCCCGGTTTCCGGTCCCTTCCATCAGGGAGATTGTGGACCTGTAGGAGGCGATGTCCGAGTCCTTCGCCTCGTCCATCCTTGCCATTATGGAGTACATCGCAGGCAGCATGACAAGGGGCACGACCACCAGGAAGAGTATCATCCGCCTGTCTGTGAATATTCGCTTCAGCTCCTTGCTCAGTATTATCAGGCTGTCCCTAAACATGGTTCCGCTCCTCCTCCCGGTCCGGCAGGATGTACCCGAAGAAGACCTCCTCCAGGCTGTCCGTGGAGTTGCGCTTCAG
>JAWOBF010000027.1:0-10921 GCA_046498225.1 Candidatus Aegiribacteria sp.
ACACAGACATATCCGTACTCCGGATGTTCTTCAATGGCTATTCCCACGTAGCGGAAATCCGGATTCAGCAGATTGATCCTGTGCCCCCTGTCCGCCACGCCGTCATCTATCAGCAGAATGGCGACTATTTCCCTGCCGTTGCAGGGTCCGAAGGCTATCACCTCTCCTATGGTCCCGTGCCAGTCGGCATAGCGCTCGATCCTGGTGTCGAACGTTGAGCCGTCACTGCCCGTATGTCCCCTGTTCCCTGTCTCCGAGTGATCCACAGCATGGTCTTCCGCGGCCAGGCTGATAGTATGCGATGGCAGGAGAACTCCAGCTGGTTCGGTCTCCATCATGTCGGATACGCATTCTGCCACGGCATGCTCACCTTCCGTCGTTCTCTGAATGGGGCCACCGGGCTCGAGGTAATCGGTCCCGGAGAAGAACCGTATCCTTGGTTCTATGTAATCCTCGGCGTACCCGGCCGGGTCAGTCCTGGCCATGTTCAGATGAAGAATGACATCCTTCTCCATCTCGCTCAGATAATCCACATCGGCCGCTGTTGAAAGGTCATCCATAGGTCTTCCGTATACGGAAGAAACCCCGGCTGCAAGAACTGACAGTCCCGCAAGCAGGACGGTCCTCGCCACATTTTCCACTGCTCCCGGTTTCATATTCAGTCCCTTTCTTCCATCAGTTCCGTATTCTAATCGATACTGGGGCCAGGCGTGCGGAAACCGTGTGATCATCCTCCGGCTATTGACCGGTGGCTCCCACGGAAAGTATTATTAAACGGGTAGGAAATTGTTCCCTGCTGCGCGGAAGAGCATCAGAATTACACTGTATATTCTCCGTGAACTCTCCATTCAGATCTCATTATGAAGGGAATCACATGAAAGCTATTCTTCTGATGATACCGATCCTTCCGGCCCTTGCGCTGGGAGCCTCGGTGGTTAACAGCTTCGATGCTCCTGATACCGGCATTTCGGCGCTTGCCTGGGACGGCGCCAGCCTCTGGGCCGTGGATGGCACCACTCAGAACGTATACGAACTCGATCCATCCGACGGCACTGTTCTGTCCAGCTTCTACATCATGGACCAGACCCCCACCTACGACCCGGTTCCCGGGGGGGCCACCTTTCTCGGAAGCACTCTGTACGTAACCATGTACTACAGCAACAGCTACGGTCAGGTTTACAAGTACGACAGCGACGGAACCTACCAGGGGTCGTTCGACGTCTACTGTTGAGGCAGCTCCATCTACTCGTCGGTGACGGGTTTAGGAAACAACGGAAGCTACCTTATGGTCTACGGCAACAATTATTCCGGCAACCCCGTAATTCAGCAGTTCAGCACCGCGGGGGCAACAAGCAGCATCTATATGAGCAGCTTTCCCGGCCTCGGTTCCACGGCGTACGATGTAGCCTGGATAAGCGGCGGTATCTGGATAGCCAGGGACGAAGCAGACAGCCCCATAGTCGCCTACGACACCAGCGGTCTCATGGTGGGTCATGTGGACGGGTCCACAGTGAGCGCCGCCATGGGCCTTACCATAGACGAAGAGGGCTATCTCTGGGCCTCCAATCCGGATGAAGACACCATCTGCCAGCTGGACGTATCCACCGGCATAGGCGAAGGAACTACACCCTATCCCGGCGGCAGGAACATATCCCTGAGCAGGAACCCCTTCGTGTCCTCCGTAGTGATTACCGCCGAGGGTTTCAGCAGCGCCACCATAGAGATCTTCGACCTCACGGGAAGAAGGGTTCACGTGGACAGTTTCTCCGGTGTCTACACATGGAACGCGATGAACATGCCCGCAGGTTCCTACCTGGCCCGGGTGAGCGACGGCACGGGGTCCGCCACTACCAGGTTCACCAGGATTCACTAGTTCCAGCCGCATCGCAGGGCGGTCCTCAACGGCCGCCCTGCCTCTATCGGTCTTTCCCTATCAGCCGGTACGGAGCGTGCAGCGTCCGGACAAATCCATGAATTCAATCATGTGTTTATATTGGCAGACATCAATTTACCCCAATTGCGTCAAACTCTGGAAGCTGCTATTCGGCGGTGAACTCCACCAGTGAGAACCACTTCCTCTCATCGGTAAAAACATTACTGATCTGAAGGCCGCTGATCGATGATAAAGCGGTTATATCGTCCATGGTGTACTTGTATGAGTTCTCGGTATGTATCGATTCGCCCTTTTCAAGTATGAGAGGCTCTGACAAAAAGGGACTGTTCACAGTGATATGTTCCGACGCCACAAGGTGCATCTCTACCCTGTTCTTTCCCGAATTGAAGTAAGCAGAATGGTCAAAGCGGGATGGATCAAAATCGCTTCTGAGTGACCTGTTGACCACCTTCAGCATGTTGCGGTTGAATTCAGCGGTGTGACCGCTGTCATCATTGTAGGCCCGTTCGAGGACCTGAGTATCCTTTACCATGTCCAGTCCGAGAAGAAGGCGGTCACCCGGCATCATTATGTGTTCAAGATGCTTCGTGAACAGTTCCGCTTCTATTCTTTCCAGGTTGCCTATGGTGCTTCCGAAGAAGCAGAACAGTCTTCCTGACCCATCAGGTATTGACTGGATATCATTCTGGAAATCAGCTATCAAACCGTGGATCTGGAGATCCGGGTAGCGCTCCAGAAGGGTTGTGGCGGATTTCATGACGGCTGATCTGCTGATGTCTACGGGTATGTAACGTGTTCCGGCCATCAGGCCGTCCGGTATGCAATCCAGAAGGATGGTGATCTTTGAACAGTCCCCGCTGCCGAGTTCGATGATGTCGGTACTGCCGATATCTTCCACAACGGTCGGGAAAGCATCCTGCATTATCTTCTTTTCCGTGCTGGTAAGATAGTATTCATCGAGCCCGGTGATCCTCTCGAAGAGTCGCGATCCCTCCCCGTCATAGAAGTACTTTGATGGTATGGATCTGGGAGGTTTCAGCAGGCCGTCCAGTATCTCGGCCCTGACATCCTCCCCTGAGAGAGGTCTGTAGCAGTCGGTGATCCTGATGCGCTCCGACAGCATGGCCTGCCCCGGCTATTCCGGGATGCCGACTTCGATGGGATTGGAGGGATCGTTGCTCCACTCCATCCATCCGCCGTCAAATACGGCAATATCATTCCAGCCGAGGAGGTAGGTGTTCAGGAACGCTTCACTGGCCCTCCAGCCGGTACCGCAGTAGAACGCGATCCGCTTGTCCCGGGTTATACCGGATTCAATCCAGTTCCTCTCGATCTCACCGTATTCCCGGGTCGTGTGATCAGGGTTCCTGAAGTTTTCCATGTGGTAGGCGTCGCTCCCGCAGTCACCGAAGATGGCTCCGGGTATGCGCCCCTTCACATCTATGTAGTTATAGCCGCTGACCTCTCCTATGAATTCCTTCCAGCTTCGAATGCTGACCAGTTCTCCCTCGCTGGAGGCAAGCAGTTCCTTCGCCCCGGGAACGTCCACCATTATTCCGGGACGGCCGGGAATATCGGCCCCGAAATCATCCACCCCGTCAGGAGTCACCGTATCGGTTGATGTACCGAATCCGCAGGCTGTCCAGGACATGAGCCCTCCGTTCAGGACCCTCACGTCCCGAACACCGGCGTACATCATGATAACGGCGCACCGAATGGCGGCTATCTGTCCGGCGTTGCTGCCGGGGAACGGGTCCCGGTTGTCCGGGTCGGAGAACCTGCCGTAGGTGATCACCGTGGTATCATGGGTTATGCCGTTTTTCTCCAGGGAATTCCTCAGTTCCTGCGGCGTCCTTCGGTTCCACAGATGCGGCTCCTCCAGTTCCAGGGTATCCAGGGGAATGGCACCTTCAATGTGTCCCAGAGCGTAATCGTCCGGATTTCTGTAATGGGCATGACATACAACGAACCTGTTGCCATCGTATTCTTCCGGACTCTCTCCCTTCAGCAGCCTGCTCAACCACTCAGGGTGTACGAGGTGTCGGAACCTCGGAAGGCGTTCCATGGGCAGTCCGGGGTCCGCAGACCACTCCCTCAGAAAGCCTTCGTAGATCAGGACATTCTCGTAGCCCTCTTCGACCAGCGCTTCCGCGACCTTCCGGGCTTCCTCATCATCGTAGCCGTAGACGACGACCCTGCTCTTTCTTTCAATTTCCTTTTCCGCGAGTATGTCCTTCCAGTATTCCGCGCCGGTCCAGCCCGCCCGGAGATTCCTGGCCCCGGGAAGGTGGCCACCTCTCTCCTCGGCTTTCAACCTCCAGCCGTTGTAGGCATCCGGCCTTCTTGCGTCCACCGGTACTGTATCCGGTCCGTCCACCAGCCCAAGCAGCTCCTGTGTACTGATACTCTTTATTCCATTCGGCATGAATATCCCTCTGTTTCCGTTAACTCAGCGGTACTCCGGGTTGGGATGGTCGAATCTGCAGCCGCTTTCCCAGAGTGAACGCTGGTTGCCGTGAGCGGGTATTCCACCCCTGTCCCCGAGCAGTTTTGCCATATGAAGAAGGTTCCAGGTCATGAAGGTCGTGTTGCGGTTGGTGAAGTCGTTCTCAGGGCCGCCGGAACCGGGGTCGAGATAGGAGGGACCCGGACCCACTTCCCCTATCCATCCCGCGTCGGCCTGGGGCGGTATAAGATACCCGAGATGCTGAAGGGAGTAGAGTATGTTCATGGCGCAGTGCTTTACGCCATCCTCGTTACCGGTTATCAGACAGCCACCCACTCTTCCGTAGTAAATGTACTGTCCGGACTCGTTCAGTTCCCCCGAGCTGGAATAGAGACGCTCGATGACGCGGGAACAGACCGATGACTTCGCTCCCAGCCAGATAGGAGAACCGATGACCAGGATATCGGCCGCAAGGACCTTCTTGTATATCTCAGGCCAATCATCCCTTTCCACGCCATGCTCGGTCATATCCGGATAGACCCCTGGAGCTATCCGGTGGTCCACCGCTCTTATCACTTCCACTGAAACCCCGTTTTTTACCATGATGGCCCTGGAAACATCGATAAGCCCCCTGGTATGGGATGTCCTGGGAGTTTTTTTCAGTGTGCAGTTCAAGAAAAGGGCTCTGAGGTCGGAAAAATCCCTCTCATCGTCTTCGCCGGGACATTCGTTCTCTTCATTCATATTGAAACAACCCCCTG
This sequence comes from Candidatus Aegiribacteria sp., assembly GCA_046498225.1. GTDB lineage: Bacteria > Fermentibacterota > Fermentibacteria > Fermentibacterales > JCC-6 > Aegiribacteria. The sequence goes on from JAWOBF010000027.1 coordinate 5,102, forward strand.
GATCAAGATAGATAAATGGTTACCTGAATACTGCTTCAACATATAATACCATAATGATGGGTAATGACAATGAGACTTCACTGGAAGGTATCGAAACTCATGTTAACTCCAAAGTATTAACTATAGTTAACAGGAGGGGAGGATTAAAGATTACGTGAATCCGTTCTTTATAAGCGAATAAATAGAAATATCCATCAGAAAAGAATGGATTCCTCTACCGGCCTTGCTCAGTCTGATGAAGCTTGTTCAGAAGCCATGCCATATTCTGCCCGAGTATGCTCATCGTGCGCATTCCCTCATCGTCATCCTTCACTTCGCCTTCAGCCTGACCGATGCCGAGGTTCCAGTAGCACGAACCCGGAACTATCATCTGGTTTATCAGGAAGAACTTGTTGACGGCATCGAAAACGTTGGCGGCCCCTGCCCTTCGTACCGCCACCACCGCGGCCCCCGCCTTGCGTCGCAGCAGCCTCCCGTTGGCCATTGAGACCAGTCCGGCCCTGTCGATGAAAGCCTTGACCTCTGTGCTTACATTGGAGAAGTAGGTGGGCGAGCCTATGATGATGCCGTCCGCCTTGAATACGCTCTCAAGAATAGCATTCAGGTCGTCATCTACAATGCATTTTCCGTTCATCTCTTCCCTGCATTTTCCGCAGGCCCTGCAGCCGTGAATGTTCTTACCGCCAAGCTGCAGGCACTCGGTCCGTATACCTTCATTCTCCAGTTCCGACAGAACAACCCTGATAAGGGTGGAGGTATTGCCATGTTCCCTGGGGCTGCCGTTAAGAGCCGTTACTTTCATAGTCCACTTCTTTCCGTTTACTGTGTTCATTCGATACTCGTTCGCAGATGAGACTGAGAGCACGGGCGATATCTGCAAGCCTGCCGAAGTCAACGATCTCAATTCTGTCTTTAGTTGTATGGGTTATCTCCTGACTGTCGATGTTGTCGGTGAACCACAGGGAGGATACGGCCATCGCGGGGCATCCGTTCTGAATGAAGATGCTGTGGTCCCCCTGGGGCCAGGGGGGACCCTCCGTTATGCTGTCGAACTCATCCATGACCGCCCTCGCGATATTCTCCATATTCTTCGGCAGGCTGTAGAACGAGAATGCCGAAGGACCCTCACTGTATCCCGCTCCATCGATATTGATGTTCATGAGAATATTGTCGAACCGGTCCCGGTTCCTGCGCAGGTAGAGCATCTGTCCGGCAGCGGCGTAGTAGTCTTCTCCGTTGAGGGCGACTATCTCCACCTGAACCGGACCCCCGTACTCGGAGAGAACTCCGGCCATGAGAAGAAGGACGGCGACGCCGGAAGCGTTGTCTATGGCGCCGGGAGTTCCTTTCTTTGCGTCGATATGGGCGGTTACCACGATTCTTCCGGCGGAAGGTCCGCCCCTTCTGGCCACCACATTGAAGCCTCCACCCGGAATACGCTCCGCCCTCGAGGAGAGTTTCACCGTATCCCCCGCGAAAGCCAGCAGCCTGCTGCCCTCCTCCTCTGTCATGTAAACGGAGGGTATGTGGAAATCGCCGTCCTCTATCAGCGGGAACGGGTAGACTCCCCCCGCGAGTGACGCATTTCTTCCCGTCGCGCAGGCAATGGCCGCGGGTTTACCGGTATCGAGCAGCGAGATGATTCTCCTGTGCTTCTCCGGGTTGTAGAAGACAAAGTTCCTGGGCATGAGCTGCTCGCCCGCGATTTCCCCATGAAGCAGTACTACCTTTCCTCCGATATCCGCATGCTCCAGCTCCTCCACCCCCGATATCCCCACCAGCTCCTCCTCCACATCGCACCCGATGGAGTAGGGGCTGGGGAAGACCTGGAAAAAGTTCTCGCCCACGGAGAGTTCCGCTCCACCGTCCATCCAGTCCATGGCTTCGAATTCCTGTTTCTCGGTTTCCCATCCGAGAGATGATATCTCCCTCTCGAAGAAATCAGCAGCCATCCTGTTTCCCCGGCTTCCCACGGAACGCTCCCGTATCTCCTCACACAGCTTCTCCATGTAGCGCAGGCAATGCCGCTCGAGGCTCTTCTCACAAGTTTTCACTGGTTCCTTTCGGTCCGATTCCGACTGCACGAGGACATCTGATATCTTGCGGCAATTATCGGTCGCAGCCGCATGCTCCCTCTGACGGTTCGGATGGACCGCAGCATGGTTCACCCGGTTCCGGTTTCAGAAGCCCCGCTCCCGCCAGAAGACCCGCCCTGATTATCAGCTCGGCTGGAATGGCTTCGTAGGTCTCTCCATCCACCGTTACCGTCCTGCATTCCGCATCCCCGCACGTGGAGCAGCAGCGGCTCTGGCCGGAAGTGGCGGAAAGCCATTCTTCAAGAGAAACCCCTTCGATCCATATGCGGTTCGATTCCAGAGGGTCCCGGGAGAACTCAGGTGGCGAAAGCGTTTCCTTCTTCAGAACAACCTCTATGTCCATCTGGCTCAGTGAACCGGCAAGCTTCCGTACCGCGTCCTCTATTGCCTCTTCGGTGGCTCCGCACCGGTCACATGTCTCGCCCTGTTCGTCTACCAGGCGCTGCCATCTGATCTGCAGCTTCTTCATACTGTCTCAACTCCGTTCATTTTCTGTCCAGTTTGCCTTCATGCCGTAAGAAATTTATCAAGCCCAGTTCCATTCGTACAGTAAATTGCCCGGGCGCGGTAGTGCCCCGAATCCGTTGCGGAACGGGTATCACCTTATCAGCACGAACCTGGCCGGTTCCGACCCGGCGTCCAGGAAAACCACAGAGTATACACCACTGGGCAGGTAGGGAAGATCAAGCTGAGACACTCCGTTCTCGTCGAGTTCTCCAGCCGCAACCGTCCTGCCGGAAAGGTCCAGCAGAAGATAGTCCGCGCCGCCCTCCGGATGTTCCTGCCGGCTGATTCTGACAGACCCGGTGTGGCACGGGTTGGGATACACATCTATGCTGCCCGCGCCCGGAGCTTCCGTTTCCAGCGAGGACGGACCGACGGGGTCGGCCAGCATGGCGAAGAGCCCTATGGAAGACCTTATCATGTCAGTACCGTATGGAAAGCTGGAGATGTAGTTCTCCAGGAGATCGTTCGGCTGGTGGTAGTATGGGTTGTATCCGCCCCATATTTCCTCCGCGCTGGCCTCCGCCACCTCTATGGCGCTGTAGCCGTACTGCCAGAATGAGGCGTGGTCGCTGGGGGCCCCCGGGTCGTACGTTACCCTGGGCGTGATGGCGGGTGAATACTCCGCGAACATCTCACCGGCGGCCAGCGCGAGGGGCTCAGACTGATCATTGTAGGGGATGTATGCGGAGTCGGACAGGTAAGGCGCGTACAGGACCATGTCCAGGTTTATGGCTCCCAGGATGTTGTCGCCCTGCTGGTAGGCCTGTTCCACATAGTACTCGCTGCCAACCATCCAGGCTTCTTCGGCAGCGAACAGTACGAACCTGATGGTGTTCCTGTACGAATAGGGCGACATAACCCGTACCGCTTCCAGAACGGCGGCGCTTCCGCTGCCGTTGTCGTCGGCTCCCGGCGCGGTGCTGGGGTTGCTGCAATATGAATCAAGGTGTCCGCAGATTATGTAGATGTCATCCGGGTTCTCGCTACCCGGTATCTCCGCGACCACATTGCTCATGGAGTCACCGGCGTAGCTGAAGGTCTGCAGCTGGCTGGATACACCGTGCGCTTCTATCCAGGTGTCCGCCCAGTCTGCGCTGGCGTCGTACTCCGGGCTGGTCATGTACCTTGTCCCATAGCTCTCCAGATGTGCGACAAGGGCTGTAATGCTGTCCTGGTCCACAGCCGCGACTATCTCGTCCACTACGGCAGTATCCGCGCGTGAAATGTCCGGCTCCGACATACTGATTCTCTCTCGGTGCGGTCGAAGGGGCCTGAGGAATCCGACCCCCGGTATCTCCACCGGTCCAGTTTTAGCTTCGGGAAGTCGGACAAGCAAAAAGTCGTTACTTTCCAGGACCACCTCGCCGGGGAGGGAAGGTATGGTTCCGTTACACTGGGCCGTGTACAGAATCCTGTAGCGGTCCAGATCCACAGGTGCGCTGTCGATCGTCAGCCACTGAAATTCCCGGGGAGGAGCGTCCTGCAACAGGGCCATGAACCAGTCGGACTCGATATGAACGATCAGGGCGTCTTCCATCCATGGCATCTCATCGACATCGCGCAGATCGCTCCGGACGAAGATAAGGTCGCTACGGCCAGGAAGCAGAAGGGCAAGAGACGCGATTAACGCTGTAAAGCAACTCATTCAGACCTCTATTCACTACTTATAGACTAGTTAATATAACTGATGATATAGGTCAGGATGAGCAACCGTCAATGTTGATTCGAAAAGCCGTTGCTTTCAGAGGTATGAATGAGCCAAACCGGACATTTCGCGCGGATGTCATAACATCCCCTCCTCAAGCCTCCTGACGCCGGGAATGCGTTCGGGAAGCACAGATTCCACAAGCTGCCAGAACTCCCTGGAGTGGTTCCTGTGCCGCAGGTGGCAGAGTTCGTGTATGACCACGTATTCAAGGGTTTTCCTGGAAAGGTGAATGAGCCTGAGGTTGAGACTTATGTTTCCGTTCCTGCCGCAGCTTCCCCACCTGGTCTTCATGTCACGGATCGTAATCTTTCCGGGCGACACCTCCAGGATTTCGGAGTATTTCCTGATCAGAGGTTCGATGTCCCCCCTCAGCTTCCTCTTCAGCCAGAGGTCCAGCGCATTTCGAAGATCCGCTTCCGCTGCGCCTGCAGGACTGTATACGTGAAAACCGCTCCTGTACTCTATCCTCACTTTCCCTGCATCCGCCGGGTGTATGTGAAGAGAGAGCTTCCTGCCCCGGTACGGTACCCTGGCCCCATCTCTAATCTGGTAGGTGGTGAGGTCCCGCATCCTGTCAGCCTTCTTCCTCAGCATTTCCAGCTTGGCCGAGACCCATTCACCCTTTTCATGCATGAGACGGTGAAGCCGGCCGGGGCTGTCTCCAATGGGAGCAACCACTTCCACACGGCCGGGACGGACCACTATCCTTCTTCTTCTGGCCCTCCTGCTGAACCTGATCGTATAGGGGACGGTTACACCCCCCGCCTTGAGCTCGTATTCCATTATCCGCTTTCATCCATTACTATTTTCCGGGCGAGGTCATCGAATACTGCCGTCAGGGAAAGTGGCGTTCCCGGAGGGCATTCGATAGCAAAGCTGCCATTCTCCCTGTACCTGTATTTCCCGGCAGTGGTTACAGGGAGCTGGCGCCCTATTTCGTCAAACACCAGTACATCCCTGGTGGGGTAGAGTGGATGGTCCGGAACCGTCCATGAATAAGAAGCTAGCGGTAGAATCCATCTCGGGAAAGTTCTTTTCCAGCCACCTCTCAGCATCATCGATATCGGCCAGAAGGTATTCCGACAGGCCCCGAACCCTGGAGTCAACCACTATTCTAAAGAACCTTCCCGAATGCTCGAACCCCGATGGCATGAAATCCCCGAGAACGAAAAGCTGTTCCGATCTCATTTCAGGGTCATCCTGAATTCGGTCCTCGAGCCTTCTCGCCTTCTCGTACTGACCGCTGTGAAGGTAGAGCATTATCAGATGGGCGGCGAAAAAGAGTTTTCGTCCTGCTGAATCCATCCTTCCCAGCAGTAATTCTGTAACGGGAATGAACAGACGGCCCGCCAGGGGGGAGTAGATAAGCCTGCGCAGATATTCATCTCTTCTTGACAGATTATCGATCAGTCTTCTCCCGGCATGCAAAGAGGTGGATCAGGTTTCGGAAGGGGGGAGGTCCCTGAATGTTCCTTTGTATCAATCAATTCCACGCATCCTTCTGTTCTC
>JAWOBF010000046.1:0-6804 GCA_046498225.1 Candidatus Aegiribacteria sp.
AGTGTGTCACCCATTCTCACCGTATAGCGGATGTACTGGGGGTTCTCCACAAAACCGGCGTTCACAGGCTGTCTCTGGCTGGCGGGAATATCGATGTAGGATCCTGACCTGAGGGAGCCGGCGGGGTTCATGCCCATCAGCACTTCCGGGGAGACGCCCAGGGCGGACGCCACGCTCTCCCAGCTGTCCCCTTCTTTTACCAGATACCTTCGTGGATGGATGGACCAGGCGGCGTTGAACGCGGCGCCGGCGTACTCCACCGGGACCACTACCTCCCATGACTCTTTCTCCTCGGGTGTGCGCTCCAGCAGGTAGGATCGGTTCAGTTCACTGAGAAGGTCCATGCTGATACCGGTTTCCGCCGCCAGCAGTCTCAGGTCAAAATCAGAAGGAACCCAGATGACGGCCAGCCGGTCGGAATCCAGGTCCACCTGGACATATGCCTCGGCGGCAGAGGCGAAACGGGGCACGAAGGCGTCGGTCTCACCCGGAAGCTCGATCTCGCCGAAGGTGCTCCCTCCATTTCTGAGTCCCGCCTGTACACGGCCCGGTCCGCAGTTGTAGGCGGCAACCGCCAGAGACCAGTCATCGAAGATATTGTGAAGCTGACGGAGGTACCTGGCGGCCGCCCTGGTGGAAGCTACCCATGAATACCTTTCGTCAACCGTATCATCAATTTTCAGGCCCAGCTCGCGACCGGTGCTGGGCATCAGCTGCCAGGGTCCCGCGGCACCCATCCTGGAGTAGCATCCCACGGTGAAATCGCTCTCGACCCAGATCAGCGCAGCCACTTCTCCGGGTACCCCCTCGTTCCTCAGTAACTGCTCCACCAGTTCCTTGATCTCCCCTGTGCCGGGGAACTGCTCCGGACGGTACTGGATATCGCTCATGGCGGATAGCGAGGCGGGAATATCAGTGGTGAGCGTTTCGCATCCGGCCTGGCTCCCGCCCTGAAGGACAGGCAGTACCATGAGGTCCACCGAGTTCGGGGGGGCCGAGCGGTCACGCCGGTGATCAAGGCTGGTTATGCGGGTCCCGGAACAGGAAAGAAGTACCAGGGTTGACCACACGACCATTGCGGATATGTATCTGACTATACCGCTGGAGGTGATATCTTGACCGCTGTTGGAGTTGTGGGCGCTACCGGGCTCGTGGGCGAAACAATGATCAGGGTTCTTCAGGATCGCTCCTTTCCCATGGATTCATTTCATCCGTTTGCCTCGGACAGGTCGGAAGGTAAGACCGTCCGCTGCATGGACAGCGAGTATACGGTTCAAATAATAACACCGGAAGCAATAAGCAAGGGAATGCTGCTGTTCGGTGCCACGTCGGCTAATATAGCAAAAAAGTGGGTTCCCGTGTGCGTGGATGCCGGGTGCGTAGTGATAGACAATTCCTCCGCCTACAGGATGGACCCCGAAGTTCCCCTGGTGGTGCCCGAGGTGAACGCGGGGGTCCTTAGAGGTGACGAGAAGCTGATAGCCAACCCCAACTGTTCCACCATCCAGCTGGTGGTGGCACTCAAGCCCCTTCTGACCCTCGGCGGCATCTTGTGGGTGTCGGTCTCCACTTACCAGGCCGTCTCGGGAGCCGGCGCGCCGGCCCTGGATGAACTGGGAAGACAGCAGTCCGGAGCCTGTCCGGAGAAGCCCGGCGGCAGGATACATGAAAACATCATTACCAGCATAGGCGAACCAGGCCGGGGGGGGCACTGCGGTGAGGAGATGAAACTCATGCGGGAGACCTCCAGAATAATGGACCTGGACCTGACCGTCTACGCCGCCACCGCGAGAGTACCGGTGAGGACCGGTCATACGGAAGCGGTGGTGGTGAAATTCAGCCGTCCGGTAGACCCGGTGAAGGCGGCCGCGCTGCTTCGCGAAGCGCCGGGAGTTGCGGTATCGGAGGGTGGGAAGACCCCGCTGGATGTTGAGAACACCGATCTGGTGTTCGTGGACAGGATAAGGTCGCATCCCGGCGACCCGTCGGCTCTTCAATTCTGGGTCCTGGCGGATAATCTCAGAAAGGGAGCCGCTCTCAACGCAGTTCAGATAGCCGAGGAATATTTGAAAGTCAGGGCCGGAAAGAACAGCGGCCGCCGGTAGACACGGCGGCCGCTGCCAGAGATATACAGGTCCTGCTTATATATCTACGTCCATATCATCGAAATCGAATTCGTCGTCCAGGTCCTGGCTCAGATCCTCCAGTTCGGCGTTGCACTTCTCGCACACCACCAGGTGGGGAGGATTTACATGGCCGCAGTTGGGACACTTGTTCTCTTCCGACTCGTCGGAGATGTCCTCCAGGTCAACGTCCAGGTCCTCCAACTCTTCCACCGGCTCCTCTTCGATGAGTTCGGCCTCATCAATGTCGATGACATCCGCCGGTTCCGAGTCGGCCAGGGGCTGCACCGACTCGTCCATTCCCGGAACCCCCGCAGAGGTGGCATGATCGACGTCGCTGAGAACGCCGTTTAGGTCGTTGAGTTCCTTGCGGAGTTTGTCAAGCTCGCTTGAGGTCTTGTCCCGTTCCGATTCGGCCTGGTTGAGTTCCTTTTTGAACTCATCGTTGTCATGGCTGTACTCTCCGAGCTTGGCCCTTATCTGAAGCTCATCCACCTGGTCGGACTGCTTGGTGAAGGTCTTCTCCTTCTGGCTGATCTGGGAGGTCAGTTCCTCCGACTTGGTTTCGAGAGAGCCGCGCTGCTCGTTTATCTTTTCCAGCACACTCTGCAGCTTGGTACTGTAGTCCTCGCGTATCTTCTGGTACACCCTGGCGTTGGTATCCGGTTTCATGTTCTCGAGGTTGTTCAACCGGCCTACCAATTCTTCCCTGCGGTCAAGCAGATCAAGAATCTTCTTTTCGAGTACCTCTGCCATGCTCTCCTCCTAGGCTTTGATTGGCTTCAGGCTGAAATTACAGGATCATTATACAAGCTCAATTGTCATCTATTGAGGACCTCTTGTCAAGGCGAAGATCAAACGGGCGAGGACCACCATATCATCTTCACCGCTCTTCGCGCCGTGATCGGCCTCGGCGAACGCTTCTGCTGCGGCGGCCGCGTCCCGACCCGGATTGTTACCGGCGAACCGCATGATCTTGTCGAGGAGAGGATATCTGGCGCCCGTTTCCGAGGTTACCTCCTTCCTGCCGCCTCCACGGCTGAGAACGTCCCCTGCCGCAGTCACCTTCTGCCACAGGCTGTAGAGGTAGGCCAGGATTCGAACCGGTTCCTCTCCCTGCTGGAGCAGGCTCACCGCGGCGTCCAGCGCCTCGGCCCGCCTGTTGCTGAAGACCATGTCGCCCAGATGAAATACATCCATGCCCCCCCTGCCGGAAAGCACTTCCAGGACCTTCTCCCTGTCCAGTACCGAACCGGGGCCATGGTAGAGAGCCAGTCTGGTCACCGCGCCTGAAAGCCTGAGAAGGTCCCTTCCGGAGTACTCCGCAAGCAGGGCAAGCCCTGTCCTCTTCAGCTTTATGTCTTCCTCCGACGCCATTCTGGAGGCCCAGCCGGGAATGTCCCGGTCGAAGGGTTCGTAACAGGTGTATACCGGGACCAGCTTCTCCAGTTTTCTGAGCAGGGCCGACTCCCTGGGAACCTTTCGCGAGGTGAGGAAGATAGCCGAATCCCGCACCCCGTTCCGCAGGCATTCCAGCAGTTCCGCCACCGAGGCCTTCCCCAGGGAATGGGCATTCGTAATGACCAGGAGCTGACCGCTGGTGAAAAGCGAACTCTCCATCAGGAGCCTCTTCAGGTCGCCCCCGGCAAGCTCCCCCCCCTCCCGGCGCAGCACATCGTAATGCAGAGCGTCCCTGAACCTGGCTGTAACCTTCTCCTGGAGCCGCATGGACTGATAGAGGTCCGGTCCGGCGGCAACCAGTGCGGTCCCGCTGGACGAGGATGCGGCAAGTTGCTCCATCTCTTCATATTTTCTTATCTTCATGGCTTCCGGTCCAATACCTCACAGACCTTGCTTGATCCATTGAAGGTGAGTATTGTTGCCTCTTAAAATTTCACTCCAGTTCGGGGGATAACGATGTTAACCTGGTTAAGAGATAACGCTAAGATATTCCTGATCGTGACGATTGTCATATTCGTGGGCCTGATCTTTCTCAGATGGGGCATGGGCGAGGGAAGCGGAATGCCTCGAAATCCCTACCAGAGGCCTGTCGCCAGGGTAGACGGCAAGGAGATAATGCCTTCCGACTATCAGGATGCCATTCAGTCCATGAGCCAGAACTACAGGAACATGCTCGAAAGCATGAACCATCCCGACCCGGAGGCCATGATGATGCTCATGAGCAGCAGGCTCAGCGAGCAGGCATTCGAGGAACTCATCAACGGCCATCTTCAGAGTTCTTTCCTGAGGAAACGTGACTGGAGCCAGTTCACTCTGGAGCAGGCAGAGGAACTCCTGATAGCCCAGATCGGAATGCAGGACCTGGGAGACATGACCGCCAGGGAATACCTCGAAACCATAAGGTCGGAGCAGCCCGGTACCTACCAGCAGTACCTCTACCAGACGTATATGACCGGGAATTCAATGCTTTTTCCCATGGCCGCCAGCATGATGAACATGGCCAGTCTGGAGGAGGTCCGCTACCTGGAGAGGGAGAGCCGGGCGGAGATAACCGCGAGATATATCACTGTGGAAGCGGACACCTCCCTGCCCGGCGAGGAGTATCTGAGGGATTTCTACCGGGAGGAGACGGACAACTTCGCAAGGCCCGCCGGGTCCCTGCTCCGTTACATCACCTTCGGGGTACAGCCGCAGGAGTCCGATGTCCAGAACGCTCTGAACAGGCTGGATTCCCTCACATTCTCCACCCGCGGGACCCAGGTGGCCTCTACTCAGGCCCAGCTCGCAGCGGCGTTCGGCGACACCATACAGCTGGAGGAGGGACGGAGGACCGAACCCTTCACGGGCATGTACTCCGCCAATCCATCCATAAACGCTTTTCACGTTCTCCTGCTCGACTCCGTCCACCAGTTCAGCGATACACTGGCGGAAGGAGAGGACCCGGCCCTTCACGATACCCTCTTCCTTCGAAGCTGGGAGACACCCATCTTCCCCGGGTACAGTACCGTAAGGAGGATGAAGTGGGACATAGAGTCCGAAATTGAGACGATGCTGGCCGAACGAATCCCGAACATACCGGATTCGCTGGTCATACTGGATTTCGGCGAAATGATGGTTGATGAGGACACCCCGATGTCCGGAACAGTATCGGAGGAGATGGCGGTATTCGCCACGGACACCATCTGGAGAGATTCGATCGGGCCGGTCTTCTACGATCCCTCCTACCGGGGCGGTTATCCGGCCCTTACCGTGGTCAGGAGACTGGCCTACCATCCCTCCGACACCCTGAGTTACGAAGAGGCTCTGGAAACCGGTGTGCTGAGGGAGACCGCGCTCTATCATCTCAGAAGGGAAGCCTCCCTGGGCAGGGCGCAGGAAATGCTGGAAGACATACGCGGCAGCGGCGTTAACCTCGGCACCTTCGCCGATGTGGAGTCACTGCAGGTCCGGACCACGCCTGTGTTCACCGCGGCGGAAGTCAAGGCCGCCTCGCAGACCGATCCCATGGCCGAAGAGGGTATCCTGGCCTCTGACGATTTCGCCATGGCCGTCATCACGGCACCCGAATTCCAGGTTATCGGGCCGTTCTTGACCGGTACGGAATGCGTGCTGGCGGAGATACTGTCCAGGCAGGAGCCTTCCGAGGACCAGAACACGCAGACCGTTACATACCTGTCCACCCAGTACGGCCACCAGCAGCTGGCGATGGAACGCATACTGGAAAACCTGCGGGAAACCTCGGATATCCGGGACCTGCGCGAGGAATGGACCAGTTACCTGGAAACCGTGGAGGACTCCCTCAGGGCGGAAGAGGAACAGCTGGAGGAATAGGGGCTCAGCCCTTTCTTCCCCTTCGGGAGTGAAGGAGAAGCACAAGAAAGAAGGGCCCGCCGGTAAGGGACATCATTATGCCGATGGGGAGTTCCGCCGGGCTTACCACCACCCTGGACAGGGCATCGGCCCCTGCCATGAGGAGCATCCCTCCCATGGCGGAGGCGGGAACAAGGTACCTGTAGTCCGCCCCGACGAACCTTCTCATGATATGCGGCACCATGAGTCCTACGAACCCGATGGGACCCGCCGCTCCCACCGTGGAACCGGCGAGAAGTGCGGCGGAAGCCAGAAGAAGGTTCCTCTCCCTGCTCACCGAAACACCTCTGGCGAAGGCGATGTCGTCACCCTGGGATATCTGGTTCATGACACCGGTCCGCAGCAGGACCGCCACCATTCCGGCGGCAACCGCCGGCAGCAGGAACAGCGGTTTGCTCCACCCTATCACAGACAGGTCTCCCATCATCCACCTGACGATCTCCAGTATCCTGGACGCGTCACTGAAATACTCGAACAGAAGAAGAACGGACGCTCCCACCAGGTTCATGGTAACCCCGGCCAGTATCAGGGTGGGGCCGTACTCCCCCCCGCCGCTCCTGGAGGCCAGGCCGTAGACTATGGCCACGCTCAGAAGCGCTCCCGCGGTTCCCGCGGCAACCAGTCCCATCACGGGCATCATCAAGCCTGAGACTATCGCCGACCCGGCCACAAGCCCGGCCCCGGCGGAAATGCCCAGAGTATAGGGCGTGGCCAGATCGTTCCTCAGTATGGACTGGAGCACGCACCCGGAAACCGAGAGGGCGGCTCCGGTCAGCAGGGCCAGCGCCAGTCTGGGAAGCCTCAGTCCGGTAATCACCCAGGCAGGAGGGCTCCCCATGGGCCCCGCAAG
>JAWOBF010000134.1:0-12388 GCA_046498225.1 Candidatus Aegiribacteria sp.
TGCTCATTCCCGGCGGGTACTCCCCGGACAGGCTCAGAGCGCACCGGGAGCCGGTCAGGTTCGCGAGGGAATTCATGGAGGCTTCCAAACCGGTCTTCGCCATCTGTCACGGAGGCCAGCTGCTGATAACGGCCGATGTGCTGAGGGAAAGGGAGGTCACGGGATGGCGTTCCATAGCCCAGGACCTCAAAAACGCCGGCGCCCGTTACCGGGACGCCGAAGTCGTGGAGGACGGTAACCTGGTGAGCAGCAGGCAACCCTCGGACCTTCCCGCCTTCATAGAGGCCTCCCTGAAGAGACTGGACTGAAGGCCGGAGAGCCTGCGGCCTCGGATGGGCGCAGGTCCGGCGGAATGCGGGGGCGACACTTGATTTGAAGGGCCGCCGGAAGTATTTTTATGGTTGCTTTCTATACGATCGTCATGGCGGACGTTGCCGGCGAAATCAGTCCAATTCCCATCCATGGAGGCCTTCATGAAGATTCTGGTCATAAACAGCGGTAGCTCTTCCATCAAGTTCAAGCTCATCGATATGGACGGCGAGATTCTGCTCGCGGAGGGGCTTCTGGAGAGGATAGGTCTTCCGGAGGGAAGGATAAAGTTCAAAAGCGGTGACAACACCATAATACTCGAGGACCCGATACCCGACCATAAGACCGGTCTCTCATTCCTCCTGGACGGACTGACAAATCCCGAATACGGTCCCATTGAGGATTACGGCGAGATAGGCGCGGTGGGCCACCGCGTTGTCCACGGCGGGGAGAAGTTCACCTCCTCGGTGGTGATAGATGACGATGTGATAGCCGGAATAGAGGAATGCAGCTTCATGGCTCCGCTTCACAATCCGCCCAATCTTCAGGGCATCAGGGCCGCCAAGGAGACCCTGCCGGATACTCCGAACATCGCCGTATTCGATACGGCCTTCCACCAGACGATGCCCCCGGTCTCCTACATCTACGCTCTCCCCTACAGAATCTTCGAGGAAGAGCGGATGAGGAGGTTCGGCTTCCACGGCCCCTCCCACCAGTTCGTGGCCCAGCAGGCGGCGGAAATGATAGGCAAGCCCCTGGAGGAACTCTGCATCATTACCTGCCATCTGGGTAACGGCAGCAGCCTGACGGCGGTGAAGCACGGCAGGAGCATCGATACAAGCCTGGGCTACGGAACGGCCTGCGGAGTGGTCATGGGCACAAGGTGCGGTGACGTGGACTCCGCCGTTCTGATAGACCTGGTGGAGAACAAGGGCTACTCCATCGGCGAGGTCAAGGAGATGGTCTACAAGAAGAGCGGCGTTGCCGGTATCTCCGGTATTTCCAGCGACCAGCGCGACGTGGAGGAGGCCGCCGAGGAGGGGCACGAGAGGGCGCAGCTCGCCCTGGACCTCTACGCCTCCAGCGTGAGGAAGTACATAGGGGCGTACGCCGTCACCATGGGCGCGCTGGACGCCATAGTGTTCACAGCGGGCGTGGGGGAGAACGCCCCTGAAATGCGGGAGAGAATAGTACTGGGACTGGAAGTCCTTGGAGTATGCATAGACCTCGAGGCCAACAAATGCAGGGCTGTCCAGAGGGACATAACCGGCCCCGAGAGCAGGGTGAAGGTGCTGATAATCCCCACCAACGAAGAATTGATGATAGCCAGAGAGACCAACCGTCTCTCGGAAGGGAAATAAAATGACATACGGAAAAATAACGGTCCTGATCGCGGTACTGGTCATGAGCTTCGCCGCATGCGGTGGTGAAGGCAACGGAGAATCCGCGGAAGCAAGACCCCCGGAAGAGACAGCTGAACCCGTTGAGCCGGCTGTTGCCGAAGGGCCGCAGATGGTCTACGCCAGCCATGTCCTCATCCCCTTCCAGGGTTGCGAGCAGGCCCCGGAGGACGCCCTTGAAAGGGAGGAAGCCCTGGAGCTCCTCACTTCGGTGGCCGACAGCATCGAGGCCGGCACGATGACCTTCGCCCGGGCCGCGGAGAAGTATTCGTCCTGTCCCTCATCGGAGCAGGGAGGTTTCCTCGGAGGTTTCATGAGAGGCCAGATGGTGCCGGAGTTCGAGAACGTGGCGTTCAGCATGGAGCCCGGAACGGTATCTGACGTCTTCGAGACCGGCTTCGGCTATCACATCGTGTACCGGGAGCCCACTGTCAGCGCCAGCCATATCCTCATAGCCTACGAGGGCGCCGAGAGAAGCCAGGCCACAAGGACCCGCGAAGAGGCCCTCGAGCTGATAGAGTCATTGATGGACAGCATCTACAGCGATGAACTGGCCTTCGAGGAAGCGGCCAGGCGCTACTCCGACTGCCCCTCCGGCCAGGAGGGCGGGGACCTCGGTCCCTTCTCCCGGAACGTGATGACCCCCGGTTTCGAGGACGCCGCCTTCGCCATAGAGGTTGATGATATCTCCGGCATAGTGGAAACCCCCTTCGGTTTCCACCTCATTCTCCGCACCGAGTAGGGTCAGAGGCAGCGGGGGCCGGCAACCCTCCGCTATAAATACCGGCTGTTCGAAGGGATATCTCCAATGCCAGATGAGGGATCCGAACCGAAGAGATCGAGTAACTGGCATTCGCTGACATCGGAACAGGTCATTGAGCACCTGGACAGTACCAAAGATGGGCTCTCCGATGATGAGGCGGAGAGAAGGCTCTCTCAATATGGGGGGAACACACTGGAGTCCGGAGGCGGACCCGGTATTCTTGAGATAGCGGTCAGGCAGATCAGGAGTCCCCTGATATACCTTCTTCTTGCCGCCGCGGCTCTTTCCTACGCCACCGGTCATACGGTGGATGCTCTGGTCATACTGGCCGTGGTGCTTCTCAACACTTTTCTCGGTGTATTTCAGGAGTACAGGGCGGAACAGGCGCTTTCGGCCATAAGGAAAATGGTCACCAGCAGTGCGACGGTCCTTCGGGGCGGACGCGAGGTGGAGGCGGATACCGCCGATATCGTCCCGGGGGATATCATTGTCGTCTCGGCCGGAAGCCGCGTACCGGCCGATGCCCGGATAATCCGCTCCTCCAGCCTTTCGGCCGACGAATCGTCGCTCACTGGAGAATCGGTCCCGGTGAACAAAGACCCTGAACCCGTCGACAGCGACACTTCTCTGGGCGACCGGTCCTCCATGCTGTACATGTCGACTATCGTCACCGACGGCCGGGGCTTTGCCGTCGTGACCGACACCGGCATGGATACCGAGATGGGCGGAATAGCCGGAGACATGCTGTCTACCGAGAGGGAAGACACACCGCTTCAGAGAAGGATAGGCAGACTGGCCAACATCATAGGCGTTTCCGGCGTCAGCCTGGCCGCGCTGATGATGGGCATCGGGGTTCTGAAGGGCTACGGTTTCGGTGAGATCTCACTGTACGCCGTGGCTATCGCCGTATCCGCCATACCGGAAGGTCTTCCCGCCGCCATCAGTGTCACGCTTGCGGCCGGAGTAAGAAGGATGGCCGGCCGGAACGCCATCGTACGCAGGCTTCCCGCCGTGGAGACCCTGGGCTCGACCACCGTCATCTGTTCCGACAAGACCGGGACCATCACCAGGGGGGAGATGACTGTAAGAAAGATGTTCGCCGGCTGTGAGATGTACACCGTCGAAGGCATCGGCTACGAACCGGAGGGAGACGTCAAGCCGGAGGACGGCGGGGAATGGGACGGCGGCGGGGACCTGGAGAAGTTCCTTCGGATCGGGGCCTACGCCAACGACTCGAATCTGGTTCAGAAGGATGACATGTGGACCGTCAGGGGAATGCCCACCGACGGCGCCCTCATTGTCGCCGCCCGGAAGGCCGGTGTCTGTCCCGATGAGATTCGCAGCGTGGACAGACTGGATGAGATCCCCTTCTCCAGCGACATCAAATACATGGCAGCCCTTCACCCGGGGAAGGGAGACGATCCGGTATCCTTCGTAAAAGGCGCTCCGGACCGGATACTGGAGTTCTGCTCCGGGTATCTGAAGGACGGGGAAGTGCATCCCATGTCATCAGGGAAAAAGGATGATTTCGAGAGGGTCTACAGGGACCTCACCTCTGAAGGCCTGAGAGTCCTTGCCGGGGCTTACCGGGAGATGGACAGCCACAGGAAGGAGATAGTCCACGAGGATGTCGAGACCGATCTCGTCTTCGCCGGGTTCTGGGGTATAAGCGACCCTCCGCGTGAGGACGCCTTGGAATCCATCAGGGCTGCGTCCGGAGCCGGAATAAAGGTCGTCATGCTCACCGGCGACCATGCGGACACCGCCATGGCCATAGCCCGTCAGACCGGTCTGGCCGATGACGGGGCGGAAGCCCTCATCGGGAAGGACCTGGAGGAGATGGATGACGATGACGTCGCCCGGAGGACCCTGGCTAGCAGGGTGCTTGCCCGTGTCAGCCCGTCCCATAAGATGAAAATACTGAAGTCCCTGAAGGCCGCCGGTGAAATTGTGGCCATGACCGGTGACGGAGTGAACGACGCTCCTGCCCTGAAGTCGGCGGATATCGGTGTCGCCATGGGCAGGTCCGGTACAGAGGTTGCGAAGGAAGCGGCCGATATGGTCCTGACCGACGACAACTTCTCGACCATCGTCAAAGCAATTGAAGAGGGCAGGATAATCTTCAGCAACCTCCGCCGGGTGGTATTCTTCCTCATAACCACGAACCTGGGCGAGATAATCATGCTGTCCACCGCCATACTGCTGGGACTGAAGCTGCCGCTGCAGGCGGTGATGATAATCTGGATAAACCTGGTCACCGACGGGGTGGCCACCGTTCCGCTGGGACTGGAGCCGGGACATCGAAATGTTCTGAATGATCCTCCGCTTTCACCCGAGGCGGGCGTGCTGGACCGTACCCTGATTCGAAGGATACTCTTCCTTTCGCCGCTGATGGCCGCCGGCACCCTGGCCCTGTTCTCCTTCGTCCTTTCCCGCGAGAGCCTGCCCTATGCGCAGACGGTGGCATTCGTCACACTGGCGGCCTTCCAGTGGTTCCACACCCTTAACGCCCGGTCCAGGTACAGGTCCGTTTTCCGGGTGGGACTGTTCTCCAACAAGTGGGTGATTGTTGGTCTGGCGTCCGGTATCGTTCTGCAGGTCCTTGCCGTTCACACTCCGCTGGGCCACAGCGCGTTGGGCACCGTGCCCATAAGTCCTCTCCACTGGGCTATGGCGCTGGCGGTGAGCTCCAGCATACTCCTGGTGGATGAACTGCTGAAACTCCTGGGAGTTCACGGCAGTGAGCCCGGACGGGATACAGGAACTTCGAAAGGATCAGAATGAAACGTTTGTTCAGGATAGCAGGTGAACTGAAGGACCTGCAGGTCAGGGCCGGCAGACTCGCCTGGACCAAGTACACCACGGGTTACGATTTCGGTGTCATGGATGTTCAGCGTGAGATCCAGGAGAAGCTGAAGGACGGCCGCAGCTGGGAAACCATCCAGGCGCTCCTTGCAGATGAGCTCAACGCCCTCGACCGAAGGCGGGTGGAAATAATGGAGAGGGTCTTCAGGCCCTACCATCTGTCCGAAGAACTAAACCGCCTGTCGCTGGAAATAGCGGAGAAGACAAATCAGCTCTCTTCAATTCTGAACACTCACAGGTGCAGAGTGGGGGGGGAGGAGATGACCGGCCCCCGAATATCCCGCATCCTTTCCTCGGAGCCGGACAGGGACCTGAGAAGGAGAGCTTTCCTGGCAAGGACCCAGGTGAACGCGCCCCTGGTAAAGGCAGGTTTCGTTGAGCTTCTGGAACTGAGGAAGGAATTCGCCCGTGAATACGGCGCACCGGATTACGTTCACTGCCAGCTGGAGAACCAGGAGCTGGACCCAGCCATGTTCCATTCATGGAAGGATGAACTGAACTCTGTTCAGCCCCTGATACGGAGCATCCGCGCCTCCTTCGGTGAAGAGGTGCTGGGCGACCCCGAGGTAATGCCCTGGGATGATGCCTATATCGCGGGCAGGATAGCCCCGGAGCTCAACAGCCGGGTCAGCATGGTGGATTATTACCGTCCCGTCAGCCGGCTGTTTCTAAGCTTCGGAATAGATATCACCGGAATGAATATCACCTACGACATTTTTCCCAGGAGGAACAAATCCGAATGGGGATACAACTTCCCGGTGGAGAGCGGTGTGGATTCCAGGATACTGGCGAACGTTCAGGACAGGTACTTCGAGTTCGGAGTGCTTCTCCACGAAACCGGCCACGCGGTACACAGCTTCTCGCTGGACCCCGAAGAAGTCATTCTGAACATGGGGATAAGCGGAATAGTATCCGAGGGGGTGGCCAACCTCTTCGGAGGTTTCAGATCACGCAGAGAGTTCTATTCGGAGTTCTTCCGGGAAAGCCTCGAGGATGCGGCGGGGCACTTCCTGAGGCTGGACCTCTGGAACAGGATAATGAGGCTGCGGACCGTGTCCAGAATTCTCTTCGACCAGTCCCTCTACCGCACCAGCCTGGAGAGCATAGATGATATTCACCGGCTGGTCTGGCAGACCCGCGGCGAAGTCCTGGGCGAGGAGCCATACGCGGACGAGCCGGTATGGGCCAGCACCATCCATTACACCACCCATCCCATCTATCTGCATAATTACCTTCTCGGCGACCTGACATGTGACATGCTGGAGGAGGTCTTCACAGAGAGGGAAAACGTAAGTGATGTGATGGAGAAACCCCGGCGGTTCGGCCGGTTCATACTGGAGGAAGTCATCGGAGTATCGGGCAGGTATCCCTTCCCTCAGCTGTTCCGAAGGCTGAGCGGGCAGGACCTGTCGCTGGATTTTCTTCTGCGCGGGATGAGAGAAGCAGCTGATCGCGCATCGGGGGATTTCTGACCGTTTTCCGGCCGATCACTCCCAGGGGTAATCCTCAGGGTCGACGGACCTGGCGATGATTGCCTCGATGTAAGTTTCCAGTTTTCGCGAGAGTTCACTCCTCGATGGGGGCAGCGATTCGGCCACACTCATGATTCTTCCGTACCAGACAAGAAGTGTTTCGGTACCGGCATCCGGCGGAAGACCGGAGAGGGAGATAATGTTCTCGGCCAGAAAGACAAGGTCATCCGTCTCCTCGGGAGGGAACGCGGCGGCGTTCAGAGCCAGCACGTTCCTGTAATGCAGGGTCACCGGAGCGGTCCTGAGGGCGTTCAGGTATGAGACCGAGGCTTCCCGCGGCCGTCCGGTGGCTGCCTGCGCTTCCGCCTGCATTACCCATCCCCTCCAGTAACCGGGATAGATACTGTTGAATGTTTCGGCCGAGAGCAGTGCTTCCTCCCAATTGCCCGCATCCATGTACGCCCTGGTCATGAACAGCCGGCCCCGTTCCTCGAATGGTATCAGGGATGTGCTTTCCCGGAAGATCTCAGCGGTCTCTCCGGGGGGAACCGCGCCGGAAAGGGCGGCAATCCTTCCCTGTTCCAGAAGCCGGTAGCCCCGTATGATGATAATGCTCCAGACCAGTGAGAGGACAAGAAGCATGATGATAAAAGGCAGTGGAATGCGAACGCTTTCTTCGGGTTCCCGCCCGTTCAGCACGGCCCCCAGGCAGAGAGCGGCAGGCAGAGCCCCCAGGGGCGTGGCGAGGGGAAGGTCCACCGCCAGAATGATCCACACACAAACAAGTATGGCTCCCTCACCGGGAGAGAATCTTCTTCCCGCGATCCGCAATCCCGCCAGAATGAGTATCAGAAGTCCCGCGATTCCCCACTCCACCACGGGGGTCAGCACGTCCGAGTGCAGGTGGTCTATCCTCCTGTCCGGGTCACCGGCGAGGGCCTGGGCCCTCTCTCCGGAATCCTGCATCAGTGTGAGCCGCGACTGACCGGTTCCCGTCCCCAGGGGAATGCTCCCTGTCAGCTGGACCGATCCCGCCTTCCATATACGGCATCTGAGCTCCAGGGTGGGCGCCACTCTCTCCGCGATACCGGGCAGCCCGATGAGGATCATCTGTCCCCCCAGCAGGACCAGCAGCAGGTATCCCGGATGGAAGTTCCTTCTCAAAGTGATGAGATACCAGAGGGCGCCGATGGCAGCCGCGGCCATGGCGGCGATGAAGCTGGTGAGCAGAAGAGCTGTACCGGTGAGGACTGCCGCGGGCAGCCTTATCATAACTCTGCGGGAAGCGGCCCCGGTCATGGATATCAGGAATCCCGCGGCCAGCAGGATTCCGGGCCTGTTGGGATTTCCCCAGGGCAGGTCTCCGGGTACCGCTATCTCGACCATGGCGGCAGCGACGGAAACCGTCAGAAGAGTTATCCAGATGGACCTGGTTCCGTCTGTACGGGCGACTCCGGCCGCTCCGGCCACCATGAGGCCGAAGGACATCCACCTCACCGAGGGCAGTACGCTCTGAAGCGGGACCGGGGCCCATATCGTTCCCAGAAGAGGAACCAAGCAAAGCGCTGACCCACCGATGACAGCCCAGCGGGGAACCGACCTCCGTCCCGCCAGGAGCACTATCACGGCGGAAAGGGGGAAGACGGCCAGCCGGGCAGTAAGGGTGGTGTCGAAGAGTCCCGGGACCACCAGGAATGTGGACAGAAGAAGCGCCACCGTCACAAGGACACCGTTTGCGGCTTTCCCTGAGAGATTCAGGAATACCGGCTTCCACTTACCGTGAGGGGATGGCTGCATCTTCCGAATACCTCATTCCGGATTCTTCCATGAAAGGTACGTTCACAATGAGGGCGGGATCAATGGCCTGTCAGAGGGATTGCCACCGGTCCGGGTCGTCAGGGAGGGAATTCAGAACCTCCCGGTTGACCACCGGCCCGTACCTTTCACGCAGCTCCTGCATCCACCTGACGGTGGCTTCCTCTTTCAGCTGTGCCCTGATGATGTTTTCAAGGGCCGGGGTCGCCTCCTCCAGGTCGGCTTCCCTTTCAGGAAGGACTTCCACCAGCCTGAACATCACCTGTCCCATACCTTCGGACATGGGCTGCGGACCCAGCCAGACGGTGGTGTCCGAAGGCTCCAGACCGAAGACCATGTCTCCGTATCCGCCGGGTACCTCGCTGCGGGAAAGGGGAACTGTATACTGAGGGTTCCCGGGGTCGGCGGCCAGATGTTGGAATCCGTTCAGTCCCGAGATGAATTCTTCCAGCCTGCCTGTCTCGATGGCCTCCCTGTAGGCGATTATGCTGTCCTCCGGGAAGGTGACCGCCTGAAGGATACGCTGTTCCTCGATCATCAGAGGTTCCTGGAGATCGCTGTACATTTCCTCGATGAGGCCGGGATCCACAGAGACCTGTGTCTCGATCTTCTCGTGGTAGAGCCTCTCCAGGGCCAGCTCTTTCATGTATTCATCCGCTTCGGCCCTCAGGGAATCCAGAAGGTCTGGGGCGGCCTTCTCAAGGGTGTCCTCCAGGAAGGCCTGAAGACACAGATTATCGATGAAATAGTACTGCCAGGTGACGGACGAGGGCTGAACCATTACCCTGGTGCTCCGAAAATCTATCTCCGTCCTCAGTTCGGATGAAGTCCAGTTACCAAGGGCAGAACTGATGACAGGCTCTTCCGCGAACTCGGCCTCCCCGGAGTAGAAAGCCGCCAGTCTCTCCACAGCTGAGGAATCGAAAGCCACCGAGAAATCGTCCGAAAGATCCTTCTTTACGTCATCGATCCATCGCCGGACCCTGGCCCCCGCTGTTCGCGAGACCGCCATGGAATTCACATGGGCTGTATCCGCCAGGGTTTCGGCTACGAGTGCGGGATCGGTTGTGAACACCGAATCCAGCCTGACCCGCACACCGCCCGAATACTCGCCGGTCTCGCCTGCGGACATGGAATCGAGATGGAGCGCCAGCTGCCGGTCCAGCTCCGGCAGGTGATCGGGACCCCGGTCCTCCGAACTGTCGGTACCGGGATGGAAGGTGAACCAGACCGTTTTCCCCATGTGGTCTTTGAAGAACTGAATGTCCGCCCCGCTGACGGATGACTCCGCGGTGCGGAGGAAGTGATTCCTCGCCGCCCGGGAGGCCTGCAGCCGCAGCCAGGACCGGCCGAAGGAGACCGTTTCCGGGTCGGTCAGTATACCGCTCTCCGCGAGTTCCCTGTCCAGAAGCATCCTGCCGGTATATGAATCTACCATGTGTTCTACGGGGTTATCCCTCGACCTGAAAGCAGCCCTGGCGGCTTCGTCCATTCCGGCCCAGACCTCCGCCAGGTCCGATACGTATGCCGTATCACCGTCCACGGCTATGAGCCACGGGTCAGCCGCGGAGGGGGAAGGGCCGGCACAGCCGGTCGTTACTGTGGCGGCGATGAGAACTGCGGTGCTGAAGGCGGCCAGTGCTTTCAAAAGAAAACCTCCCGAAGAAAGGAACACATGGTCAATAACGGTAAAGGGGGTCAACCCTGCTCGGGTCTGAATATATGACACAGGGCGGAAAAACGATAGAAGAGAGGGAAGGGGCGGCCGCCCCTTCCCTTTCCAGTCAGAATACTGTTCTGTTCCTAGAACATGCTCTTGATGGAACCCCAGGTGTCACTCTCGAGGGCCACCGTGCTGGTCTGCCAGCAGTAGACGCCGTCGGGTTCATCCTGCGCCAGGACCCAGAGTTCCTCGGAACCGGCGTAGTCGCCCATGGTGCATCCGCCCGCGGTAAGGGTTTCCGGTCCGATATTGTAGGACGCGATAAGGGCTCCCGCGGGGTCTATCTGGTACAGCATTCCATCGGAGGAAGCTGTGGAGGCCCACAGGCAGTCATTGGTGTAGTCCCAGGCGGCTCCGTAGATACCGCCGTTGGCCACCGCGGTGGACCAGGTTGTGTAGCTGGCGCTGCTTCCGGATACGCCGTCCCAGGTTACCTGGTAGACGGTCTCCGAGAAACTGCCGGTGTAGAAGTAGGTTCCGTCCCAGGCCTGGGCCCTGTTGGGGTTGATGGCGTTGCAGGTGTAGGAACCCACCTTCTCGTAGGAGGAATCGTAGTAGTCGACATCGTAGCTCTGGCTGGCGTACATGTAGGTTCCGTCCCAGGCCATGTCACGGAGACCCCAGCTGGAGGTGTTGTTCTGGTCTACGTTGGTTACCACGGTGTGGGGAGAAGTGCCGGTTATGATCCATATCTGGTTGAAACCGACTCCGCCAACGTCCTGAGCGTCCGTCACCCAGAAATTGGTTCCATCGTAGCCGATACCTACGCAGTACTGAGAAGTGCCGAGAGCTTCCAGGTCGAAGTAATCGAGCTCGGTCAGATCGGCATCGGAACCGTACGGGGTTCCGGGATTCGGGCTCACGTCGGCGGCCGCGAAGACGACCCCGGTCACCGCGAGAAGAATTAGAACAGCGGATACTTTCATCGCAACTCCTTTCGTTTGAACATTTCAATGGTACTCTAAATAATAGTCAACCTCAAAGTCAAGTGCCTTTTTGCGCGCGAATATCCCGGTAAGCCACTAGGGATTACTATTCAGTTGGATATCTATAACTTGATGACCTTGAGGCTCTCCCCATGGCCTTCCGGCGATTCAAGGAACAGTACGTACGTCCCCGGGGGCAGCCTGTCCGTCGAAAGTGTTCTCCGGTCCGTGATGGTGCTGTTCATAACCAGCCTGCCTGACATATCCACGAGCAGGAGTTCCCGCGGTCCGTCCGCCGGGGCTGCCAGTTCCACTTCCAGCATTTCCCCGAAGGGATTGCGGAGCACGCGAAATCCCGGTTGGAAGGAAGATACCGCCGGACCCTGCGAAACTGCGGTCCCGGTATCGTAGATTGGGTAGAAGGGGGGGCTGGCGGTGAAGTACCTGGAGTCGAAATCGTATTGAAGAAAATATCCGTATGTATTCTGTCCGGAGACATACGCGGTTATTCCGTAATCCTCCAGCTGCACCCCCCCGGCAATGGTGAAATCAGCAGCAGGATGCGGTTCCCAGGGGTTTTCGGCGTAAAGGATACCATCCGGTATTAGCATCGACCCCGAACAGACCATCTCCTTCTCGGTCTCGACGGCCCAGATGCCGTTCCAGGGATCGTATTCCGGCGTGTCCGCGATGATGACATCACCGTTCTTAACGATGAGGCCCAGCATTCCCCCGGAGACCGGCTCGTACAGTACGTCGCCCATGATGTATACGGACCCGTTGCAGCCCAGGGTCATGGGTACCGTGATGCCCGGGCCGCTGTCCGGGGGCATGGACCTGAGCAAGATGTGTTCATCCGGTTCATTGTCGATCCATGCCACCTGCTCGCTGAAGCCGCTCATGCAGTAGGATTGGACCTCGCCGCCGGGGGTTTCCTTCAGGTGAATGCTGTCCGCCCCGATGATGACCCTGGCCCCCGGTTCCAACCCGTCGATGAACAGTCCCGAGGACAGTGCCGCGTCACGGGCCGATTGCCAGTCCACGTTCCCGGACCCGAAGGGAAGGGTGTCCGCGCCGAGGTTGAACCAGGGCGGTCCCTGGCACATCAGTTCGTA
>JAWOBF010000150.1:0-58361 GCA_046498225.1 Candidatus Aegiribacteria sp.
CTGCCATTTTCACGTTCCACGGGGTGAAACGCGGGTTCGGCGGCTGGGTGGAGGGTGGTTTTGGTGCATACACAATGTCCGATAAGAGATATTATGTAAAGTCATAGATATGATCATTCACATCCATGCATGACTGTACATAATATCGATAATGATCAAAACATCGATTAGTCATGGATATGATTATTCACATCCATACATGACTGTACATAATATCGATTAGTCATAGATATGATCATTCACATCCATACATGACTGTACATAATATCGATATAGTTCTGCTTTGTTATTTCTCTTCCCCCCTGTTTTGTTCATCACATGTTTTTTAGATCAATGCTGTTGCTTCGCGTTGTGTTCATCACATGTTTTTTTTAGATCAATGCTGGTGCTGCGCGCTGTGTTCAGGGCATGCTATTTTGAAATAATGCTGGTGCTGCGCGCTGTGTTCAGGGCATGTTTTTTTTAGATCAATGCTGGTGCTGCGCGTTGTGTTCATCACATGTTTTTTTAGATCAATGCTGGTGCTGCGCGCTGTGTTCACGGCATGCTGCTTTGAAAGTCTCCCGGTCTAGTTCATCGCCATTTCCAGGCGGGCCAGCTGGTAGCGGACGAAATCAGTTGTGTCGCGGGATATTTCCAGCGCTGTCTGTAGGTTCTCCAGTGAACTCTGGTAATCGTTCGTTTTGAAGTCCAGCCTGGACAGGCCGGAATACGCCTCCCAGGCAAGTTGCGAGTTCTCCGTCGTATTGCTGAGTATATCGTTGTAATGGTATCTGGCGTTGACTATATCCTCGCCTCCGCCCCTGTTCTCCAGAGCCTGGGCCAGGTGAAGGCTGGCGGAGTTCCGCAGGTCACCGCCGGGGTCGGTGGCCAGGAAATCCTGCATATCAGATATTACTTCGCTTTCCATGCGGAACATTATCCCTATTTTCGCGGCGAGAATGGCCGATCTCTTTCCCGGAAGCCTTCCCGGGTAATTACGGTAGTTGTTGCCCGCTACCTGCCGCGCCGCCTGTATCTGGCCGATACCTGTTTCCGTCTCTCCGTACCTCACCAGGTTGTCCATTCCCATCTCGTAAAGCTGGGTGGCGAGGTAGTACTGCGCCCTGGCCTCGTCTGACTGCCTTCTGGAGCTGCCGGTCAGTGACTGTATTACGAGTACCGCTACTATCAGGACCGCTCCCGCTATCAGGATCTGCTTCAGATGGTCCTGAACATAGACCATTCCCTTGAGCAGAGCGTCATTGACGGGATCCTTCTTGAGTTCGGTCTTGGTCAGTTTCTTTCTTGTTCTGTGAGCCATTGCATCTCCCGATTCCGGATCAACTGTTCAGCGAGTTTCTAATTTCAGCGAATATACTAAGAATCTGTCCCCTCAAGTAATCAGCATCCCGGGAGTTGTCCGCGACGAAGTCCCCCCTGGAAACCTTCTCCTCCATGGGCATCTGGTTGCTCCATCTGTTCTCCGTCATCTCCCTGGATATTCCGTCCCTCGATTCTAGGCGGAGCGCGCATCTCTCCAGTGTATCTCTTATCACCACGGTACGGTGGAAAAGGTCGTCAAGACCGAGTTCGAATATCAGAGCCCCTTCCAGTACCCATATCCCTCCGCGCCGCGAAAGAATGGACGAACACAACCCGGCCCATCCCTTCATTCTTGGATGGACAACGTAATTCAGCTTTTCCATCTTGTCCGGGTCGCTGAATACAATACCGGAAAGCTTTCGGCGCAGCCGCGTCTTTCCCATGGTGCCGGCATCACTCATGCCCAGAGCTTCTTCCAGCTCCCGCAGGACATATTCCTTTTCGAGCAGGCGGTGTCCGATGCGGTCCAGGGAACAGATACCGGTTACCAGGCCTTCGACAAAGGATGCCGCCGTGGTCTGACCGCAGCCGCTGTTGCCGGTGATGGCCACCAGCAGGGTCTTCCCGGAACTCATGCTATCTCCTGTCCCAGCATACATTGTCCCTTTCGAGGGTCATCCTCACCATTTCACCCTCCACGCTTCCCTGCGGGGATATGACTGGTATATAGTTGTCTGTCATGCCTATATATCTCCCGCTTGGCTCATGGACCCTCGATTCCACAAGGACAAGAACTTCGCTGCCCAGCCTGGATTCCCTGAAAGCCCTTCTCTTACTTCTTGACAGCGCCCTCAGCTCCCTGGCCCTTTCGGTGACCGTTTCCGGGTGTATCATGTCCGCGTGCATGGAAGCCGCCGGTGTTCCCGGCCTGGGAGAGAAAGGGAATACGTGCAGGTAGGCCACCGCCGGATGAGAGATGAGTTCCACGGTCCTCCGGAAGTCCTCCCCGGTCTCACCCGGAAAGCCGACTATGACGTCCGAACCGATCCCTATTCCGGGAAACAGTTCCAGGGCGGTGTCGAACAGCCTCCGTATATCGTCCGACCCGTATTTCCTGCCCATTCTTTCCAGTATTCTGTCAGAACCGCTCTGAACAGGTATGTGAAGGTGCCGGCATACACCCGGGAAAGCTATCCCCCTGAGCATTTCGGCCTTGAGACCTATCGGTTCCATCGAGCTGAGCCTGAGCCTGAATCCGCCGATACCGAGCAGGTCCCGCACGAGGTCTATCAGGCCGTACCCGTCCCCGTACAGGTCCTTTCCGTACTCCACCAGGTCGACACCGGTGAGCAGTATCTCCCTGAAACCGGCTCCGGCAAGCTTTTCGGCCTGCTTCAGCACCATCTCCCCGGGCTGGCTCCTGGAAGGTCCCCGGGCCGCCGGGACTATGCAGTAGGTGCAACGGTTGTCGCAGCCGTCCTGGACCTTGAGGAAGGCCCTGGTACGGGACATCACCTCGGGAGCGCAGGCGGGGAATATCGCGTCTTTTCCGGGTTCCACATAAGACGCCCGCTTCGGGATTATGCCCATGGTTTCCGCCACGGTGTCCACCAGGCGGTCCTTCGAGGTGTTGGGCAGCAGCATCACTTCCTGGCCCTCGAACTCCTCCGGTGCAACCTGGGCCACGCATCCGGTAACCACTACCGTCGCTTCGGTCCTTCTGCGGAAACTCCTCACCGCTTTTCTGGACCTGGCCGTGCTGCGGCCCGTGACCGCGCAGGTGTTCACCAGGATAACTGTGGCGTTCTTCGGATCGGAAACCCTTTCCATACCGCAGCGCAGCCTGAATTCCTCCAGGATAGCCTCGGTCTCGTACGCGTTCAGACGGCAGCCCAGTGTATGACCGAATATCCTGTGCCCCGTTCCGCCCTGCGGCTGCGGGAGGGAGTCAGCCTCCCTCCCGCGCTGTCCATCCGATAAAGAGGTGGAACTACTTCTTTTCCTCATCTTCTTCGTCCGGCTGTTCTTCCGGTTCCTCTTCCTTCTCTTCTTCAGCCTGCTCAGCCTCTTCGGCCTTCGGGGAGGTTTCCTCCTCCGGCTCCACGTCGGGAGCTTCCTCTTCGGAAGCTTCCGCTTCCGTCTCCTGCTCCTCTTCCTTCACAGGCTCCTTCTCACGTCCCTCCAGGCTCTCCCTGAAGGCCTGGAGCTCTTCCATCGGCCTGCCGTTGAAATAGCTCCTGACGCTGAGGACTATGCGCCTGCTGGATGGTTCCAGTTCTATGACCCTGAGGGGAAGCTCGTCTCCCTCCCGAATAACATCGGAGGGGTCTTCAATGTCCTCCCAGCCCAGCTGGCTCTGAGGAACGAAGCCCTCGATATAGTCATCCAGGCGGACCACCACTCCTCTGTCCAGGAGCTGAACAACTTCGCCCTTGGCGTCCTTGCCCACGGGGTAGCGCTGCTCCATGGTATCCCAGGGGTTTTCATGGGTCTGCTTGAGTCCCAGCGATATACGGTTGTTCTCCACGTCTATGTTGAGAACGACCACTTTCAGGGTATCGCCCTTCCTGAGAAGGTCCGAGGGATGGTTGATGCGTCTGGTCCAGCTCATGTCGCTGATATGGACCAGGCCGTCGATACCCTCCTCTATCTCCACGAAGGCCCCGAAAGCCGTGAGGTTCCTTATCTTTCCCTCGATCTCCGTTCCCACAGGGTACCTCTCCTCGATGGAGTCCCACGGATTATCCAGGGTCTGCTTCAGTCCCAGGGATATCTTCTTCTCTTCCTCGTCGACGTTGAGTATCATCACTTCTATCTCATCGCCGACGTTCAGCACTCTGGACGGATGTCGGATATGCTTGGTCCAGGACATCTCGGATATATGGACAAGACCCTCTACTCCGGGCTCGAGCTCCACGAAGGCGCCGTAGTCGGTTATGCTGGCTACCTTCCCGGTGGCGATGGAGTCCACCGGGTACCTCTCGGAGACACCATCCCAGGGGAAAGGCTGAAGCTGCTTGTAGCCAAGGGATATCCTCTCACGCTCCCGGTCGAACTTGAGAATCTTGACCTCTATCTCATCACCGATTGAGAACATGTGAGAGGGATGACGCACCCGCCCCCAGCTCATATCCGTGATATGAAGGAGACCATCTATTCCGCCGAGGTCCACGAACACTCCGAAGTCGGTGATGTTCTTGACTACGCCGGTGCGAACCTGGTCCTCCTCCAGCTCCTTGATCAGAGCCTCCTTCTGCTCGGCCCTTGCCTCCTCCAGCACCTGTCTTCTGCTCACCACTATGTTCCGGCGTCTCTTGTTCAGCTTTATCACCCTGAAGTCATACTCGCTGCCGATGAACTGCTCGAGGTTGGGCACCTGGCGCAGGGCAACCTGGGAACCGGGAAGGAAAGCTTCCACTCCCATTATCCTCACCTTCAGACCGCCCTTTATTCTGCGGACTATGGTGCCCTTTATCTCGGAGCCTGTATCGTAGGCGTCCTTGATATCCTTCCACACCTTGTGGAAATGCGCCTTCTCCTTGGAGACCGATACCCTGCCGTCCTGATCCTCCAGTGTCTCGATGAGAACGTCCACCGGGTCCCCGGGGACGATATCCTCCTCCTTGCCGAACTCGCTGATGGGTATGATACCCTCGCTCTTGTAGTTGATGTCGACGATTACTTCGTTGCCCACTCTTCTCAGGATATTGCCGGTTACTATGGCCCCCGGCCTTATCTGATTGGAGCCGATGTTTTCCATGTACTGGGCTTCCAGTTCCTCCCGCTGCTTCCGAGAGTAGTCCTGACCCTCGATGGCCTCTATCTCCTCCGGGGTAAGTCCTACTATGAGTTCTTCCTTATCTGCCACTTTGTTCCTTTCCTCGTTGCTTCCGGTCTGTTCACTCACTGTACAATCCCGCTTCAATTCCTGTTTCGGCTATTCCCGCCATTATTCTTTCCGCCACGGCCCTGTTGCCGCGGTTTTTCCTGATCTCGCTGATACCGCCGCTGGATATCATCCTTCCGAAGCTTACGGTAAAGGGGGAGCCTCTCCTGGTGAGGGCTTTTCCCGCATGGTCGGTCCCCCATATGAACGCCGGCAGTACCGGCACACCTGATGAAATAGCCACGAGGCTGATTCCGGCCTTTACCGGAAGAAGCCTGCCGTCGCGGCTTCTGGTGCCTTCGGGAAAAATAACCACCGCCTCCCCCCTCCTGAGATGCTTTATGGCCGTTCTGAGGGCTCCGGTGTCTATGGATGACCTGTTGACCGGGAAGGCGTTGAGCTTTCGCAGGAAGAAATCGGTGACCCGCATCCCGAAAAGCTCCATTTTCGCCATGTACGCCACGGTCCTTGGAATGGCGAATCCCAGCACAGGCGGGTCCAGCTCCGATATGTGGTTGCAGGCGATAATAAGCCCGCCCCTCCTGGGTACTCTGCGGCTTCCGATGACCTTCATTCCGAAAAGTAGACGGGCCAGCCTTCCACCGTAGTACTGTATCCTTATTCGGACCGATTCCTGCATGGGTTTCATTTCATCCGCTCCCTGAACATTCCCAGCACCGCCTCAGCCTGCTGGCTGATGCTCATGAGGGTGGAATCCAGCATCACGGCTCCCGGGGAGAGTCTCAGCGGGCTGTCCTCCCTGTTCCTGTCCCTGCGGTCTCTGTTGAGCTGTGACCGGAGGAGGGCGTCGAAGTCCGCTTCCTCTCCCCTGGCGATTATCTCTCTCCATCTCCTGATGACCCTTACAGCCACGTCCGCGATGACGTAGACCTTCAGGTCGGCGTCGGGAAAGACGACAGTGCCCATGTCCCTGCCCTCCGCGACCGTATCATGTTTTTCGGCAAACTCTCTCTGCAGAGCCACCATCTGCCTTCGGACCGGAGGCCCGGAGGAAATGACGCTGGCGGCATCGCTGATGGCCGTTGTCCTGATAAGGGAGGAGACATCCTCATCGTCCAGGTAGATGCTGCCGTTCCTGATGTCTATGGAATGGAGACGGATCTCGGAGGCGACCCTGTCATGATCATCGAGGCTTATGTTTTTTCTTATTGCCAGAAGAGCCGAAGCCCGGTACATGGCTCCGGTGTCAAGGTAGGAGAACCCCAGCGCTTCCGCAACCAGTCTGGCTGTAGTGCTCTTCCCGGACGCGGCGGGTCCGTCTATGGCGATAACTTTAGTCAGGCAAGGTCA
Source organism: Candidatus Aegiribacteria sp. (assembly GCA_046498225.1). GTDB lineage: Bacteria > Fermentibacterota > Fermentibacteria > Fermentibacterales > JCC-6 > Aegiribacteria. The sequence continues at coordinate 6,503 of JAWOBF010000150.1, forward strand.
CACCCTTTCTTTGGGATTGGGCACAAATATCTGAATAAATGTATGATCCGTCAAGAGTTATCGGGGGTGAAGCCCCACCGATGATTTGAGTTCGCCCAGTTCCTTCGAAGTCAGCAACCGCCATTCTCCCCTCTCGACCCCCTTTATGGAGACAGTGCCGTACCTGACCCTCTCCAGGCCGCTCAGGCGGATGCCGCAGGCCTCGAAAAGCCTTCGGACCTCGCGGTTCCTGCCGGTGTGCAGAACAATGCTGATGGACCTGCCTCCGGAAATCCTTACCGAGACCGGCCTGGAGAATTCTCCCCTGCCTATTCGGGCTCCCTTTCTCAGGCGTACCGCCATCCATTCCCCGGGGACCTCGTCGAGGAATGCCCTGTATTCCCTCTCCACCTCCCAGGAGGGATGGGTGAGCCTGTTGACCAGCCTGCCGTCGTTGCTCAGGAGCAGAAGACCGCCGGTGTTCACGTCCAGCCTTCCCACCGGAACCGTTCCAGGTGGAAGACCATCCATGAGACTGGATATTGACCTTTCCGCATCGGCGGCCAGTGTGGTCTCGTAACCGTGAGGTTTGTTGAGTACCGCGGTCAGAAGGGGCTGAAGCTCAACCCGCCGCCCCATGCATGTGACCCGGTCCCCCTGCACGACCCTGTATCCGGGAGAAGTGACGACACTTCCGTTGACCTTTACCAGGCCCTCGGCTATCAGGCCGTCGCTCTTCCTCCTCGAGGCAATTCCAGCCCTGGCCAGATACCTGTTGAGCCTGAAACCCTCAGCCTTCTTCTGATCTGTCAAACAGGTCCCTCTCCTCCATCTCGGAGGGGCTCATGGACAGCAGTTCCTCTATCTCCTCGTACCTGGGTAGATGGTCCAGGTCGCTGAGGCCGAAGTACTCGAGAAAACTGCCGGTGGTGGAATAGAGCAGCGGTCTGCCCGGCGATTCCATCCTTCCGGATATCTTTATCATCTCCCGCTCCAGCAGTGTCCTGATGGCGCTGTCGCAGTTGACACCCCTTATGGATTCTATGTTCATCCTGGTGCAGGGCTGGCTGTAGGCCACCACCGCCAGTGTCTCCAGGGCTGCCCGGGAAAGCTTGCCGGGTTTTCTTCCCTCGAACAGCTGGGAAACAACCTGTCCGAACTCGCTTTCGGTGGCTATGCGAAAACCGCCGGCGACCTGAACGATGGAAAGGGCATGATGGTGTTCCATGAACGCCCTGTTTATACGGTCCAGTGCCTGATGTACGGAATCTTCGCCGCTGCCTGTATACTCGCACAGCTGCGCTATGCTCAGGGGCTCGTCAGAAGCGAATATCAGAGCTTCCACTTCCCTGGCCAGTCTGTCAAGTATCAACTCTCCACCTCTCAGTACGCTGCAGTTCTATCTCTGAGAACGGATAGGGCTGCCGGAACCGGATCCATCCCCGCCTTATCAGCTCCAGTACGGTTATGAAATATGATACGATCCTCGTGGTGGTGGGGGCCGGCCCCACTATGGACGCGAAACTCACAGAGCTCCCGGGCAGTATCTTCCTCTCCAGGCTGTCTATGCATTCACCTATAGTGAGCATAGTCCGGCGGATCTTCTGCGGAGGAAGGGATTCCTCCTCGGCGGAGAGGTCGCTCAGGGCCTTCAGAAGGTCCAGAAGCGAGGTCTGGCCGGGCTCCACGGCCACGGTCTCCTCCGACCACCTGTCCCTCTCCCCCGGGGAAGTGTATATGTCCGTCCATGTCTCCTCGCTCCTCTGAAGCTCTAGAGCTATCTCCCGGAAGGTCCGGTAGAGTATCAGCTGACGTCTCAGTTCCGCTCCCGGGTCCGGTTCATCCTCCCCGTCCCTGTGTTTCGGAAGGAGCGCCCGGCTCTTTATCCTGGTAAGCGTGGCGGCCATTACCAGGTACTCGCTGGCCACGTCCAGGTCCAGCTCCCGGGCCTGTCTTATGTACCGGCAGTACTGGTCGGCAACATGAGCCACCGGAATATCGTAGATATCGAGTTCGTCGCGCCTTATGAGGTACAGAAGCAGGTCCAGCGGCCCTTCGAAGGAATCCAGCTCTATCCTGCAGCTCAACCGTCGGCAGGCGGGTTCCGTCAACAGATGTACCCGAACTCGATGAGGTCGCTCCGGTTTTCGGTCCAGGCCTCCCTTACCTTCACCCACAGGTCCAGGTAGAGGGGTCTTTCTATGATGAGAGAGGCGCTTTCAGAGGCGATTTCGGCTATATGCTGGAGCATGGAACCCCTCTTGCCTATCACCACTCCCTTGCAGGAGTGCCTGGCTACGAAGAGGTTGGCCCTTACGTACCTTTTCCGGTCCCGAATGGAAAACTCCTCTATCTGCACCGCTGTCGCCGAGGCAACCTCCGGGGCGAGTGAACAGAAGAGGCTGTACCTTATCTGCTCGCTGACCAGGAACCTTTCCGAATGCAGAGAGATGCATCCATCCGGAAACAGTCTTCCCCTTTGCGGAATGTACCTTGAGATAGTCCTCCGGAGGGTCTCGATACCCTGACCGGAGAGCGGGCATACCGGTACGATATCCTCGTAGTTAACCGCCATGGATATCTGGTTGGTCAGGGCCCCGTGAAGACCCGGGGGAAAGTGATCGATGAACGCGGGGACGAATATCCTGGGAACATGCCTGTTCAGGTCGATGAACTCCCTGAGGTGCCGCGACTTGAGCTGGCTGGACAGGTGGTTTGAATTGAGCGTTATGCAGATGGCGTCGACACTGTTCTGCACGGGGCATTCCCCGTAGTGTTCCAGCGGCGGTGTGTCTATCATGCAGACCTGCTCATCAGCGTTCATGTAGATGCTTGTCATGGGTATCATGGTGATGCCCGCGTTCTCATGGGAGGGACACATCTTCCTTCCGGTAAGAGCGTTGACCAGAGCTGATTTTCCCGAGTTGGAGAGCCCCGCCGCAGCAACGTAACCTGCCCTGGTGGAACTATTCCGCTGCATCGGTCTCCTCCGGGGGGGCGGTCGGATCCCCGTTCTCCGGCAGGGGCTGTACCGTTTCCACCGCTTCAGGCTCAGGGTCTTCAGGCATGTTGTCCGGCGGCGCGGTCTCGAGGGTATCGGGGGCAGCCTCCGTCCCCGCTGAGAGAGTGTCTTCAGGAATAGTCTCCTCCAGCGGCGGCGGAGTACCCCGAACGGCCGTGAAAACACCCGAGGTGTTGCCGTAGAAAACCACTCCGTCCATGAGCAGCGGAGCGGTTCCGGAGTAGCCGCCCATCTCCAGCGAGTCCACCTTAACTCCGGTCTCCAGTTCCACCAGGTGAAGCCTCTGATCATCGCAGGCCAGGTATACCAGTTCCTGTCCCACGGCCGGAGGAAGCTGAAGCCAGTTATCGAACTGCTGTTCCCATATTATCCCCCCGGTCTCCCTGTTGAGACAGACCAGCTGGCCGTCGTTGGTACCCACCAGCACTTTCCCGCCTGTCAGAACCGGACGGGCGAGCACGGTCCTTCCGGGGCGGCTCACAACATCGGTGTCCCAGAGCAGTCTACCGCTCCCGATATCGAACTTTCTGACCATGCCTCCGGAATACGCCACGAAGACCGCGGTACTGTCAGCGGAGGGAGCCGAAGCCTGATTGGCGTGCTCCGCGGTCCAGAGAGATTCTCCCCTGTAGTCGAAGACGGCGGTGACGCCGCTTTCGGAGGTATATATCGCCAGGGTGTCAACCACCGCGGGACCCAGCACTGTCCCTCCGATCTCCCGGTCCCATACCGGCTGGCCCGTCCTGCTGTCCAGAGCGCAGACCTTGCCCATGGAGTTGCCCGACAGGATAAGGCTGTCGCAGAGTATGCCGGTATCGCAGAAAATGTGGAAACCCAGCCCGGACGACCATCTCCGCCGGCCCGTGGCCCTGTCCAGAGCGTAGACGTAACCGTCCTGGCCCCCGAAATACACAGTTGTTGAATCTACCGCCGGTTCACCGCATATTCCGCAGACCGTGCTGAAACTCCATAGAACCGAACCGCTGGCGGCGTTCACCGCCCGCATATTGCCGTCATTGCATCCGAAATAGAGTACGTCATCCACCAGGGCCGGTGAGGAAAAGAACTCCCTGCCGAGTGAGGACTCCAGCTCCCACAGGTTCTGGAAGGGTGCCGCCGCGTCGGCTCCCCAGCCGGCGTCTCCGGTGGAGGAAGCCCTGGCCTGAAGCCAGAAACGGGGTTTGGCCTCGATGAGGACCGGCACCGCCGCTTCGGGAAGAGAATCCGTCCCGGAGCTGTCCTCGGACACCGCCTGAAGGGTCGGGGCCGGATCTTCACCCCCTCTTCCCGAGTTGAATACGGTGGACAGCAGAAAAAGCGCTATCAGGGCTCCCATCAGGCTAACCCCTATCAGCGTGGCCTTTCTGGTATCGCCATGGGCCCGGGAACCGATCCCTTCCTCGGAGTGTGTCTCAGCTTTATGCACGTATCATGCCTTTCAGTAGATAACTACCGGGGCCCCCACCTGCAGTGTGCGGTAGAGCGCCTCCAGGTCTGAACTGCTCATCCTTATGCAGCCGTGGCTCACGTTCCTTCCCCTGCCGACCCCGTAATGAATGAGTATACCCCCGCCCAGGTCTATCTTGTACGACCCCAGCGCGCCGGGGACCCTCTGAACGTATAACCTCTCGGAAGCTGTCAGTGAATCATGGTAGTAGACTATCTGTTCCTCCCAGGGGATTGAATCCGGAATAATCACGTACTCCTCGGGTTCCGGGGGCCTCATGTTCATCTCTTCCCAGTACCAGTCGGGCCTGTACCAGTAGGGATTCTCCCCTTTCTTTATCACGTACCTCAGACCCCGTGGAGTGGAAAAATCCCATACCCTTCCGTCATCGTTGCCTGTCCACCCCTTCCCGGTCCCGCAGTAGCCGGACCTTACCAGCATGTCCGTCCCGTCGGACAGGTTCCTTCTCAGGTGGAACCTGTTCTGGTAGGTGTCTATCAGCAGATAGTATCCCACGTACCCGTTCCTCAGTTCCATCATTTGAACCGCGGCTTCGAGCGAATCGAGCCTGTGTCTCATCTCGGCCACGGAGTCGTTTCTCAGAACGTAGAAGCGATTCATGCCCGCCAGCGTGTCCCGCTGGGACCTGATGGACCGAAGCTGGCTGTCGGCGAAACTGTATTCCATCTGGAGCCTGCTCAGCCTCCTGGAAAGCCTGTCCGCGCTTACGAGACTGACAGCAAGGGATGCGGTGAGAACACAGCACAGCACTATCAGCGGTGTTTTGAGGGGTTTCATCTACCAGCCTTTCAGATGACGGGGTTGTCCACCAGGGTCCTGCGGGTGGGCCAGACCGCCCCGCTGCCCCTGGTGTCGATATGCACGAAGGGCCCGTGGGAACGTATCCAGCGGTAGGCCGAAGCTCCGCCGGTGACCACGATGCCCCGGGCCTCCAGTGTCCTCACTATTTCCACCAGATACTCACCGTCGTACACGTCCACTCTCTTGTTCCGGTCCAGGTCGTCCATCAGACCGTTGGCCGGCCAGCTCTCTATCCAGATGTCCGCGGCGGCGCCGTAGAGGTGAAGGCTCTCACCGGTCTCGTTCCCTATGGCGGCGTTGTATATCGGAGTACGGAATCCGCTGATGTTATGAATGCAGGCGGCAGGGGGATATACCTCCCTCGCCGCCACCAGTATCTCTTCCAGCTTGTCCGCCAGCCGAAGGTCGAGCGCCATATACTGGGGATAGCTGCCTTCCAGGTGGCAGATGAAGTCGCCCAGAGTGAGATGCGGTGTAACCCTGGCGTTCATGCCCGCCGCGTCCAGTTCCACGAAATATTCCGGTCTTCTCTCCCTTCCATTCCCGTCGCCGTAGCTTCCTATGGGAAAAGAGTTAAGGGAGGTGGTCCTCCAGCGGCGGGAATCAACCGGCACTATCACGGTGAACTTCTCCACGGCGTCACCGGTGCTGACATCGAGGTGGAATATGCCGTGGCTCCTCGGAGCCCTCCATTCGAAGGAGTCGCCTGAACCGGTGGCGGGCTCTCCCGCGGTAACGCTCCAGCCGGTTATCTGCTCCCCTGTGGACAGGGTGACCGAATCGCCGGGCATGACAACGAAAGCCAGTCTGTATCTGGGAAGCCTGTTCCCGTCCACGGTGAGACGGACCGAAGGGGACCGGAAAGCGGGATCGTCTGAGGTGGAGAAGATCATCAGCCATATGATCAGCCAGTGCATCAGTCGGTCCTCCCTTCCGAACCGCCGCCGGTCAGGACCCTTCTCTCCATCAGTCTCAGCTCTCCGCTGCAGTGAAGCCTTACAGCTTCAGGGTATGCCGCGTGCTCCTGCCTCAGGATCCTTTCGGACAGGCTGCCCACGTCGTCATCGTCCCGGACCTTCACCGTCTTCTGCAGAACGATGGGACCCGTATCCACACCGGCGTCAACGTAATGAACCGTGCATCCGGTTACTTTGACCCCGTAGGACAGCGCCTGCTCCTGGGCCCTCAACCCTGGAAACGAGGGCAGAAGAGAGGGGTGTATGTTCAGTATCCTGCCTCCGTAAGCGCTGAGCATGGGACCCTTGAGTATCCTCATGAGCCCGGCGAGGCAGATGAGCTGAATGCCTCTATCCCGCATGGTCCGGGTCCACTCCATCTCCGCCCTTTCCTCGAAGCGGGTCCTGTACTTTCCCGGAGAAATATGAACGGCTTCCACGCCCAGCTTCTCCGCCCTCTTCAGCGCTCCCGCCCCGGGGTCGTCCACCAGAAGCAGGGCCACTCTGCCCCTTCCGGTGTCGCCCTCACACAGGGCCTGGAAATTCGAGCCCCTACCCGAGGCCAGCACACCTATTCGAACTATATCCGATCCGGTATCGCTCTTATTCAGGATCATTCCCTGTCATCCCCGTGCATTATCTCTCTCCGGTCGCTGAAGGTCCAGGTCACGCCGAAGGAGTAACTCCTCCATTCATCCAGAACATCTTCCACGGCGAAGATGAAAGCAAACCTGCCCAATGTAAACATCGACCTTGCATCCATGTTCCCGGTTGTGCCGGTATCCGAGTGGGCCAACTCCCACGAAACACCTCCGTGCAGCCTTCCGCCTTCTCCCCATGGAACTGAGGGCATTGCGATGCCGTTGAAAAGCAGACTGTCCTCTCCCACGGAGGCCCCGGCCCGAAGGAAACCGTACCCGGTGCTGAGAACGGTCTGGATTCCCGACCTGACGCCGTCCTCCCCCGCTTCGGCGAAAACGTCCACCGGCCCCGTCCCGGCGGCTCCGAAGAACCTGGGGTCGTCTCCCGGAACGGAGGCGAGGCCCGCCTGCAGCCTCAGCTTCCAGAGCCGGGCAAGCAAGCCGGCAGTTCCCCCGGGAAGGATATCGCCGTCATCGTCGGACAGGTCCCCCCTGACCACAAGCCGCATTCCCTCCAAAGGCATCTCAGCGCGAATATGACCCTGAACGCTGTGTACCGTATCATCCTCCAGGGAAGCGGAGCCGGCGGTTATCAGTTCCATCGGGCCGGCTGATGTCTCCCACATGCCCAGCGCTTCCCAGTACTCCCCCCCGGAACGGAGGTGGGCGAAGGTAAGCCGGACCAGTCCCCGCGACGGTCTCCAACCGCTCCAGAGAGCGTACCCCTCCTCTTCCTCACTCCAACCCCTGCCTCCGGCCTCGAGGTCCCCAAGTTCCAGAACTAACCGTTGGTCGTCCGTTGTATCCTCTCTTGCTATGCTGATATCCAGCATGACGGAAGATATCACCGGTCTCCTCAAAGCGGCGGAGTACCTGTTCATGTCCGAGGTATTCTGTATAAGCCCTATGGAGCTGGAAAAGGAGCTGTCCGGCACCGGAAAGGAGGAAAAATCCATCTCCCACCTCCCGGCAGCCCATACACCCGCTTCCAGCGGCGATCGGACGGTGATGGAATCGAATGAACCCCACCCGGGCAGGGGCTGATGCGCCGCCGTTGTAACCGGCACTCCATCCCTTGCGATCAGGGCGCTCCATCCGGCCGTCGAAGGTGCCGCCCAGCTGAATATTGCTCCGGTCTGCAGTACATTGGATGGATCCGGCTGCATTACCGTCCAGCACATCAGCGAGCAGAGGAGGAGACAGTTCATGTAATCAGTACCCCGGCCTGCCCAGGGCTGAGTAGGTAAGCACTTTTCCGCGTTCAACACCCGGCTGGTCAAGAGGATCGACATTCAGAGCCAGGCCGCAGAGAACGGTAGCGACCTCCAGGACCATCATGAGTCCTCCCAGAGATCTCTCGTCCAGCGCCCCCATCCGTATGCGGCATACCGGGATCCCTCTCTCCTCCAGGGCTTTTCCGGTGGCCTCGGCCTCCACCTCCCGAAGCCGGTCCGCTTCCAGCCCTTCCAGGTAGGAGATGGAGGGCAGGTCATCGAAGCCGCCCGGAAGCACGGGAGCGTCATCCATCGGGGGCGTGGTGACTATTGTCACGGTCTTGTCGGGCGGTCCTTCCATGAACAGCTGGACCAGCGAGTGCTGATCGGCCGGTCCGCGGCAGGCAAGGGGTGTCTGACCGGTATGAACCACCTCTCCCGACAAATCATGCTTCTTGCCCAGGCTCTCCGCCCAGAGCTGGGAGAACCATAGAGCAGTGCTGTAGAGCCTGTTATCGTAAGCGAAGAATGCGTGTACCGGACGGGAATGAAAATTGGCCAGGAACGCCGAAGCTGTCCTGGCGGCGAGGCTGTCAGCCCCCCTGTTCCTGAAATCCCGGACAACCGCTCCGGCCCCGGCGACAAGCGATGTCACATCGATACCCGCGAACGCTGCTGGAAACAGCCCCACCGGGCTCATAACGCTGAACCTGCCTCCCACCGAGGGCGGGACAGGCAGGGAGGGCCAGCCCCGGGAATCGGCCAGTTTTCTCAGGTCCCCCTTCACAGGGTCGGTCACGGCCACGATCCTTCTGCCGGAGTCCCCGGCGGTTTCGATCCAGGGGTAGAGGGAAAGGAAAATGGCCATGGTCTCCGCGGTGGAGCCCGACTTGGTGATCACGGTCAGGCAGGAGTCGTCAGGGTCCATTTCCCGGGTCAGCCGTGAGAGGAAGGCGGAGTCGGGTGAATCCGCCAGTATAACGGAGGGGTCTACGGTAAACGCGTCCAGGAGGGCTCGCAGACCCAGTGAAGACCCGCCTATACCGGCTGCCACCATGCCGCAGCAATAGGCCCTCATCTCATCGGCGAGCCGAATGGAGTCCTGAAGCAGCTCCGAATCATCGGGAAGGTCCATGAAACCAAGTCTGCCCTGGTCTTCCCATCTGCTGAAATCAGCCAGGACTTTATCGGCAAGGGGCGGATGATCAAAACCCGCTTCGAAATCCAGAAAGCTCACTTCGCTGTTCAATGGTATCTCCTGTTCATTCTCTGTCGGCCCAGGTTGCCAGCCTGTCCCCCGGCGGCCTGTCCGGCAGTATCAGCACCCCCTGGACTTCGGTCTCTCCAACCCTCAGGGCCGGTATGGTATCACCCTCTGAAGTGATGATATAACTGTTCATTTCGCTCTCGAAGACCGCCACCCTGTCGACGGAAACAATCCTCTGGAAGAGGGACTGCAGGTCCGCCTGGTCTCCGGAATATACCCCATAGCCCTCTCCCTCCTCAATGAAGCGTACCCGGTCGTTCCCCCGGGGCCATGAATATACGGTACATCCTTCGGGCGGAAATACTTGAAATACACGGTCGCCCGGGACCCGGACGGACAGCATGACACCGCCGGGCCTTATTCTGCTGCCGGCCCGGTAATATATGTCCGTCACGGTACCCTGCAGCGGCGCCAGCAGAGGTTCGGCTCCCTGAGTTTCCAGGGAGTCCAGAAGGCCGGCGAGACTGTCCACCCTGTGCACAAGGCCGCTGTCCGAAGGGGTGGAAGCAAGCCTGGCGGCGGCCATGTCCAGTTCCATGGCAAGCCTTTCCGCCAATACGGTCTGCACATCATCCAGAAGCTCCGCCAGCGTATCGCCGGGCAGTATCTCATCTCCCTCCGATACATTGATGTCCAGCACCTCCGCGGGACCCTCACCGGTCCATCTCACCTGAAAGTCGTCCGGGGCGGATTCCCGCAGCTGAAAACCGGTTACTTCCAGTGGCCGCGCGTAATCCGCCGGACCTGCTTCAACCGGTTCAGGCAGGGGCGCATCGGCGGCCTCCTTCCCGCAGGACGCGAGCAGCAGGCCCGAAGCCAGAATCGTGAGCGCAGGCACTGGACAGAAATGCCTTATATTAGTACTGTTCATTGACTGAAAGGCCTCTCTCCCAGTTCACAGTATCCATGAAAGCAGGAATATGTCATCCCGGAAAACCGCTTCCTTTCTGTTTGCCGCCTTGTTCCTTGGGCTGATGGCCGGCTGCGGGGAAACCCGGACAACGGGTTTCTACGCCGGCGCCACCACCACCCGCGCCACATCGCGGGATACCTCAGATACTATATATACCGAAACAACATTCCAGACATCACCCGAAGCGGGAGATACGCTTCTCAACTGCACGTTCCAAAGCGTTCTCAGCTCACCCTTCGGTCCCGACTGCCGGTACGAGGTCTATAACGACGCCATGCACATAGACAATTCGGCCTTCGATGACCCTGTGGTACTCCTCTCCACCGCCGGACTCCTGGGTGACGGACTGGTCCAGGCCCGGTTCGATATCGTGAACGCTCCCTCCCACTGCGTGGTCGGACTTGTCATCAGGGCCGAGTCAACGGAGGATTTCATCCTGCTGGGGGTGAACTCGCGCGGCCAGTACACCGTACAGCGTTCCATAAGGGGTCTCTGGCTTCCGGTGATGGGCCTCGACCCCTTTGAGTCAAGCAGACTTCTTGCCTTCAGCCCGGGCGAAGTGGAACTGTCCGCCCTCGTCCATGGGAATTACATCGACTTCATGGTCAACGGCCAGCTGATACAGGTTGTCAGGACCGACCTTCCCCCCATCGGCCAGGCGGGCGTTTTCGTGGACGGATACGCGGAAGTCAACCTTGACAGGATAACGGTGGTACCCTCGGAATGATGAACCTCATGCTCACACTGCTGCTCACCTGGGTCCCCGGGACGGGCAGGACCGCCCCCCTCACCCGTTCTGGAGAAGATCAGTTCGATACAAGGGGCCCAAGCGGTGTACCGGTTCTCATGTACCACCACGTGAGCGACCCGGTCAACGGCTACTACGGCGTCTCCACCAATCGCTTCATACGGGACCTGGAGCTTCTGGACCGGAACGGTTTTTTCCTCATCGGACCCGAAGACATAAACGACGGTCTGAGGAGGGTCCCCCCCGACCGGCGCCCGCTGATGCTCACCTTCGACGACGGATGGCAGGACAACTTCAGTTTCATCGCATCCGGCGATTCCTTCTCCATCGACCCCCTCTGCGCGGTAGCCATACTGGAGGAATACTGTCAGGAGAACCCGGATTTCGGTCACGGAGCCGTCTTCTTCATATCCTGGGACAAAGTACCCTTCGGGCAGGAGGAATACGTTTCCGAAAAGATGAACATGCTGCTGGACATGGGCTACTCCATCGGCAACCATACAGACATGCACACCGATCTCACCATTCTCCCGAGGAGCAAATGGGAGGACGCTGTGCTCCGGCCGCTTCAGAAACTCCACCGGGGGCTGGGCATGAGGACTTCCGGCATCTACACCCTGTCGTACCCCGGCGGCAGACTTCCGAGGGACACGGGAGCCGAGGATTTTCTCTCCGATATCGAGTTCATGGGCAGGCAGGCGGTCAGCATGGGGTTTCTCGCGAGCGGAAGCGTCTCCTCCCTCGGCCCCCTTCTCTCCTCCCCGGAGGGGTGGTTCCGCATCGGAAGGCTGGACATGAGCCAGTACTCGGTGAGAGAGCTGCTCCAGTGGACCAACATAATGTCTCCCCGGGCGAGGGAAGACCTTCACGACCCCCTCAGCAGGAGGATCCCTCCTTCGGACTATCACATTCGTCAATTCTGAGCTCAAAGGACCTCGGCGGAGGATTCCGCAGAGGGATGACGGAGGGATATCCGACGCAGAGCACCGCAGCCAGTCTCATTCCTCCTGTTCCGGACGGGTGCCAGGACCGGAAGAACGGGTACAGTTTCTGCGCCACCCCGTTCCACAGCGTGCCCATCCCCATGGAGACCCCGTGCAGGGACACAGCCGTCGCCGCTATGACGCCATCCGCGTAACCGGTGACGTTCCCCCTGGGAACGAAGAAGAAGAGTACTGCCGGGGCTCCCCTGAATACCAGGTCCTCCCCCTCCCTTATCCGCCTCATATGGTCCCCCATGCCGGTTATCCTTCCCAGCAGGAAGGGGATGCCTGTCGGCGAGAGAAAATCCAGAACTCGGCGGACAGGTCGGAACAGTTCCTCGACGCATTCAAAGCCGCGGACAGCCCGCACCGTTATGCCCTGTGAATTCCTTCCGGTGGGGCATTGATCCACAACCGAGACAAGTTCCTTTATCTGATCTTCCGATGGCACTTTGTCCGAATAGAAACGTATGGACCTCCGCCTTTCCAGCAGGGTCCTGTATTCCTTCGGGGAGGGCATGGAATCCGGGTCGGCCACCGGGTCCAGACCGAAGGCGTTCTCCGGACAGAAAATGCCGCAGTGGGCGCAGCCGATGCACTTTCCTGGATCGAACACCGGCCGGTTGTCCATGAGGCGCACTGCTCCGGAGGGACAGACCCGCCGACATGTACCGCACCCTGTGCATCGCTCACGCCGGAACCGGTCTTCAGGGGAGAATCTCAATGTCCACATCCCTTGTTATCAGTCCCGGCTGCACCATAACCACTCCGGGATAGGTGCCGTAGGCTTCCGTCGGGTTCCAGGCTCCGTCGCCGTTCCTGTCCACGAAAGCCGCGACGGTGTACCTCCCGGCCGGCACCTCATCAACGGTGTACGCGCCCCGTCCTACTTCTTCGTAGGTGATGCCGGCGTCCGTGTCGCCGCCGGTCCTGCTTATTCGAAGGATCACGGGGGTCCCTGCCGCTCCCGATATGTTCCCGGCCAGGGATCCCGGTTCATCACCCCAGAGGGTCGAAAAGCTCCATGAGAACGGCTGGGTCAGTGTATCGCCCCATTCCGTGGCTATCCCCGGTTCAAGAAGGAACCTGTACTGCTGCTCTCCTATCAGCTGATGGTCCGGGTAGTACTCGAAAGACCTTCCGTCCACCACCCGGATGCTACCCCGGACGGTGGTGCTGTCCACCACCCTTTCCAGGACCAGCCTCTTCTCCAGCGTATCCGGATGCACCCAGTAATTGAACGAGATGCGGAACGGTCCTCCCGGATCGGCGTTGTCCGACCCTTCCGGGGGGTAATACGAGCGTATCCTGAGGCTGTCCGAAGGCAGGGAATCGGTTCCGTAGAATTCCATGGAATCCGGCATGGCGGGATTTTCCATAAGGTCCTCTACATCTTCAAGGTAGGCGGTAAGAAGCCCATCGGGCATCTTTCCGGTGGACAGTATCACCGAGGGGGCGGACGCTCCTCCGGTGAGCCAGTATCCGTTCACCGGAACCGGTTCTCCCAGGCTGTCCCTGATGGAGACTTCACCTTCGCCGAAGGATTCGTAGGAAACCTCTTCGTTGAACATCATTCGGGGATGGTATGCGTCCAGGGAGGTTACCTCCGAAAGGACCGGGCCCAGGGTATCCACTACGGTCAGAGTAACCTCGATCCTGAGCGTGTCAGCGGTGGCAAGGGTGACCTGAGTGTCTATTCCGGCCTCCAGCTGGGAATCCCAGGTATATGACCTGTCCGGGTCCTCGTAGCACCTGAGCCTGTAGCCGCCGGGTTCGAGCCAGTAGATGCCGGCGACAGCCGAAGTGTCCGGCACGGTCCTCCTCATCAGTACCGAGTCGCGGTAGAGCTCTACCAGGGTGGTGCGGGAGAGGCTTCCTCCCCCCTGCCTGGAGGCCGCCACTTCCAGTCCTCCCGATGGCAGCGTGTCCGCCGAGGTGTATACCAGGTTCTCCGATTTCTCCACCCTGTTGCCTCTCCTGTCGGCGATCTCTCCGGGAAGACTTATTACCAGAGGCTCATCTCCCACCGCTGAGCTCAGATCTATCGTCATGGAAGAGCCGCTTACATCCAGATCGTATTCCATGGGCGGGTAGAGGAAGATAATGGCCGAAGCCTGTTCGAGTCTCTCGCTCCAATGCACGGTTATCCGGTCCAGTCCATCGTATCCGGTGCCCGGGGGCGGTGCCACCTCCACGATTTCCGGAGGGGTCTCATCCTCGGGCCCTCCACCGGGAGCGACCATTTTGGCGCAGGAAAGAACGGTCATGGCTGCGAGGAGAAGCCGTCCGGCTCTCAATTCGATTCTCCCTCTTCCGCCGACTTCCTCCGTATGGTCCCCGCTTTCCTGTAGAAGGTGGATGCCTCGGAATCCCGCTTCATCTTCTCCAGGACTATGGCCAGCTCCACCAGGTAGTCGGGTTCGTCGGGTATCAGCTCCAGAGCTGTCCTGAGAGCGTTCTCGGCTGCTTCCAGGTCGCCGGTAAGGTTGCCGCACTTCCCTATGTAGAAGTAGGCCGGGGCGTAATCCGGATTCTCCTCCAGAACGTCCTGAAGAACGGCCGAGGCCTGCCTGTACAGACCGTTGCGGAGCATGGATACCCCCTTGAGAAATTCGATGTCCAGGGCACTGACGCCTCTTTTTTCCGCTTCCGCCTGCCATTCGCCCTTCCTCGTCTTCATCATGTCCATCAGCGGACGTACGTGACCGGGACCCACCACGGTGGAGACTGATTCGGCTTCAGCGGCATCTTCATCGATACCGCCGGCCATGACCTCCTCCTCCTGCGATTTCTCCCGCATCAGGTCATCCATATCCGGCAACTCGACTTTCTTCTCCCCCCCGTTCTCCTTCTCGTCTGCGAAAAGGGCCATCTGCCTTCCGGTGAGCTTTCCCTTAACCAGATGGCTGAACATCTCTTTGCGGTCCCTGTCATCGGACACCCGTACTATGGGCCTCAGCTGGAACTCGCTGATCTCATCGGTCAGAAGCAGCTTGCGGCGCATCTCCTCCGGCAGCTTCAGGAGATTGAGTATCTGGGTTATCCTGGCCCTGGAGTAACCCAGAAGCTCCGAGAGCCTGCTCCTGTTCTCGCACAGTTCGTTGCGCAGAAGCCCGTCGAACAGCAGAGCTTCCTCTATGCAGTTCCTTATGGACTCATGGGCGAGGGATATCTGTACGTTGCTCCTGACCACTATGGCCTTCACGGTGAACTGGCCCCGGGAGCAGACCTTCCAGAAACTCCGATGGTGGGCCAGGAGAGTGAATACCGGGCTCTCTTCCGACCCGCCGCTTTCCCCGGTCCTCTCCATTATCAGAACCGGCGGAACGAAAGGTTCCTTATGGTGAAGCTCGGGATTCCATTCCTCGGGAGGCTCGATATAGTTCACGGATTCCATCTTCACCTCCTCCAGGAGCATATGTTCCAGTATCTCCCCCGATTCCCTCTTCTTCTCCATCATTGCTTCCCTTCGCCGAATAAACAGGCTTCCACCGCGGCCGGGTCGGGGTCCACCCAGGTAACCTCCGGTATTCTCCTGAACATGTTCTTCTGTCTCCTCGCCAGCCGCCAGGTGTTCACGGCAATGGACTCCCTCAGCTCCTCCTTTGTATCTATCTTCCCCTCGAGGTAATCCAGGACGTCGGAGTAGCCGATGGTCCTGCCCAGGACGCTGCTTCTGTCCCATCCGGCCTCCAGCAGCCCCCTGACCTCGTCTATCAGGCCCATGCTCATCATTTCCCCCGCTCTCCTGTCAATTCTCCGCCTGAGCTCTTCACGGGGAAGGGAGATACCCGCTATCCTGTACCTGTTCCTGGTCCCCTTGTCCCCGCCCTTTCTCAGCTTCGAGGGCGGGCAGCCGGTAAGCGCGAATATCTCCAGGGAGCGGATCTGCCTTCTGACGTCCGCGCTTCCCACCTTCTCCGCCATGGCCGGGTCCGCCTTGTGAAGCAAACGTGAAAGTATCCCTGGAGCCTCGGCCTCCAGTTCCGTAAATCCCCTCCTGAGGCCGGGACACCTCTCCGGCATCGGGTCCAGACCTCCGGTCAGCGCCATGACGTAAAGGGCCGTTCCGCCGGCGACCACCGGAACGGAACCCTCCGATCGTATGCTGCCGATGAGCTTCACCGCGGCCCTGGAAAATTCACCGGCGGAGAAGGACCGGTCCGGGTCCAGACAGTCGAGGAGATGATGCTTCAGTAACGACCTTTCATCGGGTGTGGGTTTCGCCGTTCCTATGTCCATTCCCCTGTATATCTGCCTGGAATCGGCGCTGATCACCTGAAAATCATGCTTTTCTCTCAGCTTCATCAGCAGCCCGGTCTTTCCGGATGCCGTGCATCCTATCAGGACCGGGGTCTGTTCACTGCCTGCCAAATCTTCCCGCCAGTTCATCGAATGTTATCTCCACCAGAGTCGGTCTTCCGTGGGGGCACTGAAAGGGATCCGAGGTCGAGAACAGCTGGTCTACCAGATGTCTTGCTTCCTGAGGTGAAAGGGTATCCCCGAACTTGACGGCCCCGGCGCATGCGGCGGCGGCAGCCACCCTCTCGTGCACGGACATGTCCATGAATTCCGGGCTCTTGAGGGAGGAGAGTATCTCCCTCAGGGCTTCCATGCCATGAAAGGCGCTCTGAGGGACCGCGGTCAGCACCAGGGTCTCCCCTTCCAGATGGAAATCGAAGCCCGAGCGGTTGAGGACAGTTCTGTAGGTCTCCAGCTGCTCCCTCTCCTCGCTGTCCAGCGTTACGTTCTCCGGAAGGAGAAGGGTCTGACGGCCGGCCCCGGAATCATCCCTGATGGACTTGAGGACGGTTTCGAACAGTATTCTCTCATGGGCTGCGTGCTGGTCTATCAGTACTATTCCCTTGTCCGTGGATGTAACGAGGTAGGATTTTCCTATCTGAACTATGGGGAAATCCTGCTCCCGCCTGGAGTAATCCTCTTCCCGTGCGGGCGCGGACACCTGCATCGCGGCATCGAAGAGCACGGGATCGTATTCCTTTTCCGGTCCGGTCCGCGCTCCGGACGGGCTGAAGTGCCGCTCCCGCGTCCCCACGGAGATATCCCTCCTTCTTTCTTCCACCAGTTCTCCCAGCGCCGATCCCAGCGCTTCTCTTACCCGGGATGGTTCCCTGAACCTGACCTCCAGCTTCGCCGGATGGACGTTGACGTCCACCCTGTCCGGAGGGAGTTCTATCCGGCAGCACAGCAGAGGATAACCCGCGGGACCCGAAAGGGCCTCTCCAAGTATCGCGGAGACCAGCCCCGACCGGACAGGCCGGCCGTTCACCAGAACGTACTGGTGGGTCCTGCTGTTCCATCTCCGGTCCGGGAACCATAGAAGGGAGACCTTCGTGGCATCAGAATCACCGGTGGAGTCGACGTACCTGCTGTCCCCGGGAAGCCCGTACCTGGTAATGAGCCGCTGTGCCACGGTCTGGCCCGGGGGAAGCCGGAAAAGAAGGCTGCCGTTATGGGTCAGACTGAATTCCACTTCGTTCCATGCTATGGCGGAGCCCGTAACGAACTTCTCCACCCATGACAGCTCGGTGGACCGGGTCCTGAGGAATTTTCTCCTGGCCGGCTGGTTGTAGAACAGTCCGGTGGCCACCACGGTGGTCCCCCTGGTCCTGGGAGCGGGAGAAACACCTCCAAGGACCCCTCCGTCCATTCTCAGCTCCCAGCCCTCCCCGCCTTCGGAAGTGAGGATACTCAGGTGCGTGACGGCAGCGATGCTGGGAAGGGCCTCCCCCCTGAAGCCAAGCGTTTCCAGGCTGTCGAGGTCGCTTCCCCTGGATATCTTGCTGGTGGCGTGCCTCTGCACGGAGAGAAGCAGGTCGTGCCTGTTCATGCCGCAGCCGTCATCCCTGACGGCTATGGACTTTCTCCCCCCCTCCTCCAGCTCCACGGAGATACGGGAGGCGCCGGCGTCCAGGGCGTTCTCCACCAGCTCCTTCACCACCGAAGCCGGACGCTCCACCACCTCTCCGGCGGATATGAGGTTTACCACACTGTCCTTGAGAACCCTGATACCGGCCAATCAATGCTCCCCTGTCGATGGTGCCGGGAGAGGGACTCGAACCCTCACGCCCCTTTCGGAGCAACGGATTTTAAGTCCGTTGTGTCTGCCAGTTCCACCACCCCGGCTTTTGTTAACGCAGAAATATACTGAAGCGGGGAGCCTTTTACAATGAACTGTGACGGAAGCGGCGGGTCATGCGGGGTATCTGAAGACCAGTACGTTCCTCTCGCTCACCGGCTCCCAGGTTGAATAACCCTCGCGGAAGGCCGCAGTTATGAGGTCTCTGCGGGATTCATGCACCACAATGCTGACCTCGCCGCTGCCTGCGGCGGCAGCGGCGGCCTCCGCTCCCCGCAGGAAATCCGGCGGATTCCGGACGGAACCGTCCAGGGGCGTGGCCTCGCCGGAACCCCTCTTCCTCAGGAAGACGACTCCGTTGTAACGGAAACCCTCACATCTCCGAAGGGCCCATTCAATTCCCTCGGGACATGCCCTGGGGTATTTCCATCCGCATGGAATGTGCTCCCGGGTCTCCCGGAACATGCCCGGCGAGGGTATGCAGCTTTCCAGTCCACTGGAAGCGGGAAAGCCCTCCCTGGTCATGAGCATGAAACCGTCAACCAGCCTGAAACCCTGGGAGGTGGATATGTGAATGCTCTCATGGTTGTTCACGTAGGTGGAGAACTCCAGGGCCCGTCCGCGCCCCTGCTCGATGAGCCTTCTGCCCATCCCGAAAGCGGCCCCGGCAAGCTGTCTTCCCAGTCCCCTTCCCCGAAAACCGGCCAGTATCCTCAGGGCCTCCAGCCAGAGCACTCCATCCGGCATGGGGGATATCCTGAACGTGCCCACGACGGTCCCGTCCAGCTCGCCCACGTGGAGCGTTCCGTCATCCGTCCACTCAGACGCCCTTCCTTCCAGGTAGTCCTCTCCGTCCCATGTTCCGCGGGATATCTCGGCGATTGCCTCCGAGTCCTCCGACGCGGCCTTCCTCACGGATATTCCGGTCATATTGCCCCCAAATGCGGTGGAACGCGGACGTTTTGATTATATTAGTCTGAATATAACGCAGATGTACACGACAGAGGATAATGGAACGGAAGTATCAAATTGCCGAGGAAGTACTCGCTCGAACAGCTTCGCAACATAGGTATCATGGCGCATATCGACGCCGGGAAGACGACTGTATCCGAGAGGATACTCTACTACACGGGCAAGCTGCACCGTATGGGAGAGGTGCATGACGGCCAGGCCGTAATGGACTGGATGGACCAGGAGCAGGAGCGGGGCATCACCATAACCAGCGCCGCCACCGCCACGGTATGGCGGGACCACATGATAAACCTCATCGACACTCCCGGCCACGTGGACTTCACGGTGGAGGTGGAGAGGAGCCTCAGGGTCCTGGACGGTGTCATAGCCCTCTTCTGCGCCGTGGGCGGGGTGGAACCTCAGTCGGAGACCGTCTGGAGGCAGGCTGAGAAGTACTCCGTGCCCAGAATTGCCTTCGTGAACAAGATGGACAGGCTGGGAGCGGATTACTACGGTGTGGTCAGCTCCATCAAGCAGGCTCTGGGGGCCAACGCGGTTCCGGTGGTGATACCTATAGGCTCGGAAGACGGTTTCACCGGCATAATAGACCTGGTTGAGGACTGCGCCGTCTACTACGACCGTTCAGACCGGGGCATGACGTGGCGGGAGGAACCGGTGCCGGAGGATATGGCGGACCTGGCGGAGAAATGGCGCGGGAACCTCATCGAGAAGGTGAGCGAAGTGGACGAGAAGCTCTTCGCCAAATACTGCGAGGGCCGGAAGATAGAGAAGGACGAGCTTTCCCTGGCCATCAGAAAGGCCACCCATCTGCACACCATCTGTCCCGTGCTCTGCGGCAGCGCCTACCGGAATATGGGCGTACAGAGGCTTCTCGACGCGGTGGTGGCTTACCTCCCCAGCCCTCTGGACCTCCCCCCTGTCAGCGGCAGGTGCCTGAACGGAACAGCCATAGAAAGGGTGCCCAGGGATGACGGCAGACTGGCCGCCCTGGCCTTCAAGGTAGTGACCGACCGTCATGTGGGAAAACTGGTCTACGTGAGGGTATACTCCGGTACCCTGGAGTCCGGGTCGTACGTGTTCAACTCCAATGAGAACACTGTTCAGAGGGCCGGGCGGATACTGAGAATGCACGCGGACAAGCGGGAAGCGGTGGACTCCCTCTACACCGGCGAGATAGGGGCGGTCACCGGTCTTTCCGATACCTCCACCGGCGACACCATCTGCTGCCAGGACAGCCCCATCATACTGGAAGCCATAGAGTTTCCAGCCCCGGTTCTCAGCGTCGCGGTCAGGGTGGAGAACAGGAGCGAGAGGGACAGACTCTCGAAAGCCCTGGTAAAACTCTCCCAGGAGGACCCCACCTTCACGGTGGCAACCGACCCCGAGACGTCCGAAACCATCATCTCCGGAATGGGTGAGCTTCACCTGGAGATAATACTGGAGAGACTGAGAAGGGAATTCAACGTTGAAGTGGTCACCTCGCCCCCCCGGGTGGCCTACCGGGAGACCATCACCTCAACGGTGGACGTGGACGAGAAGCTGGCGAAGCAGACCGGTGGAAAGGGGCAGTACGCTCACGTCAAGATGACACTGGACCCCATGCCCGCCGGGTACGGTTTCGACTTCAGGAACAGGGTCAGGGGAGGCAACATTCCCAGGGAGTACATTCCGGCTGTGGAAAAGGGGGTCGTGGACGCCATGTCCGCGGGTGTGATGGCGGGCTTTCCCGTGGTGGACGTGAGAGTGACCCTTACAGACGGCTCCTTCCACGAGGTCGATTCATCCGAGATGGCGTTCAGAAGATGCGCCAGGGCGGCTTTCAGCAGGGGTTTCCTGAAGGGAAATCCCCAGCTTCTCGAACCGGTCATGAGTGTTTCCGTGACCACTCCCGAGGAATTCGCCGGCAACGTCACCGCCAGTGTCTACGAGAAGAGGGGCAACATCACTGCCATGGCAAAACAGGCCAACGCCCAGGTCATCAAGGCGCTCATTCCGCTCTCCGGAATGTTCGGCTACGCCACGGAACTGCGGAACATGAGCCAGGGCAGGGCGGCATTCTCCATGCACTTCGAGCACTACCAGGCTGTACCGTTCTCCATCGCGGAGAAGATTATGGAGGAGATGAAGGAAAACAGGTAGGTATCAGT
Organism: Candidatus Aegiribacteria sp.; assembly: GCA_046498225.1. Classification (GTDB taxonomy): domain Bacteria; phylum Fermentibacterota; class Fermentibacteria; order Fermentibacterales; family JCC-6; genus Aegiribacteria. The sequence continues at coordinate 27,714 of JAWOBF010000150.1, forward strand.
TCATGATGCGGGAGGCCAGAAGGGTCTTCCTCATGTTCATCATGGCCAGGGCCCGGTGGCTTATCAGGTTCTTCTCCTCCGGGGTGCACCGGGCGAAGCTGTGCTGCAGTCCGTCGGGCAGGAATACCGGGTCGTAGCCGAAACCGCCGTGGCCGTCCGGTTCCTCCAGTATCACCCCCCGGACCTCGCCTGTAACGGAGAATTCCATCTCCGGCGAGGAGAAGACCGCGGAGGTCCTGAAGCTGGCACTTCTGTTCCTTTCGCACAGCATGGTGGTGAGGAGCTTCTGAACGTTGTTTTCGTAGGTGCAGTCGCTGCCGGCGAACCTGGCCGCGTATATCCCCGGCGCCCCTCCCAGGATGTCAACGAATAGACCGGTATCGTCGGCCACTGCCGGCAGACCGGTGGCCCTTACCACATCCCTGGCCTTGAGGAAGGCGTTATCCTCCAGCGTACTGCCGGTCTCCTCCACCGACCAGCCCGGTATCAGCTCCCCTGCGGGCAGCACCTGAACGTCCAGGTCCTTCAGCAGGGCCCGCAGTTCCGCAAGCTTGTCCGGATTGCCGGAAGCCAGGACCATCCTGTTCATTCGCCGCTGGCTTCCCTCTGAATGGGAACTATCAGTTCGGTTATGGAGCCCAGGGCCAGCTCCGCCATGGAACTCACCGTCTCCAGCGGAACGGTACCCTCTTCGGCGGTGGCCTGGATCTCTACCAGCTCCCCGGTCTCGAATGCTACCACGTTCATGTCAACAGAGGCCCTGAAATCCTCATCGTAGCAGAGGTCAAGAAGGACCTCGCCATCCACCAGCCCCAGGCTGAGAGCGCTGACGTATCCCCGAAAGGGGTCCTCCTTCATCCTGCCCTCCACCAGCTGTCTTTTTACGGCCAGTCTCAGAGCCACGGCCCCGCCCACCACGGAGGCCACCCTGGTCCCTCCGTCGGCCACGAGAACGTCGCAGTCCACCGTTATGGTCCTCTCCCCCATCTTCGTCAGGTCCAGCGACTGGCGAAGGCTCCTGCCTATGAGACGTTGTATCTCCTGTGTCCTGCCCTTCGCGCCGGTCCTTTCGCGCCTGACCCTGCGATTGCCGCTTCCTGGCAGCATGCCGTACTCCGCCGTTACCCACCCGGTACCCTTGCCGGTGAGGAAGAAGGGAACCCGGTATTCCACCGTCGCCGAGCACAGGACCCTTGTCTCGCCCCAGCTTATCATGGCGCTCCCGTCGGGCAGGGGCTGGTAGCCGGTCTCTATCTCGATTTCTCTCAGTTCGTCCCGCTGCCGTCCGTCAACTCTCATCAGACTCCTAACCTGGTCATGATAACAAAACAGGGTTCAATGGAGGTCCCCCACCTCCACGTGGGTGACCAGAGGAACCGCCTTTCCCAGAAATCTCTGTGCGATCTCCTGGAACTTCAACGGTATATCGCTCACGTAGAAACTGTTCTCACCTTCCCCGTCATCGGCTCTCATATCGCTGCCGTCCAGTATGGACGCCACCTCACCGGCTGTGGATTCGGCCGAGTCCACCAGTCCGATCCCGCTTCCAAGTATCCTCGCGAGGCTACCCTTGAGCAGGGGATAATGGGTGCATCCCAGCACCAGCGTATCGATACCCTCACTTATAAGAGGGGCGGTGTATTCCCTCAGAATGAGTTCGGTTATCCTGTGGTCCAGCCATCCCTCCTCCACAAGCGGCACCAGCAGGGGCGACGGCTGGGCCACCACCCTGCTAACGGGACCGCAGGCCCTCAGAGCCTTCTGATAGGCTCCGCTGGAGATGGTTCCCAGTGTTCCTATGACGCCCACGGCGCCGTTCCTGGTCATTGCGGCCGCCGTCCTTGCCCCCGGCTCTATAACCCCGACCACCGGCACGTCGGCGAACTCCCTGAGAGCGGGCAGGCTTACCGAGGAAGCGGTATTGCAGGCGACCACCAGAAGTTTTATGCCCTTCTCCAGGAGGAAACCGGCATCCTCGAGGGCGAACCGTATCACCGTTTCCGGGGACTTGGAACCGTAGGGAACCCTGGCCGTATCCCCGAAGTAAACCACGGATTCCTTCGGAAGAAGGTCATTGACCGCCCTGACCACCGTCAGTCCGCCGACGCCGGAATCGAATATGCCTATTCTGTTTGAGTTCAATTCCTGAAAACCCCTTCGATGCCTCTGATGGATATGCCCTCGGGGTAGGCCGACCTCAGGTTGCCGGCCACCAGGGGGAAGAGCCGTGTGAAGCAGATGAACCTGCTCTCTATGGTCCGCTTCAGCCCCTCCAGCTCCCGCTCCACCGGCAGGTCGACATATATGGTGTCCAGCCTGGTGAATACGAAAACCATGCCCACGTCCTCCTCGTCCATGCCGGACTCCATCGCCCACTTCCTGACCAGGAAGAGAGCCTCCAGCGGCTTGTGCTCAACAGAGGGGGCTTCCGGAATGGAATCAACCATCGGCTGCGACGACCCGGCCACCCACAGTGAGCAGGGAGTAACCTCCCATGACGCCTCCGGACCTTCGGGAAGTTCCTCTATCTCGGGAAGGACGACCCTGTCCTCCGGCGTGTAGAATACCTGGGGGGTTTCGACGGCCTGCGCTTCCTCCACCGCTGCATCCTCCTCCCGCTCCAGGCCCAGCGACTTGTTGAACATTTTAAGACCCAGCGAGATGATGAGGTAGCAGGCCAGTATCATGCACACTACCACACCCAGGCGTATCAGCATCCACCTGTAATCGTCCCGCTCCAGCTTAAACATTCGTTTCCTCCATTACTGCTGCTCCGTGAAAGCCAGGATAGCATCTACAATAGCTTCCGCCGAGGCCAGACGGAAGTCCAGCGATCGAAGGAGGCGTTCCTCGAAGGGATTGGATATGAAGGCCAGCTCTACCAGGACGGAGGGCATCAGAGCTCCCCTGAGAACGTAAAATCCCGCCTGCTTCACCCCTCTGCTGGCATTGCCGGGAAATCTTCTTTCCATGCTCTTCTGTATCTCCACCGCGAAGGAGCTGCTTCTCTCCAGGTATATGCTCTGGGCCATGTCCGCCAGAAGGAACGCCAGGGGATCCTCATAGTAGTCCGCCGCCCCGGGCTGATAGTCGTCATCGAACTCGACCACGCTGTTCTCCATCATCTCCACCGCCCTGCTGTCGTCGTTCCTGGCCCTGGAGAGGAAGAAGGTCTCGAATCCCTGCGCAGAGGACCTGGTAGCGGCGTTGCAGTGAATGCTCACGAACAGGTCGGCCTTGTTGGCGTTGGCCATTCTGGTCCTCTCGGCCAGGGATCTGTAAACGTCGGTGGTCCTGGTCATGACTACCTTCAGGTCCGGGCATCGAACGTTGAGGATGTCCCGAACGAGAAGAGCCACCTCCAGGGTCCTGTCCTTCTCGAACGTCCCTGAGGGTCCCACCGCTCCGGGGTCTCTTCCCCCGTGGCCCGGGTCTATGACCACGCAGTCGAAATCGTCCAGCCACGGGGACTGCCTGCCGCTCTCCAGGACTGCCAGCATGGATGAATCGGCCATCCCCGGCCCGTATTCCGGGTAGTCCAGCTCTTCCGGCGGACCCTTCCAGGAGAGTTCCGGGTAGAACATCGGAACCTCGGCCCTGAGGAATACGAGCATCGTGAGACTGTCGGAGGACAGCGAGTAGTCCAGGGAATCGACGGCATCGGTGGCGGTGACCGTGAAACCGAGGGAATCGGAATGAAGTTCCCATACGTACACCCAGAAGGGCAGGCCGGCAGCCGGCATGGAAACCCCGGCGCCGGGCCTTACGCTCACACTGTAGCCGGTTACCGAAACGCTGTCAGTCAGGGGCTGGTCGGAGGTGATTTCGAAAAGCACTCCGTCGAACCGCGGTATCACTCTTACCCAGGCTTCGGAACCGGCCAGCGCGACCATCAGCATCAGCAGACTAGCTGTCATTTCCCCTGGAGGCCCTTTTCAATTCGGTCTGTATCTTTCTTCGGCTGTCCCTCTCGGCGATGTCGCGCCGCTTGTCATACTTCTTCTTTCCCCTGCACAGGCCCAGCAGGAGCTTGGCCCTTCCCCCGGTCAGGTGGACGTCCAGCGGTATCAGAGTGTGCCCCTTGTCCGTCACCGACCTGCCCAGTCTTCGCAGCTGCCTTCTGTGAGCAAGGAGCTTCCTCTGGCGGTACGGTTCGTGGTTATCCCTTGCCTGAGGGTACTCCGCCACGTGCATCTGATGGACCCACAGCTCTCCGGTATCGTCGAAGGCGGCGTAGGCCCCGCTCAGGCTCACTCTGCCCTCGCGGATGGATTTTATCTCGGAGCCCACCAGCACCAGCCCTACTTCCAGCGTATCGATTATCTCGTATTCGTGTCGGGCCTTTCGGTTCCTGGCAACTATCCTGTTCTCGCTCATTCTCACTCCCTTTCCCGAATGGGAAATATACTTCAGGGGGCGGTGCCGGGTAACCTGAGTATTGACTTTCCGGTGATTTCTTCCTAGAATCGCCGGGCGAACAGAGCCGAAGTGGCGGAATAGGCAGACGCGCTAGGTTCAGGACCTAGTGAGGATTTTTCCTCGTGGGGGTTCAAGTCCCCCCTTCGGTACCAGGTCGGGGCATCCTTCCGGGGGTGCCCCTTCCGCTTACCCGTTCCAGTCATGGGTCGGGTTCCTCATGTCCCTCGCGGAGAGGATGGGGTCCTCCAGGCCCCAGTCTATGTTCAGACCGGGGTCGTCCCAGGCGATTCCGTACTCGTCGGAACCGTCGTAGTAGTTGTTCACCACGTATATCAGTATCACGTCCGTGATTGCCGCGAAACCGTGGGCGACTCCAGGAGGTATCAGCAGTCCCCGGGGGCCGTCCTCTTCCATCGGCAGGGCAAGGGAGGTCCCGCCGGTGGGGGAATCTTTCCTCAGGTCCGCCAGCCCCGCCCGCATCTTCCCTTCCACCGGAACCCACAGGTCCCACTGCTTTTCGTGATAGTGCATTCCCCTGAGAACGCCGGCGGCTGACCGGGAACAGTTGACCTGGAGGCGGTTCCGAAAGACTCCCGGAAGCCACTCACGTCTGAAAGCCTCGAAGAAGCTTCCTCGACGGTCGGAGAATTCATCCAGTTCGAAAACGCGCACCCCTTCTATGCCGCAGCTCTCCATTCTCAAGGGTTCTCTCCTTCCGGTTGCGTGTAACATGCGGAAGATACTAGATTGAACCTCTAACATAAACAGAAGGGAAGCGAGTTGAACAACCGTCAGCGGATAGAAGTTCTGCTTCGTCGGCTTCCTGAAATGTATCCGGACGCAGGGTGCCTTCTGGAGTACGACGGAGACCCGATGAAACTCCTCATATCGACGATTCTCTCCGCCCGGACCACTGACGAGGCGGTGAACAGGGTCGCGCCGAAGCTGTGGGAGCGCGTGGGCGATATCAGGGGGCTGGCGGAAGCCGACAGGGAAGTGATAGAGGGAATAGTCCATCCCCTGGGCTTCTTCCGTTCCAAGGCCGGGTCTATCCGGAAGGCGGCCCGATGGCTGGTCCGGGAAGGTTCGCTGCCGGGTAGCATTGAAGAACTCACGGCTATTTCCGGCGTTGGAAGGAAGACGGCAAATGTGATCCTCGGAGAGGTCTTCGGGAAACCGGCCATAATCGTGGATACACATGTAAAGAGGCTGTCCGGCAGGCTGGACCTGACCAGGGCAGGAGAACCGGACAAGATAGAAAGCAGGCTGAGAAGACTGGTCCCGAGGGAGTCGCAGACCTCTTTCAGCCACCAGCTGGGATTCCACGGCAGAAGGGTCTGCACCGCCAGAAGACCATCATGCGAAGAATGCCGGCTGCGTGACATATGCCCCCGAAGGGGAGTTTAGGCTCTCGCGGGGTAAGCTATGAAAGAAGGCCCGCCGGCGGCGGGCCTTCAAGCTGTGAGGGGCCTGTTTCTAGTCCAGGTCTCCCAGGTCGACCGGGAGATAGAGGCCGTCATCCCCTACCCACACTTCCCAGAAGGTGTAGGTGTCGCTGTCCTCGTCCTCGCACATTATGTCGTAGTAGTCGCCGCCTTCCACCCAGAAGGTGTATTCGTCGCCCGAATAGAGTATCTCGCTGCCCAGGCGGTCATCTCCCCAGCCGCTGTAGGATGAGGGGTTGGCGTAGATGAAATAGATGTCGTATCCGCCGGTGTCATTGTATATGGTCACCGGCGCGCTGCCGGAGACGGTCTCGGAACTGCCCATGTCGTATTCGCCCAGGTCCGAAAGGGTGACGTTCCAGGTGTACGGGCCGTCAACGTCCACGTTCCATCTTACGTACTCGTCCTCGTCCTCGTCGATGAGACGGATGTCGTACACTCCGTCGGGAACGTTGAAGGAAACCGAACTGCCTGAGGACAGGATCTCGTCGGAATCCAGCCAGTCATCGCCCCAGTTGTCGTTGTTGGTAGGACTGATAAATATGTACCAGATGTCGTATCCGCCGGTATCGTTCACGATTCGTACGGTTCCGGCGGCCACAGACGCGAGAAGTCCCATCGCAGCAAGCAAAAGGAATGTTCTCTTCATTTCAACCTCCTATGTTTGAGAAATGCATTTTGAATGCTACTGTATTGAAGCATATGCTGTCAATACCGCAGACGCATGACACGAACAATACGGTGTATTATCCTAGAATCAGCAGCAGCTGAAAGGTCTTATCGGACGGGAAGGTCGGCGATGATCAGGTTATCGGTTCTCGCGGTTATTCTGGTTTCCGCAGTTCAGGGGGGCATCGTTGATGCCGATCTCTCGAGTGAACTGGACAGGAGCCTCGAACTGGTGCAGCTTCCCGGCGCGGTGGCGCCCTCAGTGGCCGGAGGATACGCGGGCGCGAGGGAAGGCTTCCCCATGCTTCCCCTCTTGCCTGTCCGTGTGGAGCTTCCTTCCGGTGAGAAACCCGTTGCGGTTTCCTGCTCGCCCCTGTGGGAGACGGTGGCCGCCGATTTATACGTGCCCCCCCTTCCCGCTCCGGCCCCCCTTGCGCTCCTTCAGGTGCCTGGACTGACGGAGGAATCTGAGGAAGTCTACGGCTCCCGGGCCTTCTGGCCGGAGAAGGCGGCCGAACTCACCGGCTGGGGCTTCAGTGAGGGCCGTCCTCTGGCCCAGCTGCTGGTGAGCCCTCTCAGATGGAACCCCGGCACCGGGGAGCTTCAGCGGCTCACCTCGCTCCAGGTCTCCATCGAGACCGCACCGTCCTTCTCCTCCCCGCTTCCCCGGACCGATTCGGAGTTCAGCAGGATGCTGATAGTAACCGACCAGGCATTCCTGGTCCCATTCGGCCAGCTGGCCGACAGGAGGACCGCCGGGGGAATACTGACCGAGGTTGTGATCATCGACTCCGTATACGCCTCCGCCTCCGGAAGGGACGAAGCGGAGATGCTGAGGAACTACGTGAAGGACTACAACACTTCGTACGGCCTCGATTACCTGCTGCTGGGAGGCGATACGGGGACCATTCCCTTCAGGAAGGCCTACGCCATGACCTGTGAGGCGGGATTCCATCCCAGGGAGGACAGCCTTCCGTGCGACCATTACTTCGCGGACCTGGACGGCGACTGGGACGCCAACGGCAACAGCACCTTCGGCGAGATAGACGACGAGGTGGACCTCTACCCCGACATAATCGTGGGCAGGGCCCCGGTGGAGACACTGAGCGAGGCGGAGACCTTCGTGGCAAACATCGTCGCCTACGAGGACTGCCAGTATGAGGACCACTACCAGAGCGTGCTGTTCCTGGCGGAGATCCTCTGGTGGGACCCCTACACCAACTCCGGCGAGAGCAAGGACATGATAGAGGAGGAATTCCTTCCCGGTTTCCTGGACGTGACCAAGCTGTACGAGGCACTGGGCAACGAGAACCCCACCACCACCATGGCCGCCCTGAACCAGGGGCAGAACTTCATCAACCATGACGGCCACGCCTGGTACAGCTCCCTGGGAGTGGGCGAGGGCTACATTGTTTCCGATGACGTGGACGCCATAGACTCAGGTGGCAGGTTCGGAGCCTCCTTCTATTCCATAGGCTGCTGGAGCGCCGCCTTCGATTTCGACGCGATCGCCGAGCATTTTCTGACTAATCCCGACGGGGGTACTGTGGGATACGTGGGCAATTCCAGCTACGGATGGGGCTCGCCGGGCAACCCGTGCTACGGCTACTCCGACGCCCTGGACCACCTGTTCCACGACCTGCTCTACAGCGACTGGTCGCTGACCACGGGAGAGCTCCTGGCTCTGACCAAGGAGTACTTCATTCCCTACAGCCAGTGGGAGAATGTCTACAGGTGGCACCAGTACGACGTGAACCTGCTGGGAGACCCCGCGCTGAGACCCTACAGGACCACCCCCGCCGCGCTCACGGTCGATTGCCCGGACATGGTCACCGTCAACACCGCCCACTTCCCGGTCCAGGTTTCGGGCGGCCCAGTGGACGGGCTCACAGTATGCCTCCGCGACCAGGGAAGCAACTGGCAGGTAACGGAGCTGGACGCCACCGGATACCACTCCTTCCAGCTCCCCCAGCCTCCGTCCGGCTCCATTCAGGTAACCGTCACCGGGCCTGGGGTTAGAAGGACCGAGGTGAACGTGCCGGTGTCCTCCGGCCCCCAGCCGGTTCTGGCCGGGCTGGTCATAGACGATACCGGAGAGGACGGGATGCTCTCCCCCGGCGACTTCGCCCACCTGACCATGACCCTCATGAACCAGGGCACTGAAGAACTGACGGAAGTATCGCTCTACGCTACGCTGAATTCCGGCCCCGGAACCATTCTTGAACCTTCGATGATCTTTCCGGACCTCCCTCCCGGCTCTTCCTCCGTGGGCTCCGAACCCGTGGACGTTCAGATGGACAGCGCCGCGGTTAACGGCGACGTGATGGAACTGGAACTGGAGATTTCCTCGGCACGGGGAAGCTGGACGCTGGACCTTTCACTGATGGTCTGCGCCCCGGGACTCTATTTCGCCACCTACAGCATAGACGACGACGCCGGGGGTAACGGCAACGGTATACCGGAGCCGGGGGAGACGGTGGACCTGACGACCTCCATAGCCAACCTCGGCCTTCTGGGCGCACCTGGAGTGGAAGTGGTCATGACCGGGTCCCCTCCGCATATCACCTGGCTTGCGGATTCGGCATTCGTTGATTCCATACCAGCCGACGGCACCGGTTCGGCCACCTTCACCTGCCAGCTTGACGGGACCATCCCCACTCCTTCATTCCCATGGCTGTACATGGACCTGACCTCACCCGACGCGGGCTACGCGTCTCAGGATTCGATGCGGCTTACCGTGGGAGAAACAGGCGTATCCAACGACGTGGAATCGGGCCCGGCCGGATGGACCCACAGCGGGACGGGGGACCTGTGGAACATAACCGACACCGGGAGCCATTCTCCCTCCCATTCCTGGCACTGCGGTGACGAGGACGGCTACGACCCGAACATGAACTGCGGGCTCTATTCCCCTGAACTCACACTGGCCCCCGGCGCCGGGCTGAGCTTCTGGGCCAGCTTCGACGCGGCCATATACGGTTCGGACGGGATGTATGTCATACTGAACGATCTAACCGGGGGTTCCAGCGATACGCTGGATTTCATAGGGTCCGGCGGCGCGCTGGGCGGCGGATACAGGGGAACCGGTACCGGCTGGGCCCGCTGGGACTACGATCTCAGCGGGTGGGACGCCGGGAGCTGTGTACAGCTGGAGTTCAGGTTCGTCTCGGACGATGATTCCGACACCGGGGCGGGATTTTATATCGACGACATCTCGGTGGAAGGCGCCTACTCCGGCACCACCTCCATCGCCACCGCTCCCGGACCCCTGCAGCCGGTGATGGGCAACCCCGCCCCGAATCCTGCGGGCAGCAGTTTCTCGGTAGCCCTGAACATACCCGGGACCGGCTCGTGGAACCTGTCCCTCTACGACATCGCCGGAAGGCTCGTCCTTACCGCGGAAGGAGAATCTCCCGCCTGCAGGGCTCTGGAAATGGATACCTCAGGCCTCTCTTCCGGGGTGTACTTCCTCAGGCTTTCAGGGTCGGCGGAGGCCGAAGGCAGGCTGGTAATCCTCAGGTGACCCGCTGTCTGCCGGGAATCCTGCGCAACAGCTTCCAGCGGATGCTATGGAGCATTCGAGAAGCCGAGCGGGTGTAACAGGTGCCGGGATCGTTTCTAGAGGGACTTTATACTTCGTTCGATGTCATAGGGCAGATGGCCCTTCTGGTTCTGCTGGGATTCCTCATGGTCCGGCGGAAGTGGATCCGGGACGAAACGCTTTCAGACCTGGTCAGGTTTCTGGTTGACGTTGTCATACCATGCACCTTCGTCCTCGCCATGGCCCGTTCCTTTTCGATGGAGATACTGGGGGAGGGGCTTGTCCTGGTCCTCTTCTCCAGCTCCTGGATAGTTCTTTCCTGGGCGGCGGGGACGCTTCTCTACAGGATCCTGCCCGGTGGCGACCCGCGCTCCGACCGCTCCGTTGTTGCGATGATGATGATATCGAACAGTATCTACCTTCCCCTTCCTGTCATCCTTGCCATAACCCCTGAGCATATGCACGATCAGGCCATTATGTACATCTCCATGATCTCCTTTCCGTCCATAGTATTCATGTGGACCCTGGGCGTGAAGCTGCTGGGAAACGCTGCGGCTCTGACAACGGGCGAAAGGCTGAAGAGGGTCTTCAACCCTCCTATCGTTTCATTCCTGTTCGGAATAGCGATAAGCTTCATACCGGGTGTTCGGGAATCCGCAAAAGGTCTGGAAGGCGGCATAGCCCCGATCGAGACCCTTATGTCGGTATTGGAGTTCGTGAGCCGAATGCTCTCTCCCATGGCCATGATAATACTGGGAGGTTTGATAGCGGGAGCGGGCAGCATTCGAAAAACACCCTCCAGGTACGTCGTGCCTCTTGTTCTGCTCAGACTGCTCGCCGTTCCCGCCGCGGTGTACGTGGTTGCCGCAAACCTGTCCATCCAACCCCTGGCGGCCACTATACTGCTGCTGGTCTCAGCAGCGCCTCCGGCCACCAACCACGCTCTCATCGCAAGAAGGTACGGCGGAAAATGGGAACTGGTGTCCGCCCTTCAACTGGCGGCGCATCTTGCCGCCCTGCTGACTCTTCCGTTCTGGCTGAGCCTTGCCCTTAACAGCTTCTGACGGCAAATAACGGAAGCGACCCGCTACCTGCCGATAACCGAGAATTTCCTGGACAGGGACCGGCCGGGAACGCCGCATACGAAAAGGTAGGAACCGGCGGGAAGGCGACTGACGTCCATGCTCAGCTGACGGGTCCCCCGGGGCAGACCGCCGTGGTCCCTGCTCATGAGCAGCCTTCCATCCAGGGAATGCACAGAGGTCTTCACCCGGGCGGCCGAATCCAGGGTAACGGTTGCCAGCAGGAGCTCCCGAACCGGGTTCGAAAGGCCGGCAAGGACCATTCCCGGCCCTTCCGCGTCATCATCATGATGGATTCCGGTGGCCGGCAATCCGAGAAAAAGGTGGACGGTCCCCTCCCAGGTGGAAACCAGCAGGTCCGGAATCGTGTCCTGGTCCCAGTAGCAGATGGAGGGCCTCACGTAAGTGAGAAAATCGATTACCTCGCCGTCGGCCCTCAGATCCCGGTAATCCATGAACAGGGGCTGGTCGGGCGTCCCGGAATTGACGTAGCACGGTATCTTCCCCGTGGTGTTTCCGACTATCAGGTCCTCCAGGCCGTCCCCGTTCAGGTCCCCGAAATCGGGGTAGCTGGCGTACAGCTGTATGGGCTCACCGCCGCAGGTAACCGTGTCCGTCACGCTGAAGACCGGTTCTTCGGCAGTACCTTCGTTGATGAACAGCAGAAGGCCCGCGGGAACACCGTCCGATCTTCCAACGACCAGGTCAAGCAGGCCGTCCCCGTTCCAGTCGAATACGCTGGGAGAACTGTTCAGACCCACTCGAATGGGTTCCCCTCCCACCTCCACCGGGGGCTGCTGCTCCAGGTGGATATCACCGGAGGGCAGGCGTCGGAAAAAATTGACGCTTCCCTGTCTGTCTCCCACGATGATATCAGGAAGTTCGTCGCCGTCCCAGTCCACAACCTGTGGATTCGTCGCTCCGGTGCATCAGCCGTACGGGACCGAAAGGGTGTCCTCTCCGTCCATCAGGTAGTGGAACTCCTGGAAGAGCGGCGAGCCGGGGCCGCCGACGTTCGGATAGTACCTTATCCTGCCGTGGTCGAACTGGCCGCACAGGAGGTCCGGCAGCCCGTCGCCGTTCCAGTCGGCCATGACCGGGGCGGCGTAGCTTCCAACATCTATCCTCTCCCCCGCGCACTCCAGAACGCCGGAATAGGTGAACTCCACCATTCCGGCCCGAAACAGTGAGATGATCAGTACGAGAAAAGGTCCGAGCGGCATATCGCTTCCTCTCCGCATTCAGCCGCTTGAATAATACGGACCGGCGGACGGGTATGCAAACCGGGGGCGCGCCGTTGGTGGAAGGGTGGCGGCGGTGAGTATATTCACACCTGCCGTGAAAGGAAAAAATGCAAGTATTCTATGCCTCCACTGCAGCGGGCGTGAAAAGCGCGGTAATTGATCTTCTGGAAGCACTGGACTGGAAAAACCTCCTGCCGAAGGGGCAGGATGTCCTGGTAAAGGTCAACCTGACCTGGGACTACCTGAGGCCCGGGGTGAATACTTCCCCCTGGGTGGTGGAGGCCTTCGCCGAAGCGGTGTCGGATCACGTGGGGCGCATATACCTCGGTGAATCCAGCCAGGTCCTGGTGGACGCCACCCGCGCCTTTCGGATAACCCGGATGAAGGACGCCGCCGAAAGGAAGGGTCTGATATGGCACAACTTCTCCCGGAATCGGTGGGTGGAGCGGGAGGTCGACGGCCTCTCCTTCGGTATTCCGGAGATATGCACCAGGATGCCGGTGGTATCCATTCCTGTGGTCAAGACCCATTACAGATCGGTGATATCGGTGGCCATGAAACACCTGTACGGCTGCCTGGACGACAACAGGCACAACTATCACTACAGGCTGGCGGATTACACCGTGGCGGTGAACTCATCTATTCCGGTAGTTCTGACACTGGCAGACGGCACGATTTCCCTCGAGGGCAGCGGGCCCAAGCCGGGCATTCCGAAGCAGACCGACTTCCTGGCCGCTTCCGCGGACAGGGTCGCCCTGGACCATTCAGTATCCCGGGTAATGGGTATAGACCCCCTCTCCGTGGAGACCACCGTGAAGGGTAACGGCAGGGTGGGAAGCTATGATGACTGCCGGGATGTCTGCCTGCCGCCGCTTGAACGGGCGCCCTCCTTCGATTTCATTCAGGCAGCCCCGAACTTCGTGGCCAGGGTGGAGAAGATTGTCCGGGGAAGAAGGAAGAGGCGGGAGCCGGGAACCGACGGTCCCCTCATAGGTCTGATGAAGTACGGGGCTAAACGGTGGTACAATCTGGCCTACTACCTGCTGGGGCAGAACCGGCAGGCCGGCCGTATAATCGAGAACAGCGTCTACGGTCCTCAATGGAGGGGCGTTCCGGAGGAGGAGGTGACATGGACCTGAAAGGACAGATGATGATGGGTCTGGACGCCATGCTGGGCATTCTGGGGCGCAGAAGGCCGGTCAACGTGATGGTATCAATCACCGACCGCTGCTGCAGCAGGTGCAGCTACTGCCAGATTCCCGAACAGGGCCGTCCCGATCTCTCCACCAGCCGCTGGAAGGACCTTTTCGTCCAGATGGCCCGGGCCGGCACCAGGAGGATAGGCGTGTGGGGGGGCGAGCCTCTGATGAGGGATGACATAACGGAGCTCTGCTCCTTCGCCAGGTCACTGGGAATGTACGTGAGCCTGGACTCCAACGGCTACCTCCTGCCGGCGAAGAGGGAGATACTGGAAAACATCGACCACCTGGTCCTGGCATACGACGGCCCGGAGGAGGCCCACGATACCAACAGGGAGAAGGGGAGCCACGGCAAGGTCATCAGAGCCATGGAGACAGCCTCCGGCAGGGTCCGTCTCTGGACCATCACCGTCCTCACCCGGAACAATATCCAGCACATCGATCATATCATGGAAACCGCCCTGAAGTACGGCTTCCTCACAACCTTCCAGACCCTTCATCACAACGAGAAGCTGGGAGGCGACACCTCGAGCATGATGCCCTCCCGGGAGGAGTACGCCGCCGCCTACGGGAGGCTGCTGGAGCTCAAGGGCCGGGGCGCGCCCATAGCCAATTCCGCTCGCTACCTGGAAAGCATGATGAAATGGCCGGATTTCTCGATCACCAGGATGAAGGGGAGGTTCCACGGCGTTTCATGCAGGGCGGGAAAGATGTACTGCAACATAGACGCCGACGGAAAGGTCTATCCCTGCTCCCTCCTCATAGGTCAGTATCCCGATTCAGTCAGCGCGCTGGAGAAGGGGTTCGAAGAAGCCTTCGACGCAGCGGCCTGCCTTCCGTGCCAGGCATGCACTGCCAGCTGCTACACGGAATACAACTACCTCTACGGCCTGTGCCCCTCCGTTGCCCTGGACTGGCACGGATCGGTGAGGGAAACCGACAGAATGATGCTCGAGAGAAGAGAAGCAATAACAAACAATGGGAGTGTCTGATGCCATCGTTACCTGAATACAGAACGAGAATCCTGCTGCAGCGGGAGAAGGTCCCCCTGGTCCCCGGGGTCTTCGTCTCTTCCGAGCGGGAGTACACGGATGACCTGCCGGATATGCCGGTGTATCTCAAGGCGCAGCTTCCCGGCGCCACCAGCAGGAAGAGCAAGGGACTGGTCCGCAGAATAGATTCCCCGGAACTGCTGGAGGAAAACCTCCAGAACCTCCTGGCCCCGGGAGAGTGGGGCGAACCGGAGGGTGTCCTCGTTACGCGCGGAGTCGACCTGAAGGCGGAATACTACGCCGGGTGCACCCTGGATTTCGGCTCGAGGGACAGACTTCCCGGCGGAACCCTCCTCTTCAGCATCTCCGGAGGGTCCGGTGTGGAGGGCCGGTCGGAGTCGCTGCTTCGAATGCCATTTTCTCTCCTTCACCCTCCATCGGTTGAAGATATCGAGGGCGAACTGGTTTCCATGGGAACGGAAGCCGACCCCGGGTCTCTCGCGGGTATTCTTCACAAACTAATCAGTACCTTTACCGGGTACAAGCTTACCGTGCTGGAGATAAACCCCCTGGGCCTGCTTACCGACGGTTCTATCATGGCGGTGGACTGCCGGGCGGAGTTCGAAAAATCGGCGGTCCGTAAGGACGACATGGACATATTCTTCCCTCCCGGGGTGGAATCATCCAGGGACCTCACCCGCCTCGAGAAGGTGGTGGAGAAGATAAACAGGGACGACCCCTCCGGAACCGGCTTCTTCAGGCAGAACCGGGAGAAGCCGTCCCGGGACGCCCTCAGGGTCGCCACCAACCTATGCGGCGGAGGCGGCAAGATGCTGTGGGAGATGACCACCGGCTCCAGGACCGACATTCACACCATGAACGAATCGGATACCTCCGGAGGCCTTTCCGCCTTCAAGAGCTACAGGATACTGAGGGTCATCCTCGCCCAGGAGGATGCCCAGGCGCTTCTTCTCACCGGCTCAGGAATGGCGTTCCAGAACCAGCATCACCTGGCGGCCGCTGTCTGGAAGGCGCTGAAGGAGAGCCCCACTCCCCTTCCCTCCCTCCTGCGGTTCGGCGGCACCGACGAGGACAGGGCCCGCGAACTGTTCGAGAGGGTCGCCGATTCGCTCCCGGTCCCGGTGAGGACCTTCCCACCGGAGGTGTTCCCCAACGCCATGGTGGACCACATCAGGGAGATAGCCGAAGGTCCTTCGAAGGTCGCGGAAAAGATCGAGCCTCCCCGCGGCGAACCGGATATCGAGGTCCGGACCCCCCCTGGAAAGATCTATTTCCATTACGACAGATGGAACAGCGAAGAAATTCCGCCTTCCGTAACCGCCTGCCCCACAGGTTTCCTCCGATGGGAGAGCGGAAAACTGTCCGCCGACCCGCAAGCCCGCTGCACAGGCTGCCTCATGTGCGAAACGGCGGCCCTTATGGAGGGCAACGGTGAATTGTACATACATCTTGAAATGCCTGAGGAGGTGGACCGATGACCGGTATAGTGAGTCACCTGGCCGGTATCGATACTCCGAAGACACTTGTGTTCGGAATCACCGGAAGACAGGGCAGGAGCAGGACGAGGCTGATGAGGAAGTACGGCACGGAGGTCATCGCCGGCTGCACACCCGGAAAGGGAGGCCAGGAGGTCGACGGCGTACCCGTCTACAACTCCGCCGCGGAGGCGGTGGAAGCCTTCCCGGAGCTGAACTCCGCCGTCTTCTTCGTCCCGGCGGGAGCGGTTAAGAAAGCGGCCATGGACGCCATGGACGCCGGGCTGAGGTTCCTGGTGCTCACAGCGGACGGCGTTCCGGCGCATGACGAGATAGTCCTGAAGGAATACGCCGACGGCGGTGGATCGGTCTATCTGGGTCCGAACACAGTGGGTCTTCTGGATACCGCAGGGTACCTTTTCGGCATGATAGGCGGAAGCGCCACCTGGGCGAAGAAGAACTACAGGCCGGGCTGTGTGGGTGTCATCTCCCGCTCCGGCGGCCTGTCCCAGCTCCTGGGAGCCTTTCACTGCAGGCCCAACCTCCCCGGCCCCAGGGAGGACGGTTCCTACGGACCGCTGTGGGGGGAGGATTATCCCGGTCTCTCGGCGGTGGTGTGCGTGGGAGGAGACCCCGTACCCGGAATAACCATGCTGGACGCCGCCCTGGCGTTCCAGAAGGACCCCCGGACCAAGGTAATGGCCGTTTACGGTGAGACCGGCACCACACAGGAGAACGACCTGGCGGATGCCATCAGGAAGGGGGAGATAACAAAACCGGCGGTTGTCTTCCTGGGAGGCAAGTACACCAGGGCCGGTGTCGCCCAGAGCCACGCAGGGGCCATGATAAGGAACGAAAGCGAGACCTGGGAGGCCAAGCACCGGGCATTGACCGAAGCCGGGGCCACGGTGGTGGAAAGACCCGACGGCGTCTTCGGAGCGGTCCTCGGAAAACTGAGATGAAGTACAGGCGTTTCGGCCGGCTGGACTGGCAGGTTTCAGCCCTTGGATTCGGCATCATGAGGCTTCCCCACCGGGAGGGCGAACACTCCGAAATACTGGAGGAGGAAGCCGGCGCCATGGTCCGCCACGCCGTGAATAACGGTGTCAACTACCTGGATACCGCCTACAACTACCACGGGGGCCTCAGCGAGGTCTTCCTGGGAAAGCTTCTCAAGGACGGTCTGCGCGAGAAGGTCCGTCTGGCCACCAAGCTGCCCTGCTGGAAGGTGAAGAAGACCGATGACCTGAACAGGTACTTCGACGAGCAGCTTGAAAGGCTGCAGACGGACCGCGTCGACTTCTACCTCCTGCACTCCCTGCAGGACGACTGGTGGGACAGGATGAAGGAGGCGGGATACCTGGACTGGGCCGAGAAACAGCTGGCCGACGGGCGCATAGGCCACCTGGGGTTCTCATTTCATGATAAACTGCCCCTTTTCAGGAAGATCATCGACGATTACGACAACTGGACCATGACCATGGTGATGTACAACTACATGGACGTGGACCACCAGGCGGGAACAGAGGGGGTGAAGTACGCCGCCGACAGGGGCCTCGCGGTAGTGGTCATGGAGCCCCTTCGCGGAGGCCTGCTTGCCCGGGTGCCCCCGGATTCGGTAAAACGGGTGTTCGACAGGTCCGGCATCCGCAGGACTCCGGCGGACTGGTCCCTGCAGTGGCTGTGGGACAGGCCGGAGGTCTCATGCGCAGTAAGCGGCATGAGCACCATGGAGCAGCTGCGGCAGAACCTGGAGAGCGCCGGACGGTCGGGTATCGGTTCCATGTCCGAAGCGGAGAAGCGGGTGCTGGCGGAAGTGCGGAAGGAATACAGAAGCAAGAGGTCCATACCATGCACCGACTGCAGGTACTGCCTGCCGTGCCCGGAGGGCGTGGCCATCCCCTGGATATTCTCCTACTACAACATGAGCGAGATGTACGAGGCTCCGGAAGCCGCCTCGAAGCAGTACGGCTTTCTGAAGGAGGAGGAAAGGGGCGACAGGTGCACCGAATGCGGCAGATGCATGGAGAAATGCCCGCAGCACATCGATATCATCGAAAGATTGAAGGAGGCTCACCGCCACCTGAGCTGACCCGCTATATGGCCGGTCACCTGGTTGTGCCGCTGGAAAGGCCGCTCACTATCCTTCTCTGAAGCAGCAGGACCATGGCCACCAGGGGCAGGACCGCCACCATGGCCGCGGCGGAGAGTTCCGACCAGGGCACCCTGTACTGGCCGGGAAACTTGGCTATGGCCACCGGCACCGTCTGCATCACCGGGTTGGTCATGATGAGTAGAGCGAAGAAGAACTCGTTCCAGGCGTATATGAACACCAGTATGGCCGTGGTCAGCACCGCGGGGGCCGCCACCGGGGCGAATACCCTCCATACGGTGGTCCATGGTCCGCATCCGTCCATCACCGCCGCCTCCTCAAGCTCCGGCGGAAGCCGTCTGAAGAAGCTGGTGAGCATCCATATGGCCAGTGGCAGCATGAGGCCGGTATAGGGAAGTATCAGCCCGGGAAAGGTGTTCAGCAGTCCCAGGCTCATCAGCATGCGGTATACGGCGCCGGCTATGGATACCTGGGGAAACATGGAAGCAGCCAGCACCAGACCCAGGACCGGCCCCCTCCATCTTCCCCTCATCCGGGAAAGCGGGTATGCCGCCAGAACTCCCATGGCCACGGTTAACAGAGTGGTCGTCGAAGATACGAGAAGGCTGTTCCCCATGCTTCTGAGGAACCCTCTCTCCTGCAGAACTATCCTGTAGGAATCCCAGTGGAGGTCAGGCAGCAGCGTCGGCGGCCTTCGGCTCACCAGGCCGGGGGACTTCAGGGAGGTGCTCAGTATCCACAGGACCGGTCCGAGGCAGAACAGAAGCACCGCCAGGAGCCCCAGGACCGTCCACAGCCTTCTCATTCCGCCATCATCCTCCTGCCCAGGGTCCTGACCAGGAGAATCGACAGAACCGCTATTATCAGGAACACCACCACGGCCACCGCCGAACCGTAACCGTACTGCTGCTCGGGGAACATCTTGAGGTACCCGAAGAACTGCAGCACCCCGGTTTTTCCGGATGGGGCGCCCTG
The DNA here is from genome assembly GCA_046498225.1 of Candidatus Aegiribacteria sp. Lineage (GTDB taxonomy): Bacteria > Fermentibacterota > Fermentibacteria > Fermentibacterales > JCC-6 > Aegiribacteria. Next base: position 46,889 of record JAWOBF010000150.1, read on the forward strand.
CGTCATAACATATACCAGGTCGAAGACCCTGAAGGCGTCCATTACTCGAAACAGCAGCGCCACCAGAAGAGCGGGACGGATAAGGGGCAGCGTGATATGGAAGAAACGCCTCGAGGGTCCGGCCCCGTCGATGCGTGCAGCCTCCATCAGCTCCTCCGGTACCGTCTGCAGTCCCGCAAGGGCGATGAGGGCAACGAAGGAGGAGGACTTCCAGACGTCCGCCAGTATGATGGCCAGCCGCGCGGTGGCCGGCCGGGCGAGCCAGGCGCTGTACATCTGCAGAGAATCGCCGTAGACCAGGTAATTGACTATTCCGTACTGGTCGTTGAATATGTACTTCCACATAACGGCGGCAACCACGGTGGGCACCGCCCATGGCAGTATGACAGAAGCCCTGAAGAAGCCCCTTCCGGTTACCACCCGGTTTATGGCCAGGGCTATCAGAACACCCGCCGCCATCTCCAGCGAAACCGAGGCGACAACGAAGAGAAAGGTGAATTCAACCGTATCCAGTGCCTGTCCGTCACCGGCCAGGCGGCGGTAGTTGTCCAGCCCGCAGAACTCCCGTCCGGTGACGGGACTGTCCCGGTAGAGGCTGTTGACCATGGTGCTCAATACTGGAAAAACAAGAAAACCGCAGAGGAAGAGAACGGCCGGGGTCATCATGACAATACCCATCCGGCTCTTTCTCAATATCTAGTCTCCCATTCTCTCCAGTATCTCCCGAATATCCCCGGCTGCCTCCTCCGCCATCGCCGGAATATTCCCGCCGGACTCGCCGACCGCGGCGTGCAGAAAGCTCTGCAGACGGTGGGATACCTGGGGGTACAGAGGAGTTTTCGGCCTGGGGACCGCGTTCTCGAATACCGGCTCCATCTCCTCGAAATGGGGATTCGCCGCCAGCACCAGGCTGTCCGCGTAAAGTGACCTCCTGGCAGGCGGTTTGCCAACCTCGGCCGCGAAAAGCCTCTGCACCTCCTCCGAGGTCATGAAGCTTACGAAACGGAAAGCCTCCTCCGGGTGCGGCGAGAAGGAACTTACGCCGAAACTCCATCCTCCCAGAGCGGATACGCTCTCCCCTTCGGGGAATCGCGGCAGTATGGATATCTCAACGTTTCCCGCCACCCGTGACATCTCCGGGTCGGCGCAGAGCGCCCAGGCGTAGGGCCAGTTCCTGTGAAAGACGGCCCCGCCGGACGCGAACAGCTCCAGCGATTCCTGCTCCCTGTAGGTGAGTATGCCTGGAGGAGTTATCCCGTTCAAGCCCACCAGGCTGTCCCTGGCGAACCTCAGCGCTCTCAGGGCTTCGGGGCTCTCCGGTTCCATCAGCGACCCTCCGGCGGAACCGGTCAGCTCCAGCATGTTGCAGATAAGTCCCTCGTACTGGGCCAGCTGGGCGGAGTAGCCGTAGAGCGACGGGTCCGCCTCCCCTTTCAGCACGCTGTCCGCGGCGGCCACCAGCTGTCCCCATGTCTCCGGGACCTCCAGTCCGTACTTCTCCAGCAGGTCGGACCTGCAGTAGAGCACTCCGGCGTCCAGGAAGAATGGGACGCCGTACACGCTTCCCTCCCAGGTCGCCGCCTCCACGCAGCCGGTGAAGAAGAGTTCACGCTCCTCCTCCGGAAAGAAGTCATCCAGAGGAAGCGCCCATCCCACCGCCGCGAATTCCGGCGGCCAGACCACGTCCATAACGAACACGTCCACCGAGCTATCCCTGTTCCTGAGCCTCTGCGAGAGCATGTCGTGAAGCTGGGTGGAGGAGCTCGGACCGGTCTCCAGTATCACTTCCACGTCCGGGTTGCGTTCATGGAACCTGTCTATGGCCTCTTCCCAGGTTTCCGGCGAGTTCGGCCTCCAGGTGAGTACGCTGATGCGGGTGACGCCTTCGTCCGGGCTCTCCCTCCCGCATGACAGCAGCACGGCCAGGGCGCCGACCGAGGCCAGAACTCTCAGTTTCCGCGGCACGGCATATCACCTCTCTTCCGAGAGGGCGCCTTCCAGGGCTTCGACTACCCTGTCGATCTCCTCCCTGCTTATGACCAGCGGGGGCATGAACCTGAGCACCGGCCCGGTGGAAAGGGATGAGTAAGCCCCCCTCTCCATCATTCCCAGCTGCACTTCCCGCACTCTCTCGGGGCTGTCCAGTTCCACCGCCACCATAAGGCCTATGGTCCTGAAATCCTTCATCAGCGGGGATTCGATGCTCTCCAGTCTTCCGTGGAAGTAACGGGAAAGCTTGCTGACACGAACGGTGAGGTCCAGAGCGCGCATCTGGCGGGTGGCTATAAGGGCGGCGGTCATGGCCATGGGATTGCCGCCGAAGGTTGAGCCGTCGTAGCCGCCTTTCATTCGGCCGGAAACCTGTGGAGTGGTCACAACGGCGGTTACCGGATAGCCCCCTCCGAACGATTTGCCGATGGTTATGATGTCGGGGGTAACCCCGTAACGGTCGCACGCGAACCACTGCCCGGGGCCTCCCGATACCCTGGCGAAGCCAGTCTGAATCTCGTCCACGACCATCAGGGCATCGTGCTCGCTGCACAGCTTCCTGATGCCGACGGCGAACTCAGCCGTGGCGGGGCGCATCCCCGCCTCCTCCCCCTGCACCAGCTCCAGCACCACGGTGCCGGCTGCGCCGGATTTCAGGAGCTTCTCCACCTCCTCCAGCTCATTGAAGGGGGCGAAGTGAACCCAGTCCTCGCTGTCCAGCCCGAAGGGCTCCCGGTACGCCGGATTGTGGGTTATGGCCACCGCTCCATGGGTCCTGCCGTGAAATCCGCCCTCGAAGGCTATCACACCCCTGTTGCCTGTGTACGCCTTGGCTATCTTGATGGCCTTGTCCACCGCTTCTCCGCCGGAGTTCTGCCAGTAGAAGCGGGAAAGCCCCTCGGGCATCATGGGCATTATCTCCTTCAGAAAACGGGCCCTGGCCACCTGTATCCTGTCCTCCTTCTGGGATATCAGCAGCCTGGCCTGGTTGTACAGTCCCAGCGCGATGGCGTCGTTGGAGTTGCCAAGGTTCGTGGCGCTGTAGTTGCTGTCCAGGTCGACGTATACCCTGCCCCTGGAGTCCTGTATCAGCGCGCCTTCACCATTCACCGGCAGCATGTCGTCCTCCAGGTGGGACACCGGTATCTTGAACTTCCTGTGAAGCTCCACCACTTCCCTGGTGGACAGCTCGGATTCCATGACGAAATCCGCCACGGCGGCTATCTCCTCCGGCTTGAGCTCCTCCAGCAGGACAGCGGCCACCCTGGTGGCCTCATGGACCGCCAGGGAATCGAACGGAGCGGCGCCCGAAGCCGCTTCCTTGCATTTCTTCAGGACCTCCTCACCCCTTCCGCCGGGCACCACTATACCCAGCACCTCCGTTATCCTGGCCAGGGTAGTGCCCGACCTCTCCGGATGATTCGACGGGTCGAAGACCAGCGCTTCAAGCAGACTGTGCTGAAGCGATTCGATTCCTTCCGAGAACGCGGAAAGCCCTGTTGACATGATCCTTCCTTTCCTGAACCCCTTTTTTATCGGTTTATGGATCGATGAGGCGCGATTCAGTCCCTCTCGACCTCCTCTACTTCGTTGTACCATTTGATCCTGTCGCCTATCAGCGACCTGAGCTTCCATTTCAGGGTCCTGGAGCGGCCGTTCACCAGCTCCAGTATCCGGGTTGTCCTTTTCCGGACCGTGGCGGAGTCCTCCCCCGACAGGTATTCGGAGGAGAAGTCCATGGTCTTCCTGAGGTTTTCCGTGGCCGTCCTCCACCAACCCCAGTCCCCGGAGAGCAATCGGGCAATGTAACTTCCGTCGATACAGCCGGTTCCGGACCCGTCGCATGAAATGGAATATTCACTGAGGAGAACCATGATGTCCACAAGGTCCTTCCTGTTTATCTCCACTATCTGCAGCTTCTCAAGCAGCAGGTCGGTGACGCTCACGGTAGGGCTGTCCAGCTCCAGTCTCTTCCTGAAATCTATCTCGTGGCAGAATCGGAGCTTGTCCAGGAACACGTCGGAATGGAGGGGGATCTCAGGGTGGTGGAATATTCTCCTTTTATGTCCGAACAGCCTGAGGACGGTCTGGTTCTCGGTCCAGCCCATGTCGAAGAACATGTCCTGTATACCGGGAATTTCCTTCGACCTGGCTACGAAGTCTATATCGGTGAGATACCTTCCGTTAAGGTATTCGAGGTGCTTGTGACCGGGACATTTGATTCTGAAGGCTATCGAGCCCAGCGCGCGGATGGTGACCCGGAACTCCCGGGCCTTCTCCATTATTCCTTCCAGCATCTCCACCATCCGCCGCTCCTGCAGCTGCAGGTTCCGGGGAGTAAGGGGTGTTCCGGGCTGCATATATGGAGCGTGAACACCCTCCGGAAGGACAGGGGTCCCGCTCATCCCTCCACCTTCCACTGATTGGTCACCGCTCCGTCATCGATTTCCACTATGTATCCTCTGAGTATTCCCTCACCGTACTCGGACCCGGGGTTTATCACGGGGGTCTCCCCCACCCGGTCATGGCCGGAGGATTCATGTATATGCCCGTGCAGACCTATCATCGGCTGGTATTTCTCAAGGGCGCGCGTTACCGCGGTCGAGCCCACGTGAACGAAATTCACCTGACCCGCCACCGTTACCGGCTTCCTGCTGGAATCCAGCTCCGGGGCCAGGTCCAGCATGGTGCCATGGGGGGGCGCGTGCAGGTTGAATATGGACCTGGAAGGATCATCCAGCATTCCCGCGAGCTTTCGTATCCTCTTCTTCATTCCCTTCTCGCTGTCCTCCCTGGGGGTGTCCCAGGGGGTGGGATTAACGTAATCCAGGCTTATCATCGGCGCGCCCAGCACACTGGTGACAGAATCGAGGCACCACTGGACCCCCCTGTCCCGGAATGACCTTATCACGTCGTCTATCTGAAAATCGTCGTCGTTGCCCGGCATTACTATGACATCCACGGCGGACGTGTCTATGGAATCCACCAGCATCTCCATCCATCGCTGCATCCTGTCCACTATCATCCGCATCATCAGCTCCTCCACGGCGGAAGGGTCTTTCTGGAGCTCCTCCACCCTCTCCGGGCCGCAGCGCAGGGTATAGGCGCCGGCATCCCGGATCCTTTTCTCCATTTCGTCCACATCGGAGCCGTTTTGCAGCTTCCAGTTCCTGCCGAAGTAGAAGGCCTCATGCACTCCGCCGCCCCTGTCGATGATGGGAACCAGGGATTTGCCGGTGAGGTCGCCGCAGAGCAGCAGAGCGTCAACACCGTATATCTCGGGAACCTTCAGCCATTTCCTCCAGACGCTGTCCGCGCCGTGAACGTCAACCGAAAAGAACAGTCTGGCCATGCCTTCTCCCCTATTCCGGAGGTATCTGCGAGTAGATGCTGCCCACGTCCACTCCCTCTTTGCGGTTCCTGTTCTGCTGGTAGAGGTAGACCACCAGTCCCGCCAGCATCACCAGTATGAGCGTCAGCATCACTACAGGGGTGAAGTTGACGAAGGAGAGATAGATGAAGAACCACCCCACCAGGAAAGCGAAGCCGCCCAGAATGGTTATGACCGGCACTCCCAGCAGCTCCCACTGTACCGGTGAGCGCCGGTAGATCTCCGGTTTGTGGTATGGGAGGAGCATGGTGCTCAGTCCGTAGGGCCAGAAGATGAAGAAGGTGGTAAGTGTCAGTATGGACAGGATAACGTCAACGGAAAGGGTCATAATGAACACGCCCACTACGCAGAAGCAGGCGTTGAGATGAACCGCGTTGGTGGGCGAGCCGGTTCTCCTGTTCACCGCGGACAGGGCCCTGGGAAATGATTTGTCCATGGACATGGCGAATGCCAGCCGCGAATTGGCCAGGAATCCCGGCAGTATGGAATTGGCGAACCACAGGGCTATGGAGACCGAGACGGCAAGCCCGAACCACACGTTTCCGGCTATGGCCATGAAGTAGAACGGGACCGAAGGCTGGACCAGCCCTCCCATTATGCCTTCCAGGACTCCGGGGTGGTTGTCGTAGAGGTAGTCGTAGCTGGCTATGAAGTCACCGAATGCGCTGTATGTGGCCAGAACGATTATGACGTAGAACAGGCCCACGAACACCGTTCCGATGGTGAACCCCTTTATCATGCTTGTCTTGGGGGTCTTGACCTCCCCTCCGGCGTAGTTGATTATGGTGATGCTTGCGTAGGCCCATATAACCACTATCATGGCGTTTATGGTGCTGGCGAAGGAGAAGGGGGCCTTCTCCCATCCCAGCGCCTCCGCCTGGGTCACCACGGCCTGGAAGGTGCCCTCTCCCCAGGTGCTGTCGAAAGCTCCGGCAACGCTCTCGATACCTCCCGAAAGAAAGAACATCACAACCGCTATGAGGGTTCCGGCCAGCGGTATGAAGAAAATGGCTCGCATTATCTTCTTTATCCTGCGAATCCCTTTGTAGGCGATGTACCAGAAGAGAAGCACCCACAGCAGGCCCCCCGCCAGCTGCCAGAGCGGAAGCTGCATGGCGGCGCCCGCCCGGGCCAGCCACCCGATGCCGCTGCTGAGGGCGGCGGTGGAGAAGGCGGAGCCCATAAGGCCCACCACTATGTACCCCAGGACTCCGCTGGAGATGCCGTATCCGATGAACAGGAGCCATGAGCTCAGGTAGCCCACAGTGGGTCCCAGAACCCGGCTGACAGCGATATAGAGACCTCCGGAGCGGGGCATGGCGGCGGAAGTTATGGCCACCAGGAGGGTTATGGGCAGAAAGACCATGAGCCCTATGAGAAATGCCAGCGGAAGGCTGGCTCCGGGAAAGTCCGCGGCCGTGGACACCGAATAGTAGATGACTCCCGATGCCGCGGGGCCGGCAACAACGAATACGAAGACGTCGAACCAGGAGAGTTCTCTGACAAGGCCCGAAGCCCTTCTGGTGAATATAACACCCTTTTTGTCAGCCATGATCACCTCTAACTCATTTTAATGATGGTAGTGAATTATTGGTATGCTTTTACATCTTACTGACAGTTATATTGGATGTCAAGAACAGGACTCAGCCTCCGCTGGAACAGCGTTACAGAGGCTTTTTCGGGCTTTACGGCCCCGCTGTTCCTACCGCACCAGCAGTTTCGCGGTCTGCCTTATCCCACCGGGACCCGATGCCTCCACCAGGTAGATGCCCGAGGGCATTCCGGTGAGATCGAGGGCCCTCTCCCCCGGCGAGAGGCTCCATTCCCCCAGCATTCTGCCGGAAAGGTCGTACAGGCCGACCTCCAGGGACGATCCGTCCATTCCGCCCCACAGTATCTCGGTGGAGCTTACGGCAGGATTCGGCGCGAAATGCAGCGTACCGGTACCCATGGCGGGGGGGCGCGGCCTCTCTTCCATTCCGGTGAGATGTGTCGACAGGACGTAGTTGCCCGGGTCGAACTGGACGCTCACCGGCTGGAAGGGAACGGTGAAGACCTGGCTCTGTGCCGCCTGGTCGTTCCACATTACCACCAGGGAGTCCTGCGAGCTTCCCTGCACCAGGAACTCCAGCGGCATGGTGAAAACGGTGGGAGTGGTCTGCACCTGCTGCAGGTCGATGGTCAAGTCCCACTGTGAGCCGGACTGGACCCAGCCGTACTCCAGGTCGTAAACGGGATAGCCCCACCCGTGCACCCAGGCATCGATGAACCAGTCAATATCCTCTCCGATCACGTTCTCTATGTGGTCCCTCAGGTCGTCGGTGGTGGCGGTTGCGTAGGCGTGGTGCTCGAAGTACTCATCCAGGGAGGCGAAGAAGTCGGTGTCGCCCAGGATATGCCTGAGCATGTGAAGGACGGACGCTCCCTTCTCGTATGTGGTGTAACTCCACATCTCCGCAGGTGTGGTGGGATCGGAAATGGGAAACAGCTCACCGCTGTTGAGATAGGGTATCATGATGCTGTTCAGCACGTAGTTATCGTAGCTGGCCTGGCCGTAGTACTCCTCCCATACGGCTTCGCTGTATGTGGCGAAGCTCTCGGAGAGCCATACGTCGGACCACACAGCCTCGGTAACGCAGTTCCCCCACCAGTGGTGGCTCATCTCGTGGGCGAGAAGCCAGTCGTAGGCGGTGGTGCCGTTTATGGCGAAGGCGATGTGATATACCTGCGTGAGGTGTTCCATGTCTCCCACGGGGGTCTGGACGTAGCTGAACTTGGTGTCCCATGGGTAAGGCCCGTAGACGCTCTGGAAGCGGTCCATCATGAGGTCGACGTTCTGAAAGCTTCCCAGCGCGTCCTCTATCTCCCAGGGGTATACGTAGTAGTATATCCAGTCGCAGGTGGAATCCTGAAGGACAACGTAATCGGATACGGAGAAAGCGGCCAGGTAGGTGGACATGGGCTGGGGCTGGTCCCAGTGGTAGGTGGCCGTGGCTTGCGCCGGGTCCTCCCTCATCGTCACCAGGTCACCCCCGGCCACCGCGTACAGCGTATCGGGAACGGTTATGCGGAACTGGAAAGAGGCCTTGTCGGCGGGATGGTCCCATGACGGGAATATCACCCGCCCCATGGATGGAGGGTCGGTGTACACGCCTACACCCATGTGGTAATGCACGTAGGGATGGAAGTAGAACCCTCCGAAACCTCCGGCTCCCTCGTTCCACGGCGTGCCGGAATACGCCGCCGTCACCTCCACCGTATCACCCGGGCCGGAAGGTGATGAAAGGGTCACGAAGAGGGAATCCTCCTGCTGCTGGTAAGCGAGGGAACCCGTCTGGTCCCATACCGAGGTCACCTCCAGCTCCACCAGGTCCAGCCGTATCTCCGAAAGACCCTCCACCTCCGGAGTGAACATCACCGTCGTGGTACATTCCAGGACCTCCAGGTCCGGAAAGACCTCGATGGCGATATCGTAATTGAGAACATCGTAATCACCGGTCAATGTGTTCTCAGACATAACTTCATTGCCGTAACCCGAAACCGGTCTTCGCAGGGCGTGCATGTCCGGGCCGGGCGCCTGCGCCGCCAGTACAGCCATCAGTATCGCTATCATCTTCTCCCCCTGTCCTTACAATCCTCAGCTGAATATCGAGTTACCGATGAATTCCCTCAGCAGGCTCGTTATAGGAACTATATTCTCATCTATCGGCCGGACGCAGTCCAGAAGGTCAAGCAGTTTCACCGCCTTGTGGAATGCAGGCGAAGAGCCGGGAACCTTCCCCAGCAGAGGTTCCGCGTACTTCTTCAGCACCGGGAGTTCGTAGGGCAGGGACGAGTTGAACATGGCATCGGCTTGCTCCTGGAAGGGAAAGATGTTCATTCGTTCTCCCCTCTTCACGGACGGCCATACAAGTATTGTCTCTTCAGCGCTATACCCTCTCTGGGTACTATCTCTGACCATTCGGCGTATCAGCCTGCTGTCGGTTGTGGACATCCTCGTTATCCTGTCTATGTTCAGCTGGGTCAGCGCCGAGGCGTATATTCGGAATTTCAGCTCCGGCTCTACTCCCGGAGTAAGGGCGTCGTTAAGGCCGTGAATGCCCTCCACTATCAGAAAATCCCTGGGGCCCAGCACCATGGGAACCGAGGAATCCTTTCTCAACCCGGTATGAAAATCGAATATCGGCGTCATTATCTGCCTGCCTTGCAGCAGCAGTCCGAGGTGCTCTCCGAACATCTCCGTATGTATGGCCTCAAGACACTCGAAATCAGGCTTGCCATCCCTGTCCAGAGGGGTATCGGCCCTGTTCCTGAAGTAGTTGTCCACATTTATCAGCCTGGCGCCGAATCCCATTGCCACCAGGTAGGTGCGCAGAAGCCTGGCGAAAGTGGTCTTTCCGCTGGACGAGGGCCCTGCGATGGTGATTATCCTCCGCGCGGGGAATTCCTCCTCCAGCTGCTGGACTATCTGGACCATCCTGTACGTCTGGTAGAAATGGCTCATAGTGACCAGACGCTTGCCGCCGTCCTCCTCTATCCGCCTGTTCAGCTGGTTTATGTCCTGAACGCCCATCCTGGCGATGTGCTTCTCCTCCAGGTCGAACTCCCTGTTCAGTTTCCTCCTGGGTACCCAGACGTCTATCTCGGGCCATGAGCGGGAACCGGGGAACCTGAGGACGAAATCCCTTTCCAGTGGTTTCAGCTCCCACACGGTAAGCCAGGAGGTGTTCGGAACGGAGGGTCCCATGGCGAACGCGCAGCTGTCACAGAGACGGTTGCCCCGAATGGACCTCTTCCCAGAGCTCCATGACACCAGTTCCAGTAATTCCTCCGGCAGCTCACCATGACGGTCCGGGTCGTACTTGACCGTCTCTATGGGAAGGGCCTCCTCGACTATCCTGTTCAGCTCCCAGCTGAGCCTCTCCACGATCTCGTCCGAGGTCATATGGGGACGGTTCAGGAGCCTGCACCTGTAGCCCAGGGAGATGGAATGCTCCACCCAGAGCGTGGAATCGGGAAATTTTCTCTTCACCGCCTGATCCAGAGCCAGTATGAGCCCTCTCCTGTAGACTTCTCTCCCCTCTCCGGTTGCCGCCGGGACCTCTTCTGCGACTTCTTCCTCCGGCAGCCTGTCGGAAAGGGAGATGAGTCTCCCGTTGCCGAGCTTATAGGCGATGGTCCTGTCAGCGAGAGTGCTGTTTACCTGGTTCACGGGTTCCTCCATGGAATTATCGGTATTGGGCCAAAGGTATTCTTCGCCGGACAAAGATACAGACAGTGGAGGGATGAGTAAAGCAAAAGAAATGCGCGGAAGATTCAGAATAATGCTGTCGACTAACCCTTTCGGACTGTTGCCCAGCCGGCCTTTCACCCATTTCCCGATTCTATTCTAATTAACCATACAAAGGGAGAATACGGCTATCCCACCTCTGACGGTCCGGGGGCTGCGGGACACCTGTCCGAACCCAGGCGGCACAAGAGCATGTCGTATTATTGCGATGAAGCGACCCTTTCGCGATAAAATGCTCTCTGGTCAATCGGCGGAGATGTTCATCGTTCGTTCTGATGGTTAAACCGCAGACTAATTTTTTGTTTTAATTCGATATTAAAATGCTTTTATACCACGGTGGGATGGCTGGCCCGTTATTATCCCCGGGTAATCCCTCCACCGGTGCTATCCTCTATACATCACTTCTTGAGATGGGGAGTTATGCGGCATACCACTCCCGTTCCCCTCAAGCACGGTCCGGTGCGAAAGCTGTGAAAGCCGGATTCTGTCGCATTTTTTCAGGAACGGCCGGAACCTCCTCCTCCCTGCCTGAAAAAAGAGGCAAGGGACTGCAGGAGCTTGACCGGGGAAAATTTCCGAAGAATCTTACGGTCAGAGGAAAACACCTGCTGAGAACGCAAGCCGAGAGGAAAATCATGAACATCCTTGTCATATCGATGCTGACCCTGCTCTCGACGCCGGCCCAAGTGATTTCAACTCACCTTAAGCTACTTGGGCCAAAAGCCCGGGTGGTGAGCGTTAAGGAAAAGGCAAAACGTAAAGATTTTATCAGATAAGTGTTATCAAAATAAACGAAAGTGAAC
>JAWOBF010000151.1:0-17030 GCA_046498225.1 Candidatus Aegiribacteria sp.
GACTGATAGATTTTGTCGAGACGGGTCGAAGGGTCGTTGTCCACCAGCTTGAAGGCGGGCTCGATATCGGCTTCCTGGACCAGGTATCCTCTTTTGATGAGGCGGGACAGCTCTCGAATAAGCCGTTCGACGGTCATGACCTTGGGTTCGGGACCGAGTATGTCCACCACGCTGGCGGGCTGAGAAGTGGAAGCCGCCCCCGCGACGTAGAAATCGCCGTTTTCCTCCGCCGCGGCCAGGGTGCCGTAGACCCTGGATACATGTCCCTCCCTGTCCAGCTCGGTAAGCTCGTGAGAGGTTATGGAAACCGCTGCCTCTTCCTGGAAATCAACCACCTTTATGGAGGTGCCCGCCCCCTCCGTTCCGAAACTGGTGACCAGCAGTTCCTCCAGGCCGTCCCCGTCGAAATCAACCGCGGTGGGAGAGTTGTAGAAGCTGCCGATAAGAGACAGCGGGAACTGGGGTCCGAAGTCCTGCCACTGCCCCGTGGAGGGATCCCTGCGCCACAAATACAGATGGGGAGGAGTTCCGAAGTGGCCCCTGGCTCTGAGGGCTATCTCCAGGGAAGCGCCCCCGTCCGCCTGAAGCAGTACCGGAGTACCGCCCACCGCCGGAGAGGCCGCCTGCTGGTTGGCCATGGTCTGCGCGATCTCCTCGGCGGTCCAGAAGAAACCCGCCCTGTCGTAGAGAAGAATTCCAATTCGCTCTTCGCCTTCAACATCGATGGCTTTCTGGCAGCTTACGACTATTTCCAGCTGCGAGTCCCCGTCAACGTCACCCACTGCGCAGCCCAGGAAACGATCGAAATCGTAGCCGGAAGGAGGAGAAAGCGTCTGTCGGGCACCATTCCTCTCGATGATATAGACCTTGCCGAAGGATGTGGCCGCCACTATCTCGTCCATCCCGTCCGCGTCAACGTCTGCCACTGCCGGTCCCCCTCCGGCCGACCCGGCAAGCTGCAGAGGCCAGCCCTCGATGGCCGGTCTGGGAGTGGTGGCGTTGATGGTGGCGGGCTCTGATTCTCTTCCAATCGAGTCAATGGAGGTGACGCCTATCTGGTACTCGGTGCCGGGAGAGAGGCCGTTCACGGTTATCTGCCTTACCGGAACGGGCAGCGGGAAGACCCTGCTGCCCCGAACTCCGTCGTAGATGTATGCGTAGAAGGACTCCGGGTAAGGCGGTCCCTGCTGATCCCATACTAGGCTGATCTCATTCTGCCCGGTTTCGTACACCTCCAGCGAGACCGGGGACTGGGGCTGCTCCTCCTGCATCAGGCTGACCATGCCTACATCCACGGTCCGGGCAACGGAAGAGCTTCCCCGGCTCAGGACGACCACGTCGAAGGTACACCTGGGAAATCCCTCCGTCGTCCAGTTCGAATGACTTCCGTCCGGAAACACGTTCAGTACCAGGTCCTCTTCCAGGGAGATGGCGCTTCCAGCCGCCAGCCAGGGAACGGTAACGGTATCCGCCAGGAAAATCTCCGGAGGGAAGACGTTGTCCACCGTCACCCGCAGGTCCCGACCCTCTCCAAGGCCGCTGTTCACCAGGAGCATGTCCTTCAGGACCACCGTGGCGTTCTGTCCGGCATTGTCGGCCCGGGGGTCCATCACTGTCAGCTGGTATTCATCGGACCTCACGGTGAGGTAGAGAGGAGAGGTCCACCTGTATGTCCCTTCCGGCCCGTCACATGTGAACGCCACCAGGAACTCCGCTACCGACCAGCTTTCCACACCCTGAGCTATCTGTACGACGAGGGGGTCCGCGGCGACTTCAAGGGAGCCGGCGGCGATGTCGGCAAATGAACACCACGGGTCCGGCATGGAGTGTATGTACTGGCCGCCGGACACCAGCCGAAGCTCAGCCTGGACGTTCGAAGCAGTCTCCCCGCCACTGTTCGCAGCCGCAGGCAGCAGCCGCACCGTTTCTCCCGGATTGGGCTGCCCGTCGCCTTCGTCCTCTACCGCGAAGCTCTCCATGGACAGCACCGGGACCGCTGCGGGCAGTACATTGATCAGCTTGCGGTCCGGAAGAAAACTGGCCACGGTTGAAGTGCCTATGTTCAGCTCGCTTCGGTGCTTGACAGCGGTGACCGTGAGCGCTTCGCCCTCGCCGCCGTACTTCGCCATCACATCGGTGAAGGTCGCCCGGCCGTTACTGTCCGTGGTTCCGATGCGGAAGATCTCATCCCTTTTCCACAGACAGACGGTGACACCGGCCACCGGCTGCGAGCCATTAGTGACGGTCACCGCTATGTCTGCCGATACACCCGCCACCAGGACCATGGAAGGAACGCTCAGCTGGAGCTGGACGGGATCGTCCCTCCATACGTTCAGCAGCGGGGGGCCGAGCAGGTTCAGAAGAACGAAGGAAATTCCGTCCGTATTCTTGGACATCCTGTGGGCTTCTCCCAGATAGCTGAGCGGCCAGTGAGGGGAGTATATCCCGTGCTGATCGTGGACGTAGCCTGTGTTGAAGAGAGCGTCCATGAACACGAAATACGTTACTTTCTGGTTGAACAGACCGTACCTGGCGTTGGCGATGGCAGCGACCAGCCCGTTGAACTGGGAGTTGACAAGGCCCGCCTCGACGAAGCATTCAGCCCCGTCGAAGTGCCCCGGACCGCAGCCCAGGGTCCAAAGGATCGAGGGCATGGAGTCGTTCCCCATGGTGGCGAAATCCGAGTCCCACATGAACTGGCCCAGTGTGTTCTTACCCGCCGTCGCCAGCTTGTGGGTCTCGGAATGATCGGCATGGAGTATCAGGTTGTATCCGGCGTCGAACTCCTGCAGCGCTTCTGCCCGGCACAGGTTGCCGGCCGGAAAGTCATGCGGGAAATACAGCTCTGTGGGTTCGTCCAGGTATCTGGGAACGGCAAAGGAGCTGTCCAGGAGAGCCATCAGTTCGATCATGTCGTCGGCGCCGGTTCCGCAGATATCGTTGGAGCCCATCATGAGTAGCCGCCTGGCGAAGTCCTGGGTGACGGTTTCGGGGTCTTCGTAGATCATCACCTTCTGCAGCATCGTGTTCACGTCATCAGGGTCATCCACAGGCCACCTGCCGACACAAAGGTCGAGGTAGCTGTTCTGGTAATCCACGCTCCACAGCCCTCCGGCTGCCGACCAGTCTCCGTCGATATCTCCGTAATAATCGTCGGACGGCATCTGGTAGGTAGGGAACGGATATGTGTTGTACGCCCAGCCGTTGCAGTGCCTCACCGGTACGATATGGTCGTCCCCTCCCAGAATAACGGCCTGAACGCCCCAGTGGACGTGAGCGTCCCTTACGAAATTCCTTATGCGCTCAGGGGAGTCACAGCCGCTGTAGTTCTGGTCGATCCATTCCACCGTCCTCACGGTGCTCACGATTCCCTGTCTGGTCCGGTACTCGGCCACCTCCGTGAAAGCGCCCTCCAGCTCGGCTCCGGTAATTATCAGCAGGTCGACGCAATTTCCCTCATGCGAAGGGACCGAAGAGATGCTCAGGGGGGAGCCGGCCGCCGACAGTTCCTCCACCGACGCACTCCGGTACAGGCTGGTATCTTCCGGATTCGATACCAGACCCATGATACCTCTCCTCCTCATTTCGCCGCTCCATACCGTCTCCCTGGCGGGAGCCATCCGTTCCATGTCGGAGGGAGCCGTGTGAAGCCCCACTTCGGCCGACGTGAGGACCATCAGTGTGCTGTCGGATGGAGCGTAGCGGACCGGCGTGGTGGTCAGTGTGGCCACGGAGTATCCAAGGGCGGAACCCTGTCTGGTGACGGAAATCGGGGTGGAGGGATAAACCGTCTCCGCGGAATAGATCCCGGGGTCCGGAGGAATGAAGAGGGTATCGCCGGTAAGGCCGCTCTGACGGGGGAAGGGAAGGTACTTCCCGGGAAGCTGCTCCCACGCCTCTTCGCTTATCGTAAGTGAATCCACCCTGCTGTCCGGCGGAAGCAGTACGGTTGTTGAACTGCTGGGAAGAAGGGGGTGACCGGGGGCCCATGTCCCGTCGCCGGACCCCGTGAACCCGGCTGCGCTAACCTGCTGATAGGTCACGCCGTCCACCCGCAGGGTATCGAAGGAGACATTCGAAGACCGGGCGAAGCTGTGAAGCTCCACCTCCATGAACCCGCCTGTCAGAGCAGCCAGCACCAGGAAGAAGATCATGCTATTTCATCACATCCATTTCGCGCTGTTCCGATGTCCGACCACAGGGCCGATGGTCGGCAGCACCCCGGGACCAGGAACAAAAATACAGGGCGGGTCGTCCACCTGTCAAAACCCGGCAGACCATGGAACCCCTTATTTTGATTACAGTTCCTCCCCTGGTGACGCCGGCGTTCCGGAGGAATATTCTATACGATGTCGTGTACAATGAGCAAACAGAGAGAACGGGGGAACAATGTATCCAGTGAAATTATCGTCCGCGGTGCTCATCTTCCTGGTGGCCGTGTCAGGCTGCACCGCCGAAGAGACACGGCAGTCCATCCAGGTGGAGAGGGTCCCGGACACGGTGTCAACCGACGATCTCGTGGAGGGCGGCAACAGGTTCGCCCTGGAGCTGTACCTCGAGGCGTGTGAGGGTGATCAGGCAGAAAATATTTTCTTCTCACCCTTCAGCATTTCCTCGGCCCTGGCCATGACCTACACCGCGGCCCGGGGCGAGACCGCCGGCGAGATGGAGGAGGTGCTCCATTTCGGACTCTCCCCGGGGATGGTCGGCAGAGGGTTCAGAACGCTGATGGATGAAATGAGTTCAGGAGACCTTTCGGGAGCGGAGAGCGGGGAGCCGTTCACCCTCACCATTGCCAACGGCCTCTGGGTTAAGGAAGGATTTCAGCTTCTGGAGGAGTATCGACAGTCGGTTGCCGAGTACTTCGACGCCGCCGTGGAGAACCTGGATTTCTCCGGTGACCCGGAGGGCTCCAGACAGACCATCAACCGGTGGGTGGCGGAAAGGACCCTTGACAGGATACAGGACCTGATACCCCCCGGCATCCTGGGTGAAGATACCCGGGTAGTGCTCACCAACGCCGTTTACTTCAAGGCTTCATGGGATAAGCCGTTCGATGAGAACGCCACCTCTGACGGCAGGTTCCTGCTGGCCGACGGCAGCGCCGTTGTTGTGCCGATGATGAATCAGACAGAATTCTTCAGATACTGTTCCCTCGAGGGATGCAGGGCGGTGGAACTCTTCTATGCCGGAGGGGACGCCTCTATGCTCATAGTTCTGCCCGACGGCGACATTCAGGAATTCCAGGATGATCTGGACGTTGCCGGTCTGGAGAGGATAAGGGAAAGCATGTCTTCTGTGAACCTGTCGCTCACCATGCCCAGGTTCGAGTTCACCGCGACCATGCAGCTCAGTGGAATGCTCCAGTCCATGGGCATGGAGACCGCCTTCTCGGGGGATGCCGATCTAAGCGGTTTCACGGGAACAAAGGACCTCTACATCTCGGAGGTGATACACAAGGCTTTCGTGAAGGTGGACGAGGCCGGTACCGAAGCCGCGGCGGCTACTGCGGTGATGGTGAACATAATCTCAATGCCGCCCCCTCCTGAGGAGATGAACATCAACCGGCCCTTCATGTTCTTTATCATGGACGGGGAGACGGGCACGATCGTCTTCATGGGACGGGTCATGGATCCCGCCGGCTGATCAGGTCCCGGTCATCTCCAGCACTACAGGCGCGTGGTCGGACGGCCGGGTCCATCCTCTGGGCTCCACCTGTATCCGGCAGGATACCGCCCTTCGGGCGGCTTCGGAGTTCAGGAGTACAAGGTCCAGCCTCATTCCCATGTTCCTTCTGAAGGAGGCGGCCCTGTAGTCCCACCAGCTGTACGCTTTGCCGGACGGGTTGAAGGTCCTGTAAACGTCCGTCATGCCCAGGGACAGTATCTGCCGAAGCCGTTTTCTCTCCTCCGGATGGAAGCACACCCTGCCGTCCATGGACTCGGGGTCATGGACGTCGTTCTCTTCCGGGGCAACGTTGAAGTCACCCACCACGGCGAGGGGGCCTTCGGCTGAGATGTTCCCTATGTAATCCCTGAGCCGTTCCAGGAACTCCAGCTTGTCCCTGAACCTGTCCAGGGTCACGTCTCCTCCGTTGGGCACGTAGACGTTCACTACGGTAATGTCCGGGAACCTGACGGTGATGACCCGCTTCTGCTCTTTCATGAAGCCTCCCGGCAGGTCCGGCACAACCTCCTCGGGTTCTGTCCGGGAGAGAACGGCCACACCGTTCCAGGTCTTCTGACCGTTGGCCGAGAGAGCGTATCCCATAGCGGCGAAGGCTTCGGCGGGGAACAGGCGGTTCTCCACCTTGACCTCCTGCATGCACAGGATATCGGGGGACTCCTCGCCAAGCCACCGAAGCACCAGTTCCTCCCTGGCCCTTATTGAGTTCACGTTCCAGGTAGCTAGTTTCAAACCGGTTCCATTCCAGGCCGGAGGCCGTTGTCTGCCCGCGGCAGAAGGATCATTTGGGGATTAATAGAATCGTGGACTTTCCGTGTCAACGGAAAAGGGGACCGAATCCGCCGAAACGCACGTTCATGGGAAACCCCCGGAGGATGGCGGACGGGTAGATATTCAAAAAAATCAAACAATATAATAGTAAGAACATCAATGTCAAGCAATATTTGACAAATAACTATTCCGTTTGTATATCTGATTGCAGAGAAGGGGTTTCTTAGAAAGGAGCCTGACATGAAAACCTTCCATACCGTTCTCACTGCCTTCCTGATTCTTTCCACGGCGGCTTTCGCCGAAGAATGCACAAGGATGGAGACCTTGACCGTTTCCCTCTCTTCGGGTGACCCGGTGGAGATATACAATCTCAACGGTAACATCCGGTTCGAGGAATGGGATTCGGAGGACCTGGAGCTGAGCTACACGATAACATGCGGTGACCAGAGGGCCATGGATCACGTGACAGTAGACCTCGATACCGGATCGGGCCTGTTGTGCAGCGTTGAATACGATGACGAATACCGGTATTTCAACGACAGCAGCGTAGATTTCGTCGTCAAGTTGCCCTCCCGCATGCACCTTGAACTTGAGACCGCGTTCATGGACGGGGACATCTACCTGCATGGGGGACGGGGCGCAGCCACGCTGGAACTGGTTAGGGGCAACATCGAAGTGGCCGACTTCGATGGAGAACTGACCGCGGTCCTGGTGACCGGCGAAATGACCTTGAGCGGCGTGCCCGGGCTGAAGCAGCTGGACCTGGTGAATGGCGCCATCGACTGTGAAATGCTCTCGATGCTGGGAGACCTGGAGATCAATACCATAAGCGGGGACGTGAAGCTGACGCTCGGGACCCTGGGCAGGGTTGCGATAGAGACAATATCCGGCGATATTCATGTGGCCGAAAGCTTTGGAGCCGATGTCAGCGAGAGCTACGTGGGAAGGTCCGCGGATTTCGGCGGGGGAGATCATAACATAAAGATCAGCACGGTATCCGGTGATGTTTCGGTAATGGACTAGCCGAAGCCGATCTTCACGGGGCTGTCACCTTCGCGGGCGGCGGCCCCTTTTTCCGGTCAGCCACCTCCGCCATTATCAGCAGTTGTCCGAACACGTTCTCCAGCAGAGGCGTTTAACACTTACACCGGGCGGATCCCTGATGACAGAACGCTCCCCTGCCTCCTACAGGGAAATCATCGCAGTTTCCTTTCCCATAATCGCGGCCATGGCCGGCAGGACGATCATGATGT
This sequence comes from Candidatus Aegiribacteria sp., assembly GCA_046498225.1. Classification (GTDB taxonomy): domain Bacteria; phylum Fermentibacterota; class Fermentibacteria; order Fermentibacterales; family JCC-6; genus Aegiribacteria. Next base: position 7,710 of record JAWOBF010000151.1, read on the forward strand.
TCTGCGACAGGCTTTTCCTGGCCCAGCACAGCCAGCTCGAGCTGCAGGCGGCCCTGCCCGCGGGCATACTGAGTTTTACCCTGATGAGCATATTCTACGGCACGATTTCCTATTCCGGCACTTTCGTGGCTCAGTACTTCGGTGCCGAGGACAGGGAAGGCTGTTCCCGGTCGCTCGCCCAGGGACTCTTCCTCACCATGTTCTCCGCTCCTCTGCTTGCCGCCATGGCTGTGCCCGGCAGCCTTCTCCTTGGTCTGGCCGGTCATCCTCCCGAGGTTCTGGAACTGGAGAGGGTCTACTTCCGCATAATGATGTTTTCCGCCGCGGGTCCCATATTCACAGCCGCCTCCTCCTCATTCTGGAACGGCAGGGGGAAAACCGTCCATACCATGCTGGCCGTCCTGGCCGGGGCGGCAGTGAACATCTTCCTGGACTACGTGATGATATTCGGCAGGCTGGGTTTCCCTGAGATGGGCATACAGGGAGCCGCGCTGGCCACCGCGTTCGCTTCCTTCATACCCGGAGGTATCCTCACGGTGGCGGCTTATACGGGGAAGACGGCCGCAGAGTTCAGGACGAGGGAGAACTTCAGGTTCTCCGGCAGGCTCACCGGCAGGATACTCAGGTTCGGTTTTCCAGCGGGACTCCAGATTTTCATGGACGTGGCCAGCTTCACCATCTTCATATTCATAGCGGGAAGGCTGGGAACGGTTGACTTCACGGCCAACAACCTTGTTTTCAGTGTGAACAACCTCGTATTCAACCCTCTGCTCGGTTTCGGGTTCGCCACCACGGTTATAGTAGGAAGGTGCATAGGCATGAGAAGGACGGACCTGGCGGTGAGGGCCACCAGGAGGACCCTGCTGCTCTCGCTAATCTATTTCGTTCCCCTGGCGGTATCCTTCGTCCTCGTCCCCGGTTTCTATACCAGGATGTTCTTCAGCCCGGACTCGGCGTGTACGCTGGAAGAGCTGTCGTCCACCGCGGCGAAGCTCCTGGCGATTGTGGCGGCCTGGGGAGTATTCGACGCGGTGAGCCTTATGTACGGCGGAGCGCTGAGGGGGGCGGGCGACACTAAGTTCGTGGTTTACGTATCCGGCTTCCTCGCCTGGCTTTTCTGGGTGCCCGGCGTGCTATACCTCTACGCGGTGAAGGATGCCGGTATCGTTTCTCTGTGGCTGTTCACCAGCCTCTACGTGGCGATATTCGGCCTCCTGTTCTTCCTGCGGTTCCGCAGCGGCGCATGGAAAAACATCGACCTTCTGGGACGGGAGGGGACGGAGGTCCGCTACTGACACCGGTCCTTATCTTCGACTCGGCCTCAGTCCCACCTGAACAGTCTTGCCGCGAAGATGGCGCCGGCCAGAAGGGTTCCCGTCAGCACAGCGATCTCTACGGGATGTTCCAGCAGCCGGTCCCCCAGCCACACACCCCTGAGAAGATTGATGGCGTGGGTCAGCGGAAAGGCCTGGGCGACGGTCCGAAGAGCACGGGGAAGCATGTCCTGCGGCAGTGCCGCGCCGGACAGGAACAGCATCGGGAAGAAGATGATGTTGGCCGCCACCGCGCCGCTCCTGGCGCTGGGCGCCAGACTGGCGGGTATGAAACCAAGCCCCGCCATGGCTCCGCATCCGAGCAGGAAAGCGATGAGCGCCTCCACAACGCTTCCCCAGAAGTGCATGCCGAAGAACAGCGCTCCGATAATCAGAAGAAGGACCACCCCCATGGTGGTTATGACAAGGATCGCTCCCACCTCGGCCATCAGGAACGATACCGGGGACAGCGGGGTAGCCATGAAACGTCTGAGGATGCCCTTCTCACGGTACGACGCGATGTTCACAGTGAGGTTCATTATTCCGGTGGTGAGAATGACTATTCCGATAAAGGAAGCGGCGGAGTAGTCTATGTAGCCGAAGAACTGCTCCGGGAACGGGTCGTTGCCCCATATGCTTCCGAAGAGAAGCATTAGCAACAGCGGAAATATGAGGGTGAAGAAGAAGGCGGACGGCTCACGGAGATAGAGCTTCAGTTCCATGATGCCGAGACTGTACACCGAAGACACTCTACTCCGCGGCTTCACCGTACTCCTTTCCCGTGATCACCATGAACACATCCTCGAGAGTGGGCCTTTCTGTGTGAAGGTCACCCAGACTGGCGCCGGCATCGGACAGGGCCTTGATAACAGGCACGACTACACCCGCGTGTGAGAGGTCCATCACACAGCTACCCTCACGCATCTCCGCTCTCAGCACTCCATCCAGCTCGAGAGCGGCGGCCGGGGTGAAATCCGGCCCGCAGCCAAGTCGAAGTCTCATTCCGGGACAGTACCGTCTGATAAGCTCCTCCGGCGTGTCCAGCGCTACAACCCTCCCCCGGTGCAGGATGGCTATCCTGTCGCACAGCTTCTGGGCCTCGTCCATGTAATGGGTGGAAAGGACCACGGTCCTGCCGCTTCCCCGCACCTCCTCCACCAGGGCCCAGAGTTCTCTTCTGCCCCTGGGGTCCAGGCCGCTGGTAAGTTCGTCCAGCATGACGAGCTCCGGGCCGTGGACCATGGACAGGGCGACGAAAAGCCTCCTCTTCTGGCCCCCGGACAGGTCGGAGAAACAGCTGTTCACTTTGCTGGCAAGGCCAACCCTGTCCACAAGCTCCATTCGAGGGTCTCGTACGCCGAACAGCCTGCTGAAGAGCGCTATGGCCTCGCCCACCCTCATCCGTTCGGGCAGTTCGGATTCCTGCTGCTGAAGTCCCAGCCGCATATGAAGGGCCTGAGAATCGGCGAGTGGGTCCAGACCGAGTGTACAGAGGTTACCGGAATCAGCCCGGCGCATGCCCGAAATGCAGTCTATGGTGGTGGTCTTTCCCGCTCCGTTGGGTCCCACGAGGCCGAAGACCTCACCGCGCCGCACCTCGAGATCGAGCCCGTCCAGGGCCACGGTGCTGCCGTAGCTCTTTTTTAGGTCTTCCGCGAGGATCACTGCACTGGCCATTGAATCACCCTCCCCGACTGGCAAAGATAGCATACCGGTTCAGCCCGGACAAGGAGAATTCCGCCGAGGATTACCCTACAGCCTGACCAGCCTGGTGGAAGCCCTGGCCCCGGTATCATCCTCCGCGACAATAATGTAGACGCCTGGCGGGGCATTCCTTCCGTAATTGTCGGTACCATCCCACAGAAGCTGTTCTCCGGCCTGCAGTTCGGTAACCATTCTGCCGGACATGTCCAGCACCCTGAAGCACGTCACGCCGTTGAAGCCGGTGAGTTCGAAGCTTACCGATGAGCTGAACGGATTGAGGGAAGGGAGGATCATCGGTTCCGGCATCGGACTGCAGGACTGGCCCGATATGCCCACCGGATCGAGATCTATCTGATAGATGAGGTCCGCTTCCGCGTCGGAGACCCAGAGGTAGCCGTCATCGTCAAATGTCATTCCATGGGCCCGGGGTATTACGGAGGAAGAGATGGAAAAAACCTTCGTCCCGTTGCTCAGGAAGACCTGGACCGGTTCCGAGGCGTCTTCCGCGGCGTACCAAATCTGTCCGTCCCGCAGGGCGATGTCGTAGAAGTCTATATCCAGGTCGACCATCAGGTAGGGTCCCGTCTGAATGGTGCCGCTGAGACTGTAGCGTTCCACGACCTCCTTGGGAGGTGTTGTCTGAGCGTCTACGCCCGCCCCGTATATGTAACTGCCGTCGGTCGCAAGACCAGAAACCTTCTGGTCGAGATCGCTTCCTCAACAGTCCAGGGAGAACATGGACACGTAGCTCCCGTCGGTGGTGTAGCGGTACCCGTATCCGTAGGTCCCGGTGTTGGGGGTGACCATCGCTATGTATACATTGTCTCCGGCAAAGGTCACCCCGGTGGGTACCTTGGTAGTGTTCTCGCAGTACCAGCTGTTCAGAACGGTGCCGTCGGAGGGGTCCACCCGGTAGGCGTACTCGGTTACCCCGTCCACCATCCACAGGCTGCCGCTGCCGTAACCGAGGCCGATGATGCCTGTATCCGGCGCATCAATGGTATGGATGACTTCCGGAGAAGCCGGGCTGACCCCGGCCAATGCGATAAGCACGAAGAAAGTTCTCAATTCCCTGACCTCCTGACCCGCTATCCATTTGATCGAGACAGTTACACACCGAACAGGTGGTATATAGTCCAGAGGCCGTCGCACTGTCCACAGCTCCGGCGGACCGTCCCAATGTTTATCTCAGGAGTTCTGCTCAGATGTTCTTTCTGGTATAGAGCCTGTAGTAATGACCCTTTTGCTCCATCAGGCTATCATGGGTTCCCGTTTCCACGATTTCGCCCTCGTTCAGGACAACTATCTTGTTCACATGTCTCACCGTGGAGAGACGATGAGCGATGATAATTGTTGTTCTGTTCTCGCTGAGCCTGAACATGGCTTCCTGAATGAGGCTTTCCGATTCATTGTCAAGAGAGGAGGTCGCCTCGTCGAAAATCAGAATAGGAGGGTTCTTGAGGAATACCCGGGCGATCGATATCCGCTGTTTCTGACCACCCGAGAGTTTGACCCCCCTCTCACCCACATATGTGTCGAAAGTATCCGGAAGCGACATTATGTGATCATGGATATTTGCGTATCTCGCGGCTTCCACCATGTCATCTTCCGAGGCCTCCGGTCTGCCGTACATGATGTTGTTCCTTACGGTGTCATCGAAAAGGAAGACGTTCTGCTGGACCAGCCCGATGTTCTCCCTCAGGAATTTCTGTTTCAGGTTCATAACATCATGACCATCGATGGTGATAGTGCCCTTCTGGAGTTCGTAGAACCTTGGGATCAGCGAGACGATGGTGCTCTTCCCGGCTCCCGACTCACCCACTATGGCTATGGATTCACCCTCCTTCACAGATAGAGAGACATCCCTGATTATCCAGTCCGGTGAGGAGGAGTACCTGAACCATGCATCACTGAGTTCCACCCTTCCCTGCACCGGGTGATAGGATCCGGCATGGGGCCTGTCGGCTATGTCCGGCTCTATATCCATTATCTCCGTGAACCTCTCGAACGATGCGGCACCCTGATGGAACTGCTCGGTGAAGTTCATCAGACGCTGAATTGGTTTGAGTATGATGTTGATGTAGAGGATGAACGCTACTATATCGGCGGCCGTTATCCTGTTATGGAAGTACAGCCATGCTCCGCCGGCAATCACTATCAGATAGTACATGTCCGAAAGGAAATTGAATCCGGAGTAGAAGACACCCATGATGGTGTACATCTTCTCCTTTGCCATTCTGAAATGGGTATTTACAGAATCGAATTTGCCCATTTCCAGTTCTTCGTTCGCGTACGATTTGACTTCCCGAATACCCTGTACGGAGTTTTCCACCGCGCTGTTGATGTCGGCTATCTTCCTGCGAACGCGGCGAAACCCCTTCCTCATCTTCCCGCCGTACCTGATGCCCCAGATGAGCATGAAGGGAAGGGGAACGAAGGATATCAGCGCCAGAACGGGATTGAACCGGAACATGAAATAGAACGAACCGACGATCAGGAAGAAAGAGAGAATGAGATCTTCCGGCGCATGATGGGCAACTTCGGCAATAGTGTTGAGGTCGTTGGAGATTCGGGACATTATGTGTCCGGTCTTGGTATTGTCGAAGTAGTTGAAGGAAAGCTTCTGGATGTGACGGAATATCCGTTCCCTCATATCGTACTCCATGCGCACCCCGAGAATGTGCCCCCACTTCATGCGGATGAACTCGAAAACCATCTTGGCCAGGTAGATGAATACCATGAGCGAGAAGTAGATGACCATGCCCCGAACATCCCTGTTCGGAATAAGGGTATTCAGAAGCGTCCGCACCATCGATGGTATGAGTATGGCCAGGCCCGATGAAAGCAATGCCACTAGAATGTCTATCAGGAGCAGGGCCCGGTGCGGCCTGTAGAAGCTCAGGAATCGCTTGAGCATGGGGTCTCCCGCCTTGCAAGATGTATAAATCCGCCATGGAATATAATGAGTCACACTATCAGAAGTCTGAACGGCCCGAGAGGGACAGTTCTTTGTCGGATGTGCAAGATTAGTGATGTCCGAAGGGATGCCCGCGATCAATCGCAGAGCCGGTGAAGTCAGTGGATGATGGTTTCCGGTCTGATCTAAACCGCGACTACCGTACCCCGCAGCGACGCTTCCACAGGCTTGCTTCCGCTCTCCTCCAGGTAGCGTTGAAGAGCTTCCACCGCTCTGATGTCCAGCTCCTGACGCCGCGAGCCGTACATGGCCGGAACACCCTGAGTCGTCACGAAGGCAGCATCGTATTCCCGGTCGGGACGGACCCGTTCACCCTTCACGAAAAGCTCCTGAATGCGCTGGCCGAACGGATTCTCCACCTTGAAATACAGGTTCAGTCCCATGCATCGTTTCACATAACCGCCTTGCTGTTCATAGGGATCGCGGGCAAAGGTCCGCTCGAGATTCTCTTCCATCATGTTCCACAGTTCCTCACCGGTCAGGGTGCAGGTAGATACCGGTGGATCTACCGGTATGATGTTGTACAGGTCGTTCAGGGTTATCGGACCGGGCGGGATGGGCGCGCCGTAACGCCATCCGTTCGAGAAAGCCATTTCAGCGCCGGTGATATTCAGGAGTCCCTGCAGCAGGAAATTATCCATGGTCGACTCGAGAACGGTTCCCCGGTTGAGATCCGTCGCGGTGCGCCCCAGAACCTGGCTGAGCCGCTTCCCATGGGGAGCCAGATGTTCCTTGACCATCCGCTGGACTTCCGGGTCCGGAACGATGCGCTCCTCCAGCGTCAGCAGTTCGTGGTTGCAGTCCACTACTCGGCCACCCTCTACCTGGAGGTCCAGGCGTCCGAGGAACGAACCGTGACATCCTGACTGAATAAGGATGGTCTCGTTAATCACAGCCGGGCGATAGAGTCGGTTGTGGGTATGCCCGCTGAGGAGTACGTCTATGCCGTCCACCTCGCGGGCAAGCTTTACCTCCTGGGCAAAGCCCAGGTGGGACAGGACGACAACCAGGTCGACGTCCTCATCCTTCCTCAACCTGGATATCCAGCCGGGCAGTTCCCTGTTGCCGAGGGTAAACCTCAAACCCTCGCTGAAGTGCGGGGGCATGACCTTGTCCACGATGGTCGCCGCTATGCCGATAATGCCAACCCGAAGTCCGCCCACTTCCCTGACAACGTACGGGTCAAACGCCAGCTCATCCGTTCGTTCATCGTAGCAGTTGATGGCCAGCAGGGGATAGTCGAGCTGGCGGGAAATTTCTCTCAGTCGCTGAGGCCCGTAGGCGAACTCCCAGTGCGCCGTCATGGCGTCGAAGCCGATTTCGTTCAGAATCGGTACCAGAGCCTGTCCACTGCTCTCGACCACTTCATAAGTTCCGTGGATGGTGTCCCCGCAGTCGAGGGCCAGCACTCTTCCCGGCTTATGCTCACGGATCTCATTAATGACTGCCGCCACCCGGCCGAACCCGCCGGTCTTCCGGTACACCGCGTGGTTCCCATGCCAGAACATCTCCTGGTGGGCATCCAGATAACCGTGGCTGTCGTTCAACTGTACAATTGTCAATTCCCGCCTGCCGGACATATGCAACCCCCCTGTGAATTCGATTCCTCACAACAGCCAATATCACAACTGCGACCTGACCTCGGGACCTGTGCCTCTCGCCCGGTATCTTTGATTTCCCGCCAGGCGGTAGCCTCAGTACTGCGGCGAGAGCAATCCCTCGATGACCATATCAGTGGCTTCGTCCTCGCTGAGGCCATGGGCCATAAGCGTTTCCAGCTGCTTTGAGTCCACGCTCCCGATGGCCGCCTCGTGGGTTACGTGGGCCCTGGGATGTACCACCTCCACCACGGGCACCGCCCGGGCCTGTCCCCGGTCGCGGATTATCTCCTTGCAGTCCACGTGGCCCCGTGCGTAGGCCGCTTCCGCCCTCAGGGTATTGCGTATGTCCGCCCGGGCCCTGTCCCTGACCGCTATGTTGGTGGTCAGCACTCCCCTGGACCTTTCCCCGGCCAGGGTCGCTTTCTCGTGGATGTCGATCTGATCGTCGCCGCGGCCGCTTATACGGACATTCATTTCCAGGACGCTGCGGGCGGCGCACTCGGCGGCGTACTCGATGTCCAGCACCCCCACCCGGCCCCTGAGCATCTCGAAGTCAGACCGGAAGCGTGCGTCCTCTCCCAGGTATACCTTCGATCGGGGAACCACCCTGATCCCTCCCTGGGGGCTGTGCACGTGTCTCTCCAGATAGATGTACTCGGCGCCCCGACCCAGCCTTATCTCCGCCTCCATTTCGTGCAGCACATCCACTGCGTTGGGGAATGTGCAGCTGGATACAACCGCAGCCCCGGCTCCATCCTCCAGTTCAACGTCCATGCTGATCCTCTGAACGCCGGACTCGGGCATCAGGCCGAAGCACATGTTCACCGGGTTTTCTATCCTCATACCCTCCCGGACCCTCACCCTGGCTCGTATCCCGTCCTCGCGCTCCTCGGCCTCCACCTCCAGACCGGGAACAAGATGCATGCCCAGCACCTCGTTGCCGTGTATCTCCACATGGGCCACGTCCGGGGAGGTGGCGCAGGTTTCGCCCAGGCTTTCGTACATGCGGCGTATCAGATCGCTGCTGTCACTCATCTGAAAACTCCTCCTCATCGGGGTCGTTCTTGTGGTCACAGGGAATGCACTTTTCCCCGAAGAACTGCGAGATCTTCTCCACGCTGCCCTTGTCCATTATGCGGCCGCAGCAGATGAGGAAGGCATGATCGGCCTGCTCCAGTACCGTCATGCTGTGGGTTATCAGAAGCACCGTGGTCCCCTTCTCCCGCAGGCTCCTCATTGCTCCGAAGATCCGCTCCAGAGCTTCCACGTCTATGCCGGAATCCGGCTCGTCCATTATCACCAGGTCCGGTTCCATGGCCAGTATTGACGCCAGTTCCACCCTCTTGCGCTCACCGCCGGACAGTGTACGGTCTACCGCCCTGCCCATGTATTTGTCGGGGTCCAGGCCCACAGTCTCCAAAGCGCTCCGGGCCAGCTGCGGGTCGCGGTCGGGGGCACCGCTGAGGAGGAAACTCTCCATGGCCAGTCCCTCGAACCGGGCCGGCTCCTGCCAGGCCAGTGTAATTCCCTTCCGGGCTCTCTCGTCCACCGTCAGGCCGGTTATGTCCTCTCCGCGGAAGTGGATCGAGCCGGTATGGTTCCGGTATCCCCCCAGACCCATGATAGTGGAGGCCAGCGTAGACTTCCCGGCTCCGTTAGGCCCCACGATAGCGTGAACGTGACCTTCCCAGACCTCCAGGGACAGCCTGTCCAGTATCCGTTTTCC
>JAWOBF010000061.1:0-74395 GCA_046498225.1 Candidatus Aegiribacteria sp.
ACCGGCACGGTATCCCCGGTGATCTCCCCCAGTATCCTGGCGTGGTGAAAGCCCAGGTGGCCGGTTCCGATGACTCCAGTTACCATTCTATCCTCCAAACGCTGAAAGTACGTCGGCCGCGTATTTGACCCCGCTCTCCGACAGGGACAGGTGGGTGACGAACCTGAGCCTGGACGGGGAGAGGGCCAGGCAGCCTATCTCAAGGCTCTCCAGGGCCTCGACTATCGTACCCGCCTTGCCCGGAGGTGTGCGGGTTATCACTATGTTGCTCTGCGGCTCCGGGTTCTCGAGTGTGAGCACGGAAGACCGGGATATGCCCCGGGCAAGCCTTCGGGCGTACTTGTGGGTCCTGGACAGCTGCGGCAGGTTGTGCTCGATGGCGTAGAGGCAGGCGGCGGCCAGTATTCCGGCCTGGCGCATGCCTCCTCCATGCTGCTTCCTCAGGTACCGGACCCGCTTCTCTTCCTCCGCCGGGCAGAGCAGTATCGAGCCCACCGGGCATCCCAGCCCCTTGGAGAAGCACATGGAAGCCATTCTATAGCCGGACAGCATCTCCCGAAGACCCGTGCCGGAAGCGGCAGCCGCGTGCCAGGCCCTCGCCCCGTCCAGGTAGAGAGACGCTCCATGGGCCCTGCAGATATCCAGTATCTCGTCTCTGGATTTCCCCGGTATGACCAGCCCTCCCATGACGTTCTGCGTGTTCTCCAGCGCCACCAGTGTCCGTGGGGCGAAATGCTGGTCTTCGCCCCTGGAAAGAGCTTCCCTCACCTCCTCCGGAGGGAGGCAGCCGTCCTCGGACTCCTCTATCCTGTGCATCTGGAGCCCGCCCATAGTGGCGTACTGAGCGTTCTCGTAGAGGTAGACATGGCTCCTGCTCCCGCAGATAACCTCCTCGCCGGACGCGGCCATGGCTCTCAGGGCGACGCCGTTGGCCATGGTGCCGGTAGGCATGAAGACAGCCCTGTCGAAACCGGTCATATCGGCCATGACCGCTTCGAGGTGGTTGACCGTGGGATCCTCGCCGAAAACGTCGTCACCGACTTCCGCCCTGGACATGGCGTTCCTCATGGCATGGCAGGGAGTGCTCACAGTATCGCTCCTCAGGTCCACCTTCAGGTTCATCGAGCGGTCACCTCCATAGAATTCCGGAATGTTTCGGCGTGGATGCGCGTGGCCTCTTTCAGTATTCTCTCCATCAGCTCCTCGGGAGTGACCCCGGAAGCCTTCCACAGCTTGGGGAACATGCTGATCTCGGTGAACCCGGGTATGGTGTTGATCTCGTTGAAATAGAACTCTCCCCGCGGACCGAGAAGAAAATCGCTCCGGGCGAAACCGCTTCCCGCCATCATGCTGAAGCTCGTCTCTGCGCAGCGCCTGAACCTGTCCGACAGCGGGCCGGGAATGGGTGCGGGGATCAGCAGACGGGATTCGGCGCAGCTGTACTTGGCTTCGTAATCGTACCATTCCAGGCCCGGCACAACCTCCCCCGGAATGGAAGAGGATACCTCTCCCCCCTCGGAAAGCAGGGCCACCTCTATCTCCCTGGCTTCCTCAAGCCCCTTCTCAACTATGATCAGGCTGTCGAATCGGTGGGCGAGGTCCACCGCTTCCTTCAGGCCTTCAGGGCCGTCAACCCTGGAAATGCCCACGCTGGAGCCCATTCTGGCGGGTTTAACGAAAACCGGCCAGCCCAGTTCCCCGATGGAGTCCGGATCGGGAGGCGATCCTCTCCGGAAGCTCTTCCATGGCAGAACCGGCAGCCCGTGAGCTTCCGCGAGCCGCTTGGAGGCCGCCTTGTTCATGGCTAGAGAAGAGGTCATGACCCCGGCCCCGGTGAAGGGCCAGCCCGCCATCATGCAGAGTCCCTGGACGGTGCCGTCCTCCCCGAACGGTCCGTGAAGCACGGGGAACACCACGTCGAACGCAACCCCGCGGGAGCCGGCCGCAAGCTTCCATACCGGATGGCCGGCCTGTATCTCCAGCTTTTCTTCCTTCAGGAGCCAGCTTCCGTCCCGCTCTATCCTGACGTTTAACGTTTCGTGGCCGGAGCCGCGAAGTACGCTGCCTACGAATTCGGCCGAGACAAGAGATACTTCATGCTCCGCCGACATCCCCCCGAATAATAGCAGGACTCTCATTCATCCTCCCGAAGCGCTTTCCGGAACGGGTCTTGACCGGAAGGCCGCCATTGGTGATTTTGCTGCACGCCCGTTCGCTCCTAATATAAGACTACAGCCGCTGCCAGACAGGAGAACGCATGAAAGTACTCATAACCGGCGGAGCCGGCTTCATAGGCTCGAACCTGGCCGACCTGCTGATCGAGGAAGGCTGCGAAGTTCATGTTCTGGACGACCTCTCCACGGGATTCAGGGATAACGTCAGCCCGAAGGCGACGCTTCATGTGCTTGATATCAGGAGTCCCGAGGCCTACGGCCTGGTGTCGGGGGGAGGTTTCGACGCCATATGTCATCACGCCGCGCAGATGGATGTCAGGAGGTCGGTGCGGGAGCCTCTCTTCGACGCCGACGTTAACATTCTTGGCACCCTGAACCTGCTGGAAGCCTCCAGGGAGGGCGGGGTCGCAAGGGTGGTGTACGCCTCCACCGGAGGGGCTGTCTACGGCGAGCCGGAAACTCTGCCGGTCTCGGAGGACCATCCGGTGAACCCCATATGCCATTACGGAATAAGCAAGCACACGGTGGAGCACTACCTCTTCCTCTACCGCTACCTGTACGGCCTGGACTACGTGGTGCTTCGGTATCCCAACGTCTACGGCCCCAGGCAGAATCCGTACGGGGAGGCGGGGGTCACCGCCATATTCACCCTGGCCTACCTCACCGGCTCTCCCCCCATGATCAACGGCGACGGTCTTCAGCTTCGGGACTACGTCCATGTCCGGGACATCGCCAGGGCGAACTGGATGGCCCTGGACCTTTCCAGGAACGATATTTCCGGGACCATATTCAATCTGGGCTTCGGAGAGGGCAGATCGGTGCTGGAGCTTGACCGGATAATTCGGGAATGCGCGGGTACCGACCTCCTCCCCTCCCATGGCCCGCCCCTGCCGGAGGAGATACAGAGGATATCCCTGGACAGCACCCGGGCACGGCGGGTTCTGGGATGGGAGCCCCGGATCGGCTTCGAGGAAGGGCTGAAAGACCTGGTGTCCTACCACCGGGAAAAGCTGGAGGGGTAGACTCTTGAACAGCCCGGTATTCCTTGACCGTGACGGAGTGATTAACATGAACCGCGAGGATTACGTGAAATCCGTCGACGAGTGGGTCCCCCTGCCCGGGGCCATCTCCTCCATGGTCAGGCTGAGCCGGGCGGGTCACCCGGTGGTGGTTGTGACGAACCAGTCCTCCATAGGCAGGGAGCTCTGCTCCGAAGAAGACGTCAGGGAAGTAAACCGGTACATGACAGGCCTTGTGGAAGATGAGGGGGGAACGATAGCCGGTGTCTACTACTGCCCGCATCATCCGGAAACCGGATGCTCATGCAGGAAGCCGGAGACTGGAATGGTTGATGCCGCGAGAGATGAGCTGGGCCTGCCGCCGGGAGGGTATATCGTAGGAGACGCGTACTCGGACATGGAACTGGGCAGAAGGGCCGGTCTGCGAACCATTCTGGTACTCACCGGCAGGGGCAGGGAACAGCTCGGCGCTATTCGATCCCGGAACTGTCCATTGCCCTGGCGGGTGGCGAAGGACCTGTCCGCCGCGGTGGACATCATTCTGGGGGATTCAGACGGGGGTTCCGGATTGATGGGTCCATGAGAATATTACCCGCATGAAAAGAAGACGTCGAAGAAGCCGGTTCGCGCGGTTCCTGGGACTGCTGCTCCCCTTCCTTCTCCCGGCAGCGGTATTCGTGGTCTGGATGGTCTCCCAGTGCCGCGGACAGGAGCAGAACCCGCTTCATATCGTGGCTTCCATGAACCTGGAGGGCGGAAGGACCACAACATTCTCCACCATACTCGAGGATGGCAGCGAAGCCGTGTGGCAATGCTCGGAGGGCACTTTCATAGAGACGGGAGAAAGGTCCGCCGCCGGCAGGAGCGTCACCTGGCAGCCCTCGCCCGGACTCGAGGATTCGGTCTCCATAGTAATAACCACCCCCACCGTAACGGATACGGTCAGGTTCCTTCCGGTGATACCGGACATGGTCCCTTCGGTATCCGTATCCGCCGCGTATCACCTCTCCATACTGGAAAGGGCAAGGAGCATACAGATAGCCCCCGGCATCTACAGGGCCGTTTCGTCCGCCGACGACCTGTCGGGTTACGACGGCCTGGTGATACTCCTGGTCAAGACCCGCGGCGACCTCAGGAAGGCTTACGGAATGCTTCCGGGAGACACACTCTTCCTCGCCCTTCCCCTGGGAGGGATAGTCCAGGCCACCGGACTGGACAACATGGAGGACGCCATGGACAACGAGGGGAGCATTCAGATAGTGTTCGAGACGGTGGAGGATTCACTTGCCGCCGAAGTCTTCGGCGATGGGCCGTCACCTGAACCTGAACAGGTAACGCCTCCTCCTGGAGAAGAGCCATAGGCCGGTGATACCGGCCGCCCAGACCCAGGTCATCCACGGCCTGTACACCACACCTCCGGTTCCCATTTTCTGAAGCAATCCGAACCACAGGTATACCGTCCACTCCGACAGGACGGCGGCTGCCCCCGTCAATGGCAGGAGGGCGAGGGGTGCCAGCATCATCAGGGCAAGCATGAAGGGTATAGAGACGACGGTTGCAAGCGGCGCCGCCGGATTGAACCCTCCGTATACCGAGGATACGAGGGGAGCCAGGGCCAGTGTTACCACAACTCCGGCGTAGCCCGCGGAGAGGAACCATCCACCGCGCCCCTCGAACCTCCTTCCCATCAGGATAAGGCTCAGGACGGCCGCGAACGACATCTGAGCGCCCACGTCGTTCAGGACTTCCGGCCCCGATACGGCCAGGACCATCACTGCCGCAACCGACCATACCATGAGGAGATCCGGTGCTCTTCCCCGTAGATGCCACAGTGTGACCACAGCCGTGAGCATTATCCATGCCCGTACGGTGGATGGCCTCCCCCCCGAGACCATGACGAAGAACCCGCTTGCAAGGATTACGGCGGTTACGGCGGTCAGTCCCTTTCCGGTGATGCCCCGGAACACCGCCAGCACAGCGGCGGCCAGAATGCCCACGTGCAGACCGGAGAGCGCCAGAAGGTGTGAGGTGCCGGTTCTTCTGAACGCATCCCTGACCAGCGCGGGCAATTGCCCCCTCTCTCCCGCTATCAGGGCGGACGCCAGCGATGAGGTGCTCCTGGAGGGTATCCTATCCCGGAAGGCTGCCGAAAGTCGCAGCCTCAGCCTGTCCTGAAAGGCCTTCGAGCGTTTCACACGGAATGCTGACACGCTGATGAACCTGCCCCTCAGCCAGCCCATGGCCGTCACCGAGTCTCCCCTGGCGCAGCTTTCCGGCAGTTCCCTTCCCGAAGCCCAGACGGTTCCGACATCATGGCTGTGAAGAAGCGCCCCGCCCGTTGTCGTGGTCACAACGGAGAACCGCCACACTCCACCCCGGCCCCGGTCGGGCCCGGAAGCGCCGGATGCGTGATGGATGACGCTCATTCCGGCCAGAAACGCCGCAGAGCACAGGAGCAGCCTTCCCGCCCTTCCGGCGCCGGCCGCCGCAAGGAGAACCCCGGCCGCCAGGGCCGGGGCCCATATTTGGGCCGAGAACCCGACCGGGGTATAATATCCGGTCAGGAATAGGACCACGAGCAGGAAAGGCAGACGTTTGAATACCATTTCGAATACAGTTTACTCCGAATCCCTGCACTGTTCAAGGGGAATGCCGATATTCCTGCTAGACAACCTGCGGAGCGCTTTCAACGTCGGTTCGGTATTCCGCACCGCTGAAGCGGTGAGCCCCGCCGCAGTATTCCTCACCGGAATCTGCTGCAGACCGGGCAACAGGAAGCTGGCCCACACCTCCAGAGGAACTCACGCATCGGTCCCCTGGCGTTACTTCGATCTGGCGCGGGAAGCCGCCGAGTGGGTCCTGGAAAGCGGCAGAACGCTGGTGGCGGTGGAGAACACGGAGGATTCCCGTGTTCTATGGGATGCCGATATCCCCCTCTCTTCGGCCTTCATGCTGGGTAACGAGGCGCTGGGCCTCTGTTCCGAGCTCTCGCGCATGGCCCACCTGAAGGTGCGCTTCCCCCAGACCGGTTTCAGGAAATGCATAAACGTATCCAGCACAGCAGCCATAATAGCCGGCGAGCTCCAGAGACGCAGGATGTCGGGCTGACTTATTTCGACCTAACCGCTATTTATCCGCTATATGATCTATAACGCTATCTGATATAGCCCAGGTCCCTCAGCTGGTTGTTCTGGGCCTCGCCGAAGGACACTTCGGGAGGGTCCGCCACGGGGGGTGTGGACCAGTAGTACTCCACGGATTCGATCATGGACCGGTGGACTACGCTCAGAGGTTCCTGCTCCAGCGGGTCCGACGCAAGGTCGTAGAGTTCTGTACCGCCGTCCTCGGAGTACCATATCATCTTGAGACTGTCCCTTCTCATGGATGCCTGGGGAACGTTGCTCCATAGCAGGTTGCTGGCGGGAAGGTCCCTGGACGCGCTCACCGGGGCCAGCAGGTCCGCTCCCGGAAGACCGGGGGGTGGTTCCACGTCAATGAAGGAGAGGATGGTGGGCAGAAGGTCCAGCAGCGCGGAGGGTTCCTCCCTGCGGACCCCCGCCGGCACTCCCGGCCCGCTCATGATCAGGGGAACGTGCAGGACTTCCTGGTACAGTGTCCTGCCGTGCTCTATGCCGGAATGTTCCAGGAACTCCTCCCCGTGGTCGGCGGTGACTACGACCAGTGTGCTTTCGGACAGACCGGAGGTTCTGAGGTAGCGGAGCAGCCGGCCCAGCTCCGCGTCGGTGAAGGCTATCTCACCATCGTAGAGTCCCATCATTCCTGTGAGGCCTTCCGGTGAGAGTACCGCTGCACCGCTGTTTACCGAGGTCATGGTATCCATCTGGAATTCACCGGACCGGAGGGGGCCCATGGATGAGGACGCGTACAGGGTATCGTAGGGCGAGGGCGGGTCGTAGGGTATGTGAGGGTCGTAGAAATGGACCACCGCCAGGAACGCTTCATCCCTGCCTTCAAGCCATGAGACAGCGGCGTCGGTCGTCTCGTCGGCCCTCCTGGTGCCCCTGTTTCCGGTGACGCCCCGGCAGTCGAAATGGTCGAACCCCCTGTGAAATCCGAAGTCCTCGCTCAGGAATATCACGTTCAGTATGGCGCAGGTGGACATGCCCCGGGAATGAAGGATACCCTGGAGGGTGGGGATGGAGGGGGACAGGCCGAACATCCGGCCGCCGGAGGCTCCGGCGCCATGCTCTCTTGGAGCGAGCCCGGTCAGGATGGATGAAACCGAGGGAAGCGTCCAGGAACTCTGAGCCTGTGTCTGCATCCAGGCGGTGCCCGAAGCGGCCAGGCTGTCCAGAACGGGTGTAATGTCCCGTTCGTAGCCCCAGTATCCAACGTGATCGGCCCTGAGAGTGTCGATGATTATCAGAAGGACGCTGAGGTCGGGTTCCATTTCATCCCTGTTCCCGCCGCAGGCCGAAAGGGCCATGATCAGACACATGAGAAGCGGTACGATCGGCTTTTTCATCAGTGCTGCGCCTCCAGCCAGTTATTCCCCGCGCCGGTGTCGACCACCAGCGGCACGTCCAGGGTAACGGCGCCCGCCATTTCTTCCTGTATGATCCCGGCCACCTCTTCCGCCCTCTCCATCGGAGCCGCGGCCACCAGCTCATCGTGCACCTGGAGAACCAGGCCCGCGCCGTCGATATCCCTCAGCCGACGGTCCACTGCTATCATGGCAAGCTTTATTATGTCCGCGGCCGAGCCCTGAATGGTTGTATTCACCGCCATCCTCTCCATGGAGTTCCTGTGCGCGCCCTTCGCGGTTTTCATTCCGCTGAATTCCCTTCTTCTTCCCAGCAGGGTCCTGGTCTCCCCGTGTTCCTCCGCGAAGCTTACGCAGCTGTCGAAGAAGGATTTCACCTCCGGATAGGTGGAGACGTATCTGTCAATTATATCCGCCGCGTCTCCCCTGCTTATGCCTATCCTGTTGCTCAGGCCCCACGGGCTTATTCCGTAGAGAATGGAGAAATTGACCTCCTTGGCCTTTCTTCTGTTCCCGGGGGAATCATCCCCGAACACCGCCCTTGCGGTGGAGCTGTGTACGTCCCTCTCCTCCTCGAAGGCCTGTCTCATGTTCCCCGGGCCGGCCAGATGCGCCAGTACTCGGAGCTCAATCTGGGAATAGTCGGCGGTCACGAAAACGTTCCCCTCGCCCGGAGGGATGAAGCACCTTCTTATCTCCCGTCCCCTGCTTGTCCTGATGGGAATGTTCTGAAGGTTCGGATGGCTGGAGCTGAGCCTTCCGGTGGCTGTCACCGTCTGACTGAAACTGGTATGGATGAGACCGTCCCTGCTGCAGATGAACCCGGGAAGTTTCCTGACGTAGGTATTCAGAAGCTTGGAGAGTTCCCGGTGCTCTATCACGGTATCCACGAACCGATGTTCTCCCCTGAGCTTTTCCAGGACCTCCATGGATGAAGAGTCCGCCCCGGAGGCGGTCTTTCTCACCGGTGTGAGGCCGAGAGTGTCGAACAGGACGCGGGATACCTGGGAGGGGCTGTTCAGGTTGATCCGATACCCGGCGGTCTTCGCGGCTGTCTCCTCCAGGTCCATCATGTCGGAGGTGAACTCCTCCTCCAGCTGACCCAGCGACTCTATGTCCAGTCCGACCCCCCTTTTCTCCATGTCGGCGATTATTCTCACCAGGGGCAGCTCCACCTCCCGGTAGATACTGAGAAGCGCCGGGTCCCCGGCCAGCTTCTCTTCCAGGAGCAGCGAGAGTTCCAGCGCGGTTGCCGAATCACATCCGCAGTAATCGGCCACCTCCTCTGTGCCCACCTCGGCCAGGGTTTCGGCCCCTTCCAGAACATCCCCGTATTCCTTCATGGGCCTTTCCAGCCAGGTGGTCGAGAGATTGGAGAGGGAATGGGACTGTATCTCCGGGCGAAGAAGGTAATCGGCTATCATGGGGTCTGCGGCCAGCCGGTCTATCCTCAGACCCAGGTTCTCGAGGATATGCATATCGTACTTGCCGTTCTGAGCGGTTATCCGTTTCCCTTCCAGCTTTTCCGCCAGGAGGGGAATTACGCGGGAGACTTCCAGGGCGTCGGGACCGGCCAGCGGAACGTACCAGGCGCTGCGTTTCTGAAACGACAGCGACACACCTACAGGTTCAGCCTCGAAGGGGTCCCTGGAAGTGGTTTCCGTGTCAATGGCCAGAAGACCTTCCTTCCCGGTTTCCACAATGAGGTCCGACAGGCTGTCGAGACTGCGGATAATGCGGGTGCTGCACCACTCCTGCCGGGTGCCCGCCTGGACAGAGCTGAAGAGGTCGCCCGCCGGACGTATGCCGAGTTTCTCCAGTATGCTGCTCATTCCCAGGTCGGTCAGCATTTCCGCTGCGGCCGCCCTGTCCGGCGGTTTCATCGCCAGACCTTCCAGGTCGATATCCATCTCCATGGCCGGGACAAGCGAGACCAGCTCCCTGCTCAGGTCCACCATCTCCCTGTTCTCCTCCAGTTTTCTGCGGACGGAAGTGGAGGAAATGTCGTCCAGAGAGCTGTATATCCGCTCCAGACTTCCATACCGGTCAAGCAGCTTCAGGGCGGTCTTCCTGCCTATTCCCCTGGCGCCTGGAATATTGTCGGAAGGGTCACCGGTCAGGGCAAGGAAGTCGGCCACCTGGTCGGCCCTTACCCCCATTACCTCCGGAACGTCCTCCTCCTCCACCACTACCTCCTGCTTCTCCCCCTTCCCGGGTCTTATGACGGTGACCCGTGGGGATGCGAGCTGGAGCAGGTCCTTGTCCGAAGACAGTATTTCGACCCTGTCCCCCCTTGAGCGCGCCTGCTGGACCAGCCAGGCTATTATGTCGTCAGCCTCGAACCCCTCCCTCTCCAGAAGGGGGATACCGAGAGCGGGAATGAGCTTTCGAGCATATTCGGACTGGATTCGGAGCTCCTCCGGCATACCCGGTCGGTTAGCCTTGTACAGGGGATAGAGCTCTACCCTGAAAACCGGTGAGGGGTGGTCGAATACCGCCGCCACCACGTCCGAACCGCGGGATTCCTTTCTTTCCAGTATCTCCCTGACCAGGAAGAACAGGCCGCTGGTGTTGGTCCCGTCACCGGCTCTTAGTGGGTTTCGCATCATGGCGAAATGCCCTCTGTAGAGCAGGGCGTGGCAGTCTACCAGGAGATAGAGCTTTTCAGGCATTTCCGTACTCTCCAGACCTTTTGAGCAGCGCAAGGGATTCATTCAGGACCTCCCCGGCGGATATCCTCCGCAGGCATTCCGCCTCGCCGCGGGGACAGTTTCGTCTGTAGCAGGGAGAGCATTCCAGGCCGGCTGTTACCCGCGCGGCATGCCTGCCCATGGGCGCCGTCCATTCGGGAGAGGTGGAGCCGAATATGGTAACGGTGGGTATTCCAAGCGCGGCAGCAAGGTGTACTCCTCCGGAGTCGTTCCCCACCGTCAGGACTGATCCCATGAGAGCGGCGGCGAGACCTGGAATATCGAGGCCGGAGGCTGCTGAGCAGCATTCGATCCCCGAGGCGAGGTTCAGCAGATATTCCCTCTCATCCGCGGAGCCGTAGAGAACGGTTTTCAGACCGGTTTCCTTGGTCAGCCGGAATGCCAGTTCCCTGAATCCGGGCCATCTCTTTGCGCCGCCGTACCTGGCGCCGGGGAAGAGGGCTGCATGCGGGGTACTGGAGGGTTCAACGGCGGGAGCAGGCACATGAGGGGTACCGGAGCCTCCTGCGACCTCGGCCAGTCTCAGGTAATCAAGCGAATGATGGTGTTCCCTGCTGCCGGGAGGCTTGAGCGGGCGCGTGAGAAGTATCCTGCGCATATCGGTGGCGTAGCCGATCCTTTCCGGAACGCGGGAAAGGAACCCCTGAAGCGCTGATCTGAAGGACCCGGCCATGAGAAGGAGAGTCCCGTAGTCCTTCCCGGAGACCCTGGGTCCGGTATGGACCCGGATGCCGGGAAAGAAGACGGGCATCAGGCCGGCCACCCGGTCATGGGACCAGAAACCGATCCCGGCAGGGTTCCCGGCCAGCATGGATATTGCCGGAATTGACATGACAGCGTCCCCCAGCCAGTTGGGAGTCCTTACCAAAAGAGAAATGCTACCATCCTCTCTTGAGAAGCTTCACCCAGGCGTCCACGAAATCGGCCTCCTGCCGGGAAGCTTCCACTCCGTGCCATTTCATGAAGTTTCCCTCCCTGTCCAGGCCCACCACCGGAACCTCGAAAGCGCAGGCGTCCCCCCAGAGGTCGTCGCTGTCTGTAGCCACCACGGACGCTCCCGCTACTATGGCGGTCTTCATCTCCCTGTCCAGACCGCTGAGTTCGGTGTTCTTCCCGGAGAGGCAGACGGTCCGGAGCGGAACTTCCGCCCTGTTCTTCTCCAGCACCCCCAGAGCTGTGGCGGTAGTGACTATGTAGGGAAGCATCCTGCCTGTTACGGGGGCCATCTTCTGCTCCGCCGCCCGCCTGGCGTGTTCCCGGACCACAGGTTTCCAGCCGAGGTGGTAGGAAAGCCCCAGAGCGCCGCACATCTGTTCCAGCTTTTCGGGGAAATAGGGACTTTTCGTCATGACGGTCAGATTGACGAGACGCGACCGCTCGTCCAGCGGTGCTATCCGTATGCCGCATTTCGAATGCAGCAGGATGTCACGGTCGGATTCAATGACCTTTGAATAGGGATAGAAGAAAAGAGTGCCACTGGACAGCTTCTCCCCCTCCAGCGACCCGGGAACCCGAGGTTTCCCGACGTAGCGGTGAACGGAGGGTCTCCAGCTCAGCATATTGAACAGGCGGTGGTCCCTTTCCGGACAGATAACGTTCAGTTCCACTTCCTGGAATTCCTTCTGAAGGCTGTTGGCGAGGAAGAGGGCCGGCCAGACATCGGATTCCATCGGACCTGAGAAGATCACCAGTCCATCCGGGTCCCGCAGGTCGGCCGGCAGATGAATAACAGTGCGGTTCAGCCGTTTCAGGTCCCTTCCGCCTATCCCCAGGACCTTCAGCAGACGTTGGAGGAAACCGCTCATTCCAGGTCGTTCATCAGTGACCTGGCGTAATCACGGGAGATGAATGAGAAGCCGGTGTCGGTATAGACCGACTGCAGGACCGACATCGCCCGGCCGAACCTGCCCTGGCCATGCAGGCTCAGCGCCAGCGCCGCCCGGGCCATGCCCTCCCGGGGAAAGTTCGAGGTGAGGAACATTGCCGCCTCTTCCGCTTCCCGGAACATTCCCGCCCCGACCAGCGCCAGGGTCAGGTCCAGGGCGGAATAGTACCTCTGACGCGTCGAGACGGCCCTGTCCATGGAAAGCAGGAACATTTCGGCGGCCCGAAGGGGCTCCCCCCTGAACTGAAGGGCCATCCCCTCGGCCCTGCTCCTGAGCCAGGGGTTTCCCGTCTGCCGGTCAAGGGCGGCGCAGGAGTATTCCGCCAGCCCGCAGTTCCAGGCCAGCCTGGCGAACCAGAAATCGAGATATCCCTCCTCCAGAGGCAGGCCATCCAGCCTCAGCATCAGGTCGAGAGCATGTATGCTGTTGCCGGAATAGAGGGACTCCTCTATGAAACGGCTGATTATACGCACTTCGCCGGCCAGGTCCTTCTCCTCGCTGTACTTCCTGCCGGCTTCCACCAGGTCGCCGGAGACCTCCAGGCTGAAACCCTGGGATAGTATCATTGCCAGCAGCAGCAGGACATTAAGGTTCATCATCACTCCATAATGCGCGACAGTATCCGTCTCAGCAGCCTGAGGTAGCTGAGAAGGCCTGTGAGCGCCGAAAGAAGGGCGAATATCATCAGGGGTGTATAGAGGGAGGAGAATATCTGCTTATGGGGGAACGCCAGCCTTGCGGTGGCGGTTATGAGAAGAAGGTAGCTGAAGAGCACGGCCAGCCGCTCGCCTGTGGTTATGGTCACAACGGGCACGTGTACGCTCCAGGATATGATGGAGAGCGACAGCAGCAGCAGCAGGTGGTAACCGGTAAGCAGACCCGCCACGAAGGTATCCAGCCCGTTCAGGTTGAACGCGACGATTATCAGGGCCACGGACAGGAACAGCTTGTCGGCGGTGAAATCCATCACCTTCCCGGGGTAGGTGTTCCTCTTCATCCTTCTGGCGGTCCAGCCGTCGAGGTAATCCGATACCGCGCCCGCCAGTATGAGCCAGAAAACCGGTACCGGGCTGCTGTACCTGTAGGCCAGGAGGACGAGGACACCGGCTCCGGCGAACCGGAACCAGGTTATCAGGGCCGGTACGATCGGAAAACTCCCGGCTATCTGATGAGCCCGGTTCTGCACCTCAGCCCTTATCTGATGCAGGATATTCCTGCCGTTTGCCGGGTTCGATGTCACGGGGAGACGCCCTCCCTTATTCCGGCTGCGAAAAGGCTGTCCAGGGCGGACATGCCTATCCAGTCCCTCTCCCATTCCATGGAGACGGGAAAGAACACACCGGCAAGCATTTCCAGGTCGGACCTCCCCGCCAGGATATTCGGATGGAACAACCCGCCGTGGGACGTTCGCATCCAGCCCATGGCGATTACTGCCGCCAGCGTGTTGCCGTAGTCGTCGTCCGTGAGGTCTGAGGGAATTTCTGGACCGGTGCTGAGAGCGTCGTAGAACTGGAAGCGGCCGTACCAGGAAAGCGCTATTCCCAGGTCACGTCTGGTAACCGGAACAACCGAACCCCTTCCGTCCATCCAGGCCTCCGCCTCTCGTATCCTGCCCCGGTTGACCAGCAGGCGCAGAAGAGGAACCAGGGCCGTCCTGTTACCGTTCTTGAGCTGGCTCTTGATGGCTCGTTCGTTGAGGGAGGGCGGGGCAAGGGAATCAGCCTCAAGTCTGGACCCGGAGGCTTCAAGCCAGAAATCATCGGCGACCGTGAGCGTCTGGGCCGATAGCGTTACAGTGAATAACAGGGTCACGACAAGAAGGATGGAGCGGGTAACGGGGATCGAACCCGCGACATTCAGCTTGGGAAGCTGACACTCTGCCAACTGAGTTATACCCGCTCCGTCATCTGGGAATGAATAGGTTTTCATGGTCCCTCCGTCAAGTTCCTTCCGGGCAGGCTTTCCAGGACGCCTGAATATACTGCTCTGGCCTCGCCCTGCAGCCACCAGCCTTTTTCGTCGTTTCCCGCCGTAAGGGTCAGCCCGCTCCTGACCCCTATATCCACCGGCTGGGCGCAGCCGAGGAGTTCAACGGCGCAGATCGCGCATGCAACGGCCCCCGTGCCGCAGGCCAGCGTCTCACCCTCCACCCCTCTTTCCCAGGTCCTCATGGAAATGGACCCATTGTCCGTCCAGAGATAATTAACGTTGGCGCCTGCCTGTCCGAACATTGAATGGCTCCTCAGCCTTCTTGCGGTCTCATCGAAGGGAGGTATGTCGGGTCCGCCGGTGACCGCCACCGCGTGGGGAACTCCGGTGTTGACGAAGGACAGGCTGAGTTCATGGGAACCCACCCGGGTCTTTCTGTCAAGAAAATGTATCGCGGGGTCCGTCATCCATATCCTGGCGCTGTCCGGGCCGGTCACCCTGGCCCTGTGAACTCCGGCCGCGCTTCTGAAACTGAAGTCCTCCCCCGGTTCCACGAGCCCCCTCCGCGCCGCGAAAGCCGCTATGCAGCGGCCTCCGTTGCCGCACATCTCCGCCTCTCCGCCGTCGCTGTTGTAATACCTCATCCTGAAAGGGAACTCAGGGTCGCTTCCCATTTCCAGCACGCCGTCAGCGCCTACCGAGAGTCCCCTTCGGCAGAGAGCCCTCACAAGCTCAGCGGTAACCGGAGTGTCAGTGGTTCCGTCCAGGTTGTCTATGAGTATGAAGTCGTTGCCGGCGCCGCTCATTTTAACGAATTTCAGCATTATTCCCTGTTTCCTCCCCCACGCCGCCCATCTCCCTTTCCAGCAGTTCCAGCTCCAGGCGGGCTTCCCGGTTCGCCGGGTCCTCCTCAAGCACCCGGAAGTATTCCTCCCTGGCTTCCTCCGGCCGGCCCTCGGCCGCGAAAAGCCTCGCCAGCAGAAGCCTGAGGGCGGGCCTTTCGCCGGTCCACCAGGTGAAGCTCTCGATATCCTCCGCCAGGTGGTCCAGCCGGTAGCCGCCCTGAATATACAGCTGGATGAGGTCATTGAGCATACTTTCGGTAACCTCGGCGGGACCGCCGCCCGCAAGGCCCAGAAGGAGCGCGCCCGAAAGCATGTCAGGGTCGTTGATCTCTATGCCCCTGTCCGCCAGGTAGCCTGACCATCCCCTCATGTCCTCCAGGATGGCCTTTGCCTGGTCGTAGCCGCTGTAGCAGTGGGCGTACCGTTCCACGAACAGGAACCGCCTGGGAAGGTCAGCAGCCTCCCGGTACCCCCGGCCGTAGACGCGGAGGGAGGGTCCCTGGTGGAGGAGAACGAGTGAATCCAGCGTTTCGGGCCTGTAATGAAGCTGCCGGGCTACGGCCTGTTCCGGTTCTTCCCGCAGCCCCGCGAGGTAGAGCAGGCCGCTGAAGCTACTGTCCAGCAGGAAATCCGCCTGATACACCAGCAGCCGGCAGTCCCGGTCCCTCATGAAGGCCACCAGGCTGTCCTCCGGCATGAACATGGTCTCGGCGAACCTGATTATTGTCTCCCTGTTGTATTCGCTCTCGAAGAAGGTATGGGTTACTACCGGACGCTCCGCGTAGGCCGAAATCAGGCCGGATATGTGCCAGTAGCTCAGAACGGCCCGATCGCTTTCCGTTTCCCTGTCCAGCCAGTCCAGGAAGGAATCAAGCTCACGGTCGCCCAGCATTGAGGATGAATCCTCGAACCGCAGTCCGACCCTGTCGATTGCTCCCGCTATGACCCCGGGAAACAGGGATTGAAGGATGATGGCCAGGGCCACGGGGACTATCAGCCATCTCCTTCTGAAGGTTGCGGCGATAACCGGAACGAGAGCCACGGCCAGGAACACCATCAGCCTGTCGAAGAAGAGGTAGCCGGCCAGCGAGAGGGGAAGGAACCAGAAAATGAGCCTGTTCCCCCTCTCCCTGAAGAACGCCCTTGCTCCCGGCAGGGCCGCCAGGAGGGGCACTCCGAAGAGCAGAAGGAACTGGGCCGGCGAGGGGCTGGTGTAACCGGGCACCCAGAACAGCCTGGCGTCCTCCGACAGAAGCAGGGGGTTCTCCGGATGGCTGAAGAGGAACCTCAGCTTTGCCGCTATCACCGATGACACGTGACCGGTGGCGGCCTGACCGATGAAAGAGGATGCCGCGGCCAGGACAGTGGCGCACAGCGGGTACCAGACCGGTCTGAACCGGGGCAGGAGCAGAAACACCGCCATGACCGTGGCCGGGCTTATCAGCGCCCCGTCATGCCTCATGTGGGGCAGAAGGACGGAAGCGGCTATCTGGGCGGAGGCCAGGGATATCCTGGCGGACAGGGGTACGTCTCCCCTTCGCCAGTTCCTCCAAAACAGATAAAGAAGCAGGAAGAACGAGATGAAGGCTGTGACCTTCCACGCGGCAAGTGACATGAACAGGACAACTCCCGCGGATACGCCGAATCTCATGGCGGCCCGTTCATCCTCTTCGGCAAGTGTCCTCTCGGTAAGCCATCCCAGAGCCACGAGCATGGGCAGGGCGACGGTCTCCCTGTAGAGGGACCCGCCCCTTGCCCTGAGGATGGCCGGAAGAAGAAAGGCGTAAAGACCGGAAGCCAGAAGGGAGGTCCATTTTTCGAATCCTGCCCCGCGCATCCACAGGTAGAGCATGGGGATAACCAGCAGAGGGAAGAAAAGCGCGAAAGCCCTGATGAAACCATCGAAGTCCCCCCCCGCTATCCTGTGGATACCTCCGGCCACGTACTCCTCGAATATGGAGTTGTGAAAGGTATTCATGCCCCGCGGATGCATAACCAGGGTATCGACTTCAGGAATATGGCCGGTCATGGAGAACATTTTCGCGTAACGGTAGGCCTGGGTGGTTTCGGCCTGCATCCTTTTCGGAGGGGGAAGCACGGAGGAGGCGACCAGGCTCCGGAAGAGGAATCCCGCCGCAACCGCCGCGGCGAGAAGCAGGGCTGTTGTCAGAACACCGGTTCTACGGAACATCGCTGGGCTTTCCATGGCTTATGAAAGGACGGCGGCCGCGGATCAGGACAGGAGCCCTGAGTGCTGCTTCGCTATAATGACCGACATTATCTTGAGGGTTTCCACCGGACCGCTTCCGCCGATGGCCACGGATTCAATTGAGGGCCATCCGTAGCGGTTCAGCAGCTGCTCCATCTCCTCCACCGATGCTATGGAGGGAAGGTCCCTCTTGTTGAACTGCAGTACCGAGGGCACGTCGGATAGTTTCAGGCCGTAGGAATCCAGGTTGCTCTCCAGGTCCTCCATACTGTCGACGTTGGCGTCCATTCTCTCGGTCTGGCTGTCCGCGACGAAGATTATTCCGTCCACGCCATCAAGGATGACCTTTCTGCTCAGAGAGTAGTAGGCCTGTCCGGGAACCGAATAGAGGTGGAGCCTTACCCTGTCGTTCCCGATGGACGCGAAGTTGACGGGAAGGAAGTCGAAGAATACGGTCCGCTCTCCCCTGGTGCACAGCGTAACCAGTCTTCCCCTGTGTTCCGGGGCTATCAGATCCCGTATCCTCCTGAGATTCGTGGTCTTTCCCGAAAGACCGGGACCGTAGTAGACTATCTTGTAGGCAACTTCATTTACTGATCTGTGCATTTATCCCCGTTTCTCAATGCTTCTGGAACTCAGAGTATATAATTACCATCTTCTCTTCGATCAGCAAGGTCAAGAAGGATACTCTTCGCCGAGGTCCCGGATATGCTCACCGGACCCCTGACCAGATCGGGGGCTCCGAACAGCTGCTGGTCCAGCAGGTAGCTCAGTACCGGCCTGAGCCTTCTTGCGCCTATGTCGTCGGTCTCCTGGTTGAGATGGCTGGCTACCCTGGCCACTTCACGGGAGGCCCCCCGGCTGAGCCTCAGTTTCACACCGTCCGCTTCCAGAAGCGACGTGTACTGCTTCAGAAGTGAATTCTCCGGTTCGGTGAGGATCCTTAAAAGGTCTTCCTCCGAAAGGGGATCCAGCTCCACCCTCATGGGAAACCTGCCCTGCAGCTCCGGAATGAGGTCGGAGGGGCTCGACCCGTTGAAGGCTCCCGCGGCTATGAACAGGATATGGTCCGTCACCACCGGACCGTACCTTGTCTGAACAGCGCAGCCCTCCACGATGGGAAGCAGGTCCCTCTGAACGCCGGCCCTGGAAACTTCCGGGCCCTTGCTCTCGCTGATCCCGATTATCTTGTCTATCTCGTCGATGAAGATGATACCCTCCTCCTGGGCCAGCGTCAGCCCCCTGGAAATGTGGTCGCTGCCCTCGAGGAGCCTGCCCATCTCCTCTTCTCGAAGCCTCTCCCTGGCCTCGGAGACCGGAAGCTCGGTCCGCTTCCTCCTGCCGCCCATCATCTTCTGCATGAGTTTCTTGAGGTTTTCTCCCGCGGCATTGTCGAAACCGGCGCCGGGCATCAGGGGCATTATCTCCATGTTTGGAAGCTGGTCGGGAAGTATCATCTCCACCCTGGTGTCCTCCAGGGAACCGCTTTCCAGCATTCTCTTCAGTTCCGCGTCGGATATGGTTTCGTAACCGGAACTCTTCAGCGCTGCGACGAGTTTTCCCGTCACCGCCTGCTCGACATGCTCCGCCCGGTCCTTTCTTTCTCTCTCCGCTTCAATGTTCACCGCCTGCCGCACCAGCGACCGCACCATGGATTCCACGTCCCTGCCCACGTATCCGGTTTCGGTGTACTTGGTGGCCTCAACCTTCACGAAGGGGGCGCCGGTGAGATTAGCCAGCCTTCTGGCTATCTCCGTCTTCCCTATGCCGGTGGGCCCCATCATTATCAGATTGCTGGGATATATCTCGGGCCTGATATCGTCCGGCGCCAGCCGACGCCGGTACCTGTTGCGAAGGGCTATGGCTACCGACCGCTTTGCAGCGGCCTGGCCAACCACATGGCGGTCAAGCCACTTCACTGTCTCCGACGGGGTGTAGTCTCCCTTGTCGTTCATCCGCGCGGGTTCCCTGTTCATATCAGCCAAGCTCCTCCAGCTGTATGTCGCCTCCGGTGTAGATGCATATTCCGGAGGCTATCCTGATGCTCTCGAACGCGATCCTGGCCGGTCCCATCCTGGTGTGCCCGTCCAGGGCCCGCGCAGCGGCGATGGCGTATGGATGACCTGAACCTACAGCCACTATTCCATCTTCCGCCTCGACTATCTCGCCGGAGCCGCCTATGAGCAGGGCATGGTCGCGGTCCACCGCGGCCAGCAGTGCTTCCAGCTCCCTCAGGTACTTGTCGGCCCGCCATTCGCGGGCAAGGTCAACCGCCGCCCTGGGAAGGTTGCCCCTGGCTGTCTCCAGTTTCTCCTCCAGCCTCTCCACCAGGGCGAAGGCGTCGGCGCCGGTTCCGGAGAATCCCACCAGGACGGTGTCGGAATAGAGCCTTCTTATTTTCCTGGCGGTGCTCTTCAGGACGGTATCCCCCAGGGTGACCTGGCCGTCCGCCGCCATGGCGGCCTTTCCATCCCTGACTATGCCCACTACGGTGGTCGACCGCAGTTCTGCCGTCATTGGTCGCCCTCCAGCAGGTTGACCCAGGAATAGTCGCCCATACCCCTGCCGGGGTCGGGTACACCCGCGGCGTAGGCCTCCGGGTCCTCCAGGACCCGAGCCAGTGCGGAGGCCGACATGACTTCGCTCCGGTAGAGAGCGGCGTACATCATGCCGGGCCTTCCGCCCTTCGCCGCCATCCAGGCCAGGGCCTCCGGCGATACCCTGTTGCTCTCCGTGCGGAACCATCTTGTCCACGATACGGTCTCCTCGACAGGATCGTTCAGTATCCTCAGGGCCAGGTTTTCCACCACGCTGGCCTCCTGCGGGTCTTCCATGCTTCGGGAAAGAACGATACCCGAAGCGGCGGCCGATATCAGATGGCTCCGGGAGGAGAGCCTCAACATCTCTTCCATGATCCTGCCCGCTGTGGCCTGTTCATTCAGGTCCAGCCCGGAGACCGAGGATGGCTCCATGGATTCGAAGAGTATGGAAAGGCCCGTGTCCCGAATATTGATCCTGTATCCCAGCGGAGAGCTGTTCAGTATGGCGGCAAGGGAGGAATCCGCCATGGCCGCCAGGCCGGCGTAGGCCGGGTCCGCGCCGGGGTCCATCTCCTCCACTATCCTCCAGGCGCCTATGTAGTCGGAGAACAGGAGAGCGACCTCCACCCGCAGCCAGGCGAAGGCGGGGGAACCGTCGTCCAGGCTGTCGAAGAGCTGCCTGTACTCCAGCTCCTGCCGGTAGCCCAGGGTATTATCCGTGCCGGTCGCCAGGCTGGAGAGGTTCAGCGCCAGTCCCGCCAGTTCCTGGCTGTCCAGTCTCCTGGCGTTGTCCAGTGTCCGGTCGGCGATGGCCTGCAGTGTATCCGAGGCGGCAGCGGGACCGTGCATCCCGTCCACCAGTCTGGCGACTATCATGGCCCTGCGGGGAAGGACTTCGGCCCAGGCGTCGGGAAGGGTGGTGAAAAGCTCCTCCGACCTGTCGAGTACCATCTGGACGCTGTCCGGCCGGCCTCTGTCGATGTAGTGGTAGGCCAGTCTGTGATAGGCGGAAACGTAGTTCTTCAGCAGCTGCACCGCCTGGTCGCACTTGAATACGGATGGGTCCTCCACCCCGGTGAACCGGTAGTTTTCCATCAGCTCCCATCCCCTGGAGCCGTTGACGGCGTCCACCACCGGCCTGTCGGTCACTCGGAAAGCGATTCCCTCCATCATGTGGTAGGGTTCGAGGTACTGTCTGCTCTCCGTCGCCACGGTTCCGGCGAAGTATATCTCCCTGCCGTGGATCGGCCTGTTCTTTATCATGTTCAGGAGCACCAGGTCCTGCATGCTCAGCACTCCCTGGCTGGACAGACCTTCGATTGGAATGGCCACGGCCATGGAGCCGTGGGTTACGGCCCACGGCCAGGGCTGGTCGAAGGTGGTCCTGAGTATCTCGCCGTCCACCGGCGAATACTCGGGCATTCCGTACCTCTCCACGTGGAAGTGATGGGGGCCCCAGATATACACAGGCCGAAGCCGGTGTACAAGTCCGTGGTCGTCGAAATCCAGGAGCAGAGAATCCCTGTCCACCAGCTGCTGCACGTACCAGTTGGTGTTCATAAGGCTGAGGTTGCTGACAATCACGTCCCTGCGGACCCCCAGCACACCCTGGGCGAACCACAGGGGGAAGGTGTCGTTGTCGCCGTTGGTTATCAGAACGGCGTTCTCCGGGACGCTCTCCAGCAGATTTATGCCGTAGTCGTGGGCGAAGTAGGAATTCGACCGGTCGCACCTGTGATGGTTCGCGGTGAACATCAGAAGAGGAATGGCAAGAGTGGCCCACGCCAGCCTGGACTTCTCGGACAGGAAGTCCCTGAAGACGGATACCAGGCCTATTCCGGAGAATATGGCGAACAGGGCGAAGGAGGCTCCGAAGAAGTAGTCCCTCTCCCTCACCTCCCCGGCCGGGGTTCCCTCCAGGCCTGTCTTGAAATTCAGTATGAAGAATATGAACAGTATGGATGACATCAGGAACAGAAAACCGAGGTATAGAAGCAGTTTCGGCCTCCTCATTCCCAGCACCACCAGTCCGTATATCGCCCCGAACAGGAGAATTATGCGCATCAGCATGGCCGCCGCCGGCCCGCCGGTGTCGCCCAGCAGCCGGTCCCATCCGCTGTCCACCCTTCCGGGCTGCCATGAGAGGTACTTCAGGTAGAGCCTGAGCTGGTGGTGGAAGGGCCCCTTCCGGTCCAGAATGGACGTCCTTCCGTACTGGTCCCTGGTGAACGCCTTCTCGAAGTTCTCCCATCTGCTTGAGTCGGTCTCGTTCACCTCCGGGTCCTGAACCGCCCGAATGGGCATGTACAGGTGAATGCTGAATGCCAGCACAACGAGGCCGAGTATGGTCAGTATGAACCAGGAGCGCTTCCAGATGTCGGTCTTCTTCCTGAAGGCGTAAATAATGTACATCAGGAGTATGGGGGGGCCGGTGACCAGCGGTACGCTGCCGTGGTTGGCAACCGCGAGTATTATCAGGTAGGAAATCAGAAGAAGGTACCTGGCCTCCCCCCAGCCGCCGTGGTCCTTCCACCCCTTCCTGTGCTTCCTCTCCGCGTACCTCTCTATCCAGCAGTCGAAGGACCACATTATTATGAAAGTCAGCAGGAGGGCTGTGGCGTAGGTCTCCGTGGCGTTGCTGTTGCGCCATATTGAGTAGCTGAAGGTCGCTGTCAGTCCCGACAGCACCGACATCGGCCTGTACCAGGCGGAAGTGAAGCCCATCCTCCTTCCCCACCGCTGCACGAGACGGACCAGGAGGCCGATGGTGGCGGCCCCGGCAAGGGCGCACATCAGGTTGACCCTGCTGGCCACTCCCGGCAGGAAGGAGAACACGATGGTGCTGAAGCGGCCGAGAAGAACGAACAGCGGGACGCCGGGCGGGTGCGGGACCCCCGCGGTCCAGGATGCGGTTATGTACTCACCGCTGTCCCAGAAGCTGACGCTGGGCGCCAGTGTCAGAACGTAAGTGAGGAGCGCTGCGAGGGCCACTGCGACCGCTATGGCCCTGTCGGTTCGAACACTTCTTGATTCAAGCTTCTTGTCAGTCACTCTTTCCCCCTGGGATGTGCTTTGTTGTAGGCCTCTCTAAGCCGTTCCATCGTGAGATGAGTATATATCTGTGTAGTGGAGAGACTGCTGTGGCCCAGCATGTCCTGTACCGCCCTGAGGTCGGCCCCGTTGTCAAGAAGATGGGTCGCGAAACTGTGCCGGAACGTATGCGGTGTGGCACCCGCGGCCCTGGCAGCCTTTCTCACTCCGCATGCAACAATACGCCGGATATCCCTGGGGTCAAGCTTGCGTCCTCTGACACTGACGAAAACAGTCCCGGGATCGGCTGCCCCCTCGGGGACCAGTTCCACCCTTCTCTCCATCCATCTGTCCAGTGAACGGCAGGTTGGTTCCGGCAGGGGAACTATTCTCTCCCTGTTGCCCTTTCCGGTGACCGAAACCTGCCTTTCGGCCGTATCCAGCCCGGAAAGGGTCACCGAAACCGTTTCCGCCGCCCTCAGCCCGGCGCCGTAGAGTATCTCCACGATGGCCCGGTTCCGTATGCCCAGTACGGTGGAGAGATCGTAGCTTTCCATCACCTGTCTCACCTCCGCCACGCTCAGGAAACCCGGCAGACGCCTGGAACTCTTCGGCATCGCTACCAGCCTGGCGGGGTTGCGGCCGGCCCGCCGGGTCTCCAGCAGCCAGTTGCCGAAGGTCCGCAGGGTCGAGAGTTCGCGGGAGAGGGAGGCGGAATCCATGCCCCTTGAGGTCTCCCTTCTGAGGAAACCCCTTATCTCGTTGACGGTGAACCCTGAAAGGAGATCTTCCGAATGCTGGTATTCAAGAAACCTGCGCAGGTCGGCCCTGTACGCCCGAATGGTGTTCTCCGAGAATTTCCTTCCGTGCCTGAGGTCGCTGCAGAAATCCTCTATCAGTTCTCGATCTTCTTCTTGCATCCGGGACACCAGATACCTTTCCTCTTCTCCTCCAGCACCGGAAAACCGCACCGCGGGCAGGTCCTGGCCACAGGTCTGTTCCATAGAGCGTACCTGCATGAGGGGTACCTGCTGCAGCCGTAGAATGTCCTTCCCTTTCTGGTCCTCTTTTCCACCAGCTCTCCTCCGCACCCCTCCTCCGGACAGGGAACACCGGTGGGGACCGACTCCGTATGCTTGCATCCGGGATGGTTCTCGCAGCCGAGGTATCGGCCGTACCTGCCGGACTTGACCAGCAGCTTTCCTCCGCAGAGAGGGCAGGTCCTTCCGGATAACTCCGTCTCCCCCTCCTCCTCCAGCGGGGTCGAGTACCTGCATTTCGGAAATGCCGTACATGCTTTGAACTTTCCGTACTTTCCCCAGCGTATGACCATGGGAGCGCCGCATTCGGGGCACTGCTCCCCCGTTTCCTCGAAGAGCTGCTCCTTTAAGCTGTCAGTGCTCCTCATCGCATCCTTCAGCGATGATTCCAGAGGAACGCTGAGCTGCTCCAGGACACCCGAGTAGGTTTCATCCCCTCCGGCTATGGAATCCAGAAGGTCCTCCATCCTGGCGGTGAATCCAACCTCGAATATGTGGGGGAACATCTTCACCAGTATCCTCACGGTGGTGGTCCCCAGTTCGGTTGGTTTCAGGAACCTTCCCTCCTTTTCCACGTAATCTCTCTGCCTTATGGTCTTTATGGTGCTGACATAGGTGGAGGGCCTTCCTATGCCCGCCTTCTTCATCTCGGATACCAGCCTCGCCTCCGTGAACCTTGCGGGCGGGGCCGTGAACTTCTGCTCCTTCCGGAGGTCCACCAGGGACACTCCCCCCTTCCTGAGTTCGGGAAGGCTGTCCGATGTCCTGACGAAGGCCGGATCGACCCTGGAGAACCCGGGCTGGATGAGTTCCTCCCCGGAGGCGGTCATCTCGAGTTCCCCCGCGGTGACGGTAACTGCGGTGGTCCGGACCCTCGCGTCCCGAACCTGCGTCGCTACGAAACGATTCCATATCAGCCGGTAGAGGGACAGCTGGGCGGAAGACAGATGTGGTTTGAGGCTGTCCGGCGTCAGATCGACATTCACCGGCCTGATGGCCTCGTGGGCATCCTGGGAGCCCTTGGAACTCCTGTACCTCCTTACCCCGGGAGCGAGCATTTCCTCCCCGTATTCCCTCTTCACGAACTCCCTGCAGCTGTTGAGGCTGTCCGGGCTCATCCGGACCGAATCCGTACGCATGTACGTTATCAGGCCCGTCCTCTCCCCTTTGCCGATGGAGATACCCTCGTAAAGCTGCTGGGCCAGGGACATGGTCCTTCCCGGTGAATACGAGAGCCTGCTGGAAGCGGCCTGCTGAAGGGTGCTGGTGATGAAGGGAGGGGGCGGTTTCACCGATCTTTCCCTGGACCTTATGGAGGAGATCTCCCATTTATCGGACAGTTCATTCATCCTGAGGGAAACGGCTTCGGCCTCCTTCTCGCTGCAGGGGGGTTTTCCCGGTTTGCAGCAGGGTTTTCCGTCCATCCGGGTCAGGGTCGCGGCGAACTCCCCCTTTCCCTGGCGCACAAGGGCTTCCATGACCCAGTATTCCACGGGGACGAAGGCTGTTATGTCGTCCTCCCGTTCCTGGATCATTCTCAGGGCCACCGACTGAACCCTTCCGGCGCTCTTTCCCTTTCCCATTATCCTCTGCAGCCAGGACGAGACCTTGTAGCCCACAAGCCTGTCCATAACCCTTCTTGCCTGCTGGGCGTCGACCAGCTGCATGTCTATCATGCTGGGTTTCTTAAGAGAACGGAGGACCGTCTCCCTGGTTATTGCGTTGAACCGGAGCCTCTTGAAAGTGACCCCCTTCCTCTCCAGTATCTGTGAGAGGTGCCAGCAGATAGCCTCTCCCTCCCTGTCGGGGTCCGCGGCGAGGTATATCCTGGAGAAGTTGCGTGACTTCTTCTTGAGGTCTTCCACAGTTTTGCGTTTCTCCGGCAGGATGGTATACGAAGGTTTGAAGCCGTTTTCCTCGTCCACGCCCATGTAGTTCCGCGGCAGGTCCCTGACGTGGCCGTTCGAGGCTGTTATCTCGTATTCGTCACCCAGGTAGCCCCTGAGGCTGCGGGCCTTGGCCGGTGACTCCAGTATTACCAGATACTCTTTCTTGCTCATTGCTCTCTCATGTCTGGTGATCGGTGGGAATTCGCCCGACCGGGACTCTCCCGGCGGGGAGTGTGATCAGTCTGTATCCGTCATCCACTGGAAGACGCTGCCGGTAACCAGTTCCGACGTTTCGGGGATCACCGCCTGTCTCCTCTGGAGGTAGTAGGGGCTGGGGGATGTGGCCAGTACCCTGAAACTGTCGGAGATGAAGGAGAACATGTTAGGTGCGTAGTACTGGTTCTCGCGGTAGTAGAGAACCATCTGGTCGACTATCGTGGAATCCAGCAGCAGGCCTATTCCGCCGATCAGGGCGGCCCTCTTCTCCGCCGGCTCGGGATGGAGTATGGACATCACCAGTATATCGTACCCGTCCTCCGTTCGAATGAGGGAAAATCTCTCCATCTCTATGGAATGGAATGCCGAGAGCTGTCCCAGCGGTTCTGCGAGGAACTGAAGGGATTCGGAAAGAACCTCCACTTCCCGGACCGGGGAATCCGTGAGGCCCCTGGGAACCTGGTAGTCATCCGTGGCCAGTGAATCCGGCAGCGTGAGGCTCCTCAGTGATATGAAAACGGGGGGAGGCAACGAATCCGCAACCAGAGAGTCGGAGGCGGTCTCCCCGGTCCCGGTCGTATCGGGGCCGGCTATCCCGCTCTCCTGTCCCTCACCGGCGGAAGACGTATCCGGGAGCGCCGCCGGCACTGCACCGGCATCCTGTTCTGACCCGCCGAAAATATCAAAGGGATCAAGGAGCAGGAAGACTGCCAGCAGGGCGACCAGGACTGTTATGGCAATCAGCGTCGGAGATAGACCGGGGAATCGTCCGGAGCTGCCGGACTTCCTTCTCGCCGGAGCTGAAGGCCGCTCCCTGGCGGGAATCTCCCGAGCCGTCTCCTCCGGTGGTTTTCTCTCGGGCACCGAATCAAGTGGACGGTCCACCGTTCTGCCCAGGGAGGCGCACTTTTCGCAGACGTGTTCCTTCCTGTCGTAGCATCCGGCGCAGGTGAGTTCTCCGCATGTTGTGCAGGGAACCAGTTTCTCCCCGGTAGTGGGTGTCCTTCCGCAGATGTGGCATCTCTGCACGGTAAGGACCTCCTCCGCGGCTGAAGTGACCACGAGGGGTTCGTCATCATCGGAAGCGGAAGCCCCCGAAACGAAATCGTCGTCCATGAGCGAACTCGGAGAATCAACTATGTCGCCCAGGCCGTCATTCCGGCCTTCCCCGTCCGGCAGGACGGTTCGCTCCTCCCTCCCCTCCGCCGGGTACTCGTCATCCGTTCCAGAATATATTCCCTGCTGCAGGGAATCCTCCTCCTCCTCCTCCTCCTCCGGCTCTTCCTCCTCAGGCGGCGCGGGCGGAGGCGTTGTGTCCGCCACCGGGGCTTTTTTCCCGGTTTCTTCCGCGGGTGTCTTGTAGTACTTGGGCAGAAGGTCGACGAAAGGGTACATCCTGTCCTGAAGTATTCTGCCCTGCTCCATCTCGACGTTCTCTCTGAGAATGACCGGGGAATTCTCCACCTTTTCGGTGGCCTCCTCCGTACTCATGCCAAGCTCGCTGACCAGCAGGTCGATGACCTTCTGCTTCTCGTCATCCCTGCTGAGCCTGACCAGGAGGAGGTCAACCATTCTGCCTTCTTCGTTCAATTCAGCCTCGTTTCTCGTTCAGTGCAAGAGAAAACTGCCTGTGCAGACGTCTCATGACTATTCTGCTGGCTTTCCTGAGCGTCTCGAAGACTCCGGTGCCGTCAATCGCCACTGATTCGATGCACGGTACCCGCTCCAGCCCGAGCTTCTGTCTTATGGTATCCGTGGGCAGGATGTCGGGAAGGTCTCTCTTGTTTGCCTGAAGAACCAGGCTCAGGCCCTTGCGCTTCGTGTCCCTGAGGTTCTCCTTCAGGTCCCGCAGACTGGCGATGTTGGCTTCCATCCTGGCCCTCTGGGAATCGGCCACGAAGATGATACCGTCAACACCCTGCAGTATCAGCTGCCTGCTGTCTGTGTACATGGCCTGTCCGGGTACGCTGTAGAGATGCAGCCTTACCTTGAAACCATATATGGTGCCTGTATTTATGGGCAGGAAATCGAAGAAAAGGGTTCGCTCGTTGCCGGTGGCCAGGGATATGAGCTTGCCCCTGTCACTGGACGGGATCTGACTGTGTATGAACTTGACATTGGTGGTCTTGCCCGAAAGTCCCGGACCGGCATAGACAAGCTTGCAATCAATCTCCCTGGAACTGTAGCTAACTGTGGCCATTCGTATCTTCCCCGTTTCCAGAATCCTCGTCTTCGTTATTCGAGATTCCCTCTTTCATACCTTTTCTGAACATGTGCAGAGCCTGACCCACGGAACGGGCCAGGTCCGGGATCCTCTTGGCTCCAAAAAGAAGAAGAAGAGCTACGATTATTAATATTATCTCACCGGTGCCTGGTCGAAACATCATTATTACTCCCGATCCGTTGGGGCCTGCTCAGAACCAGCGGTAAAGATAACCCACGAACATCAGCCCGGCAAAACTCATCAGGTTCAGCTTGAAAGCTATCTCCTCCAGGGCGAACCTGAACACTATGAGATCGAACCCGAATGGTCCGACCGAAAACTCCAGCGCTCCCCCGAAAAAGGACCGGAGGGCGGTGGACGATTCGGGAAGCACGGCCGCGATCGACTCACCGAAAACGGTACCGGTCATCATTCCGAAGAAGGATATCGCAATCCAGAAACCGTTCGAGCGATTATGAAGCACAATACCTCCAGCATCCGTAATCTATTCCGGCGCACAGACTGAATCAACCCCTGCGGCCGCCGATGACAGGAATCCCTTTCTCAGCAGTACTGCGGCAACAATACCTGTAACAGCCCCCGAGAGGAAACCCCATAGGGACACCGGAAGCAGAAGGGAGGATACCGGCAGTCCCGGAATCAGCGCGGAAGCCGCCAGAAGCTGAACCCACAGGCTGGATAGACTTCCGGCAACCGACATCCCGGGTATGGAGAAGAACTTTCTCGCGGTTCCCATCACCGCCGCCGAGGCCGCCCCTCCGGCCATGGACAGAAGGTATGCCGGAGTAGCCAGGGTTCCCATGATCAGTGCGGCTCCTGTGGACCTTAGGATATTGACCCGCAGACCGGTGAGTAGTCCGTACCTGACCACGGCGGCTACTGTGACGACGTTTGCCAGCCCGGGCTTGATGAACGGGAGCGGTCTCGGGACCATGTTCTCGATGACCGCGGCGCCCGTGGCCAGTATTACCAGCAGCACTTCTATCCCGGCCCGTCCCCGCGCCGTATCAGTTCCTTCCCGCATCGGCGGCCTCCAGCAGTATCTTCTCCACCCGCAGGAACAGGTCCCCGGAGTCGAACTCCTCCCTGGCTCTGCGCAGCGCTCCCTTCGAGAGTTCGCTCCGGACGGCCGGGTCGCTCATCTTCCTGACCGCCTCCGCCAGCGCCAGCGGGTCTCCCGGCGGTACCACGAGCCCGCTCACTCCATGCATGTTCACCCATGGCACGCCGGTGGGAAGGGCGGTGCTGATGACAGGCACCCCGCAGGCCATCGCCTCCGTCTGGACCATGCCGAAGGCTTCGCTGCGCATGGTGGATGGAAGAACCAGGAACCCCGCGTTCCGGTAGAGCTCCAGCAGTTTCCTGTCGTCCGGGTCTCTCTCCATGACGATGTTCAGCCGGTCCCGCCGCGCAACTCTGGAAACGAGTCCTTCCAGAGGACCCCCGCCTGCCATTATCAGCCTTTTCTCCGGGAACTCCCTCCAGGCCCGCAGGAGTACCTCTATCCCCTTGTAGCTCCGGAATCTCCCGACGAACAGGGCGTAGCTTCCGTCCGTCTCTCCGGCGGCCGGGGTGAACAGGGACGTATCCGTTCCGATGGGAACCACTTCGGTGTTGTCCAGGCCGGAGAGGTAGGGGGAAGTGTCCCTGTAGACGGGAGAGGTTGCCAGGACCCTTTCCGCGCCCCGGAGAAATCTTCTGAGGAATGGGCCGTACAGCGGCATGAGGAATGCCTGCCTGACTATATCGCTGTGATAGGTTACGATGTAGGGCGTGCGGCTCACGGACAGGAGCCGGGCCATGACTGCTGAAGGAAGGGGAACATGGAACTGCACCGCGTCGGCTTCGATGGAGTCCAGCATCCTTCCCAGCCCCGGTGATATGGGGTTGGACAGCACTCGGGCGACGCAGGGGTACTCCGCCACCCTGAAACCGGAGACAGTCCTTTCCCGCCCCTCTCTTCCCGCCACCAGCACCGTTACCCGGTGGCCCCTCTGCGACAGGAATGCCGAGAGGTCGTGAATGTACCTCTCTATCCCCCCCGTGAGGAAGGGGTGGACGTCCTTGTACACCTGCAGCACTCTCAAACGGAGAACTCCCCGTACACCCCGAGGACCTTCTCTGTCATTCCTTCTATGGTGTGAAGGGCGGCGAAACCTTTGAGCTTCCCCCTGTCCGTCGCGGTGTCCAGCGCTTCCAGAACGGCCATGGAGATGGACCGGGGATCGAACCCGGAAGCCACAGTCGAAATACCCGAGTAGATCTCGGTCAGAGCCGCGGCGGGAGTCACAACCGAAGGTACACCCGCCGACGCGGCCTCCAGCGGCGGCAGGCCGAAACCCTCGTACAGGGAGGGGTAGACCATGAGGGAAGCGCCGCTGACACAGCTCTTCAGAAGTTTCTCGGACAGACTGCCGGTATGCAGCACTCCCGCGGTTCCCATGAGGTCCCTTCTAAGGTCCGGCGGTCCCCAGCCCCACCTTCCCGCTATAACCAGGGTCAGCCCGGGGTGCTCCCGCCTTACTTCCGGCCATGCTTTCAGTAGAGCGCTCAGGTTCTTTCTGGGCTCGACCGTGCCTGCGAAGACGATGTAGCCGTTACGAATGTCGAAGGCGTCCCTGAAGATCTCCGGATCTTCCAAGAACGGCTCCGTGCACAGATATATC
Organism: Candidatus Aegiribacteria sp.; assembly: GCA_046498225.1. GTDB lineage: Bacteria > Fermentibacterota > Fermentibacteria > Fermentibacterales > JCC-6 > Aegiribacteria. The sequence continues at coordinate 30,883 of JAWOBF010000061.1, forward strand.
CTTCGAATCCTGTCCCTTTCCACCTTCAGGAGAGTCGCCGCCTCTTCTCCGGTGAAATCGCTGTCCACCATCACAGCGTCCGCCTTCAGGGCAACCCTTTTGAAGTGCAGTCTGTAGTAGATCGATCTGAAGGGGGGGAACCAGGAGGGATGGCGGCAGAAAGCCAGATCATGCAGCGTGACCACCAGCGGGACCCCGGGAACCCCTCTTCCGGAGAATGCGGGCAGATGGACAAGGCCGGGCCGATGCCTCCTCCCTGTTGCCGGAATGAGCAGGTTCTCCCATATGATCTTTACCGCGCCGGACATAGGTTTCATGTCCAGTGCCCTTCGGGGGGTGGTGATAACTCCTCCCACCGCCGCGAGGACACCGGTATCTATTCCGCTCAGTCCGAACAGCAGCCTTTCGAGGTAAACACCGGTACCGCCCCTGTTGCCAAGGGCGTCAGCGTATATCAGTACCGGTCCTTTGCTCCCTCCGGGGCTAGCGGATCTCAACTTGGCACGAACTGCCGGCTGTGAGCCTGGCGGCTGAGCCGGTGACCTTGACGTCTTCGCCTGTAATGGAATCACGGACCATGGTTTCCTTTATGGCCGTTCCAGCCCCGAGGATGGAATTCGAGACAATGGAGCCCTCTATTCTGCATCCCCCGGAAATGGAGACGAAGGGACCGATGATCGAGGATGCTATCTCCGCGTCCTCCTCCACGCTCACGGGAGGGATGACCAGCGAGCCTTCAATGCCGCCCGGGTCCCTGCCCCTTCCCAGTTCCAGCAGCCGGCGGTTGGTGGTGAGAATGGTCTCCGGTTTGCCGCAGTCGTACCATCCGTCCACCTGGAATGCGCCGAACCTGTGTCCTTCGTCCAGCATCATCTGCATGGCGTCGGTGAGCTGGTACTCGCCCCTTGTCTTCCTGCCGCTTCGTACGAGCCTCTCCGTTGCCTCCATGAGAAGGCTGCCGGACCGGAAGCCGTATATTCCGACTATGGCCAGGTCGCTGACGAACTCCGAAGGCTTCTCCACCAGCTTCATTACTCTGTCACCCTGCATGACCACCACGCCGAACCTCCTGGGGTCCTCCACCCTTCTGACGGCTATCATATTGCGGTCTTCACTTATGGCCTCTTTAAGGTCCGCGCTGAAAAGGGTGTCTCCCAGCACCACCAGTGTCGGGCGGTCATCCGCCATGGGAGAAGCGAGGCTGATGGCGGAGGCAAGTCCGTCCATCTTCTCCTGGAAGGCGAAATCGACCTCTATGTCAGGGTAGTTCTTCCGGGTCCAGTCCACTATCTCATCCCCCAGGTAACCTACGATCAGAGTAATGTGATCCACCCCGGAGTCGACCAGGCCGTCGATTATGTGTCCCAGCATGGTGTTCCCCGCGAGTCGAATGAGGACCTTGGGGACGGACCATGTGAGAGGTCTCATTCTGGTGCCCTTTCCCGCCACGGGGATTATCGCGTGCATATCAGACGTCACCATCCTTCCTGTCACGGTGTATCTCGTCCAGTATTATCTGCGGATACCTTGAGGCGACGTAATGAAGTACGAACCTCCTTATCTCATCACCGGAACCCATGGAGAGGGCGGTGGCGGCGATTTCCTCCGCTTCCTTCATCTCGATGACCCTTATCATCTCCTTGACGTCCGGTATCAGCGTGATGGGGACGCTGAACTCGTTGAGACCGAAACCGAGAAGAAGGGGAACGGCCAGGGGGTCGCTGGCCATCTGGCCGCAGATGCCCACCCATTTTTCAGCTTCCCTGCATTTTTCGGCCACCATCGATATCTGACGGATGACCGCCGGATGGAAAGAATCGAAGAGCTCGGAGACGTAGGGGCTGCCCCTGTCCACCGCCAGGGTATACTGGGTGAGGTCATTGGAGCCTATGGAGAAAAAATCGCTGTGGGGGATGAGCAGGTCCACAGCCAGTGCTGCCGCCGGGGTTTCCACCATTATTCCAAGGGGGGGGATATCGCCCCTCTTCACCCCTTCCCGGTCGAGCCTGGCCGCTATCTCCTTCAGCATGGACCTGACCCTGATTATCTGGCTCTGGTCCGTGATCATGGGTATCATTATTCTGCAGTTGCCGAACCTGGCCGCCCTGAGAAGGGCCCGCAGCTGGGGGGTGAACTTCTCCGGCCTGTCAAGACATATCCTGATTGCCCTCCACCCGAGGAACGGGTTCCTCTCCACCGTTGGTATGGTGTCCAGGAACTTGTCCCCCCCAAGGTCCAGGGTCCTGATTATCACCGGGTCCGGATCCAGGGTTTCGAGAACGTGCGTGTACGCCTCGTAATGAGCTTCCTCGCAGTCCCCCCCACCCGGCGCCAGCATCCTTATGAACTCGGTCCTGAAGAGTCCCACTCCCCGGCCTCCGAAACGTCCAACCTGGTCCGCCTCCTGGGAGAACTCTATGTTGGCTGAAAGCTCTATGGGAATGCCGTCCGCGGTGACGGTGGGATTCTCGGCGTTAAGGGCTATCTCGGCCTCCGCGATGTTGTATCTCTGCTTCAGATGGGAATAGTACTCCAGTTCCTCATCGTCGGGGTCGAGTATCACGGTGCCGTGGATGCCGTCGATTATCACCGTCTGTCCCGGCAAAGCGCACTCCGCCACGTCCCCCAGACCGACAACCGCCGGTATGCCCATGCTCCTGGCCAGAATGGAAGTGTGAGATGTGGATCCACCAAGGTCGGTCACGATGCCCAGGAGCTGCCTGCGGGAGAGTCCCGCCGTCTGGGAGGGGTCGAGGTCACGGGAGACCAGGATGACCGGGTTGTTCAGTGTTTTCAGCGCTTCCCGCTCCGTGCCCATCAGATTGGCCATGAGCCTTCGGCCCACGTCTCGCACGTCCGCCCCCCTGCTTCTGAGGTAGGGGTCCTTCATGGAGTTGAACCTCTCCAGGACATCGTACAGAACCTGGCTCACAGCGTACTCCGCGCTTACCTTCTCCCGCCTTATCCTCCGTTCCACGTCGGATATCAACGAGGGGTCGTTGAGAAGGAGTATGTGGACTTCGATAAGCTGCTGCCCCTCTATCAGGTCGCTTATCCTGTCGGATATGATCTCCAGTTCCTTCCGGGTTTGCTCCAGGGCCTCCCTGAACCTGCCAAGCTCCACCTCCACCTGGTCCTCGGTCGTGAGCTCCCTCTTCCTTACCCTTATCTCCTCCACGTTCAGGAGGAAGGCGGGTCCTATGGAAACGCCCGGCGAGGCGGGCACTCCGGTAAGTCTGATGCTCAAATCATTCAGTCCTCTCCAAACCCTTCCCGAATGAGCCTGACGACGGAACTGACGGCTTCCTGTTCATCTTCTCCCTCCGCCTTCACCTCTATGACGCTTCCCCTGCACGCCGCCAGCGTCATCACCCCCATGATGCTCTTCGCGTTGACCGTCACTCCGTCGACCGTGAGGTCGACGGTGCTGTCGAACAGTGAAGCGGTTTTGACTATCTGGGCCGCGGGCCTGGCGTGAATTCCCAGCGTGTTCACCACTTCGGCTTTCTCAGTTTTCAATGGAGCCTCCGGTTCGGTTCATTCGCCTCTGGATTCGGTCTCTTTCCTGATTATTCGGTGGATCAGGTCCCTCTCCACCTCTTCCGGCACGTTCCTGCCTTTCTTCAGCAGCAGGTGGTTCATCACCGCGACCTCCAGGAGGAGGGTGAGGTTCCTGCCGGGAAGCACGGGTATGACCGTCCTGGGTATCGGAAGGTCCAGTATTGTGCTGAGCTGCTGGACAAGGCCGGTCCTGTCGAAATCCTGGTTCTCCCTGGTCCATTCCTCCAGCTTTACCTCGAGGCTTATCTGCTGCCTGTCCTTTACCGCCCTTATTCCGTAGAAAGCGGAAACATCCACCAGCCCCAGTCCCCTTATCTCCATATGATGGGCCATGGCGGAGTCGCCGGCCCCGAACAGGGCGCTGCCTATGCGGTGCACGTGAACGATGTCGTCGGCTATGAGCCTGTGGCCCCTCTCTATGAGACCCAGGACCGTCTCGCTCTTCCCTATCGCGCTCCTTCCGGTGCACAGCAGGCCGGCCCCGAACACCTCCACCAGTGTTCCGTAGACATCAGTCCTGGGAGCGAAAACGAGATCCAGGAAATTCGTCAGGTCATGTATGAGGGGAGTGGTGTCCCGGCTGGAACGGAAAAGGGCGGCGCCGTTCTTCTCGGAGAGGTCCACCAGTTCCTTCGGAGGTTCCAGATCCTTGGTGACGATAGAGCAGTAGACGGGAAGGTCGAAGAGGGAGGTGAGCGATGAACTTCTCTCATGGTCCTGAAGGGACTCGAGGTAGGATATCTCCGTCTCTCCGAATATCTGTATGCGCTCGTGCAGGAACTTGTGAAGATAACCGGTGAGAGCCATTCCAGGCCGGCTGATGTCGGGGGATGAAACCGTCCTGTCGTGCCCGGTGTCTCCGTTCACCGGGCGAAGATCCAGCTCGTCACCCAGTATATCGAACAGCCTTCCGACGGTGAGTTCCTTCCTGTCGGGGATGTCTCTCATGGGGACCAGCTCCGTTACTCCTGTTCTCTGACCAGCTCCACCACCTGGGTCTTGCCCCCGCTGGCGGAATAGACAACACTCAGTCTGCCCGTTTCATTGTTCTGAAATACATAGCGCTCATCAGGGTCTATCTCGTAGTTGATTATGGCTTCCTCGGTGTTCAGCCTGGGTATTACCCTGGTGTCATCGATGAGTATACCCCCCTCAAGATCCGACTCCTCCGCCGGCACATAGTAGCTCACGGACTCACCGTTGGTATCGTGGTTCTTTCTGTGGTTGTGCATCTTGTCCTTGAACTTGCGTACCTGGCTTTCGAGGGTTTCGAACGCGTCGTCGAAAGCGGAGTAGATATCGTGGGACTTGGCTTTCGAGTCCAGCTTGATATGGTTGCCCCGAACCTGAATATGTACATGGTTGGTGCCGGATGTCACCTCGAGGATCACATGTATGTTCATTATACCGTCGTAGAATCGGTCGATCGTGCTCAGTTTCTTCTCAACGTGCTGCTTCAGGGCATCCGTAAGGTCGAAATGCCTTCCGCTGATGTCAATGTTCATTGAGTACTCCTTCCTGGAAGTTTCCCGTTATGGGCGGGACTGATGAACATGAACAAAAAAATGCTGCTCTGCATATGCCGTTTATGCACATTCCGAGCAGCCTGGGACTCATCGATGTATTTATCACGAATAAATAATATAGTTCCCTGTGAGCGGGGTCAACTACGGAATTCGGCAACCGCGGGAATCATCTGTTGTACCTGCTGATGAATTCCTCCACCTCGGGCACCCCTCCCTGGAGTATCAGGTAGCCGTTGTGAGGCTCCCTCTCCGTTATCTCTCCGGCTATGGGATTGCACATTATCTCCCTGACCTCTTCCCGGTCACCTGTCTGGCCAAGGGCCCAGCACAGCTTAACGTACGCCACCTCCGGAAGCATGTTGGCGGCGGGTACCACTCCCAGGTCCATTATGTCCCTGCCGGTATCGTAGACGAACATCTGCACGTACCCCCACAGGGTCTGCACCGTCATGTAGACGTGGACCCCCCGGTCGCACGCTCTCTTCAGGGAGGGATAGAGGGGCTTGTTAACGTGACCCAGTCCGGTGCCGGCTATCACTATTCCCCTGTAGCCGTTGTCCACCAGTGAATCGATTATGTCCGGCTGCATGTTGGGGTAGTAGTAGACGATGGAGACCCTGGGGTCGAAGGCGGTGTTTATCTTCACCTTCCGGTCCCCGCGCCGCTTCCTGTAGTCCTCATTGAGGATGGTTATACTGTCCTTCCTGACCATTGCCAGGGGAATGTCGCCTATGGTCCTGAAGGTGGATCTGTAGGAAGAGTGCATCTTCCTCACCCTGGTGCCCCTGTGCAGGAGGTCGTACTGGTCGCTGGTGGGACCGAACATGCAAACCATCACCTCCGCTATGTCGCTCCTGGCCGCGGCGTAGGTGGCGTTCATCAGGTTTATGGCGGCGTCGCTGGAGGGTCTGTCGCTTGACCGCTGCGAGCCCACCATCACTATGGGGACCGGAGGGTCCTGGACCATGAACGATAGAATCGCGGCGGTATGGTGCATGGTGTCCGTCCCGTGACCTATGACGATGCCGTCCACTCCGTTCTCGATCTCCCTGCCGATGGCCTCCGCCGTCCCCTTCCACTGCTCCGGGCCCATGTTCTCGCTGAACACTCCGTACAGCTTCTCGGTCTTCAGGTTGCATATGTCCGCCAGTTCCGGCACCGAGCCGTAAAGTTCTCCCGGTGAGAACGCGGGAATGACGGCGCCGGTCCTGTAATCGAGCCTGGACGCTATGGTGCCGCCGGTCCCGAACAGTTTGACGTCGGGTTTGCCGGGGTCGAAGGGAAACTCCTTCTCCGGTATCTTGTAATGGGCCTCTATTCTGCCCTTCTCCTTAATGGACTGGACGGTGTCCACGTCTATTCCCACGTTGTAGCCGTTATGGATCTTGAGCACTATGTGGTAATCGTCCGCGGTCTCCGAGCGAGGCAGGATGACGCCCTTGAATCCCCCCCTGGTGGATTTTATCTCCACGTCCGACCACACGCCCACATCGTATTTCTTCAGACATTCGAGGCCTCTGCCCCTGTATCCCTTGTAACGGTCGGAAGACAGCTGGGATCACCTCCCTATTCTTCTGCGGTCATGCAGGATCGGCCCTGTCGGCCGAAAGCAGTTCTCGCACCACTTCACGAACCAGGGCGCCTTCGAGCATTCCGTCGAACTTCCGCCTCACCAGGCCTGTAAGGTAGCGCTCCATCCGTTCGGGGTCCGGGTCCGCCTGTCCGACCCGCAGGATGATCTTTCTGGCGGTTTCCTCCAGCTCCTGCCGGTCGGGAATGCTCACGTCCTTCACCGCCTCTTCCACCGGAAGGTCACGGCTTCCGCATATCCGCTCCAGAACCGCGGCGGCGGCCTCTATGGGAAGCCCGGCGCCGCTCACCCTGGAAAGCACGTTCAGCAGAGTCTCGCCGGGTACGCTTTCCACGTCGGCTTTTTTCCTGATGTGGTTCAGGGTGCTGAGGAAGAAATGCATCAACGTCACCGGGGTGTAATCCGACATCTCCAGCGCCCTGTCGTAGAGGTCCCGGTCTTCCGAAACGCTCATCTGACGAGCCGACTCCCCGGGCACTCCCGCGGCAGCATACCTCTCCGCCCTCTCCCACGGTCTTTCCGGAAGACGGGAGGCAACCTTTTCCATCAGCTCAGCGTTGATGGGGATCGGGGGCAGGTCGGTGTCCGGGTACATCCTGTTCGGACCCGGCAGTATGCGCTCGAAGCCCGTGGTCCCGTCCGGAAAAGACTGTCTGGTCTCGTTTATGACACCGTCCAGGGCCTCCTCCGCCCTTATGACTATCTCATCCACGGCGGTCTTCAGGTCCTCGCCGGACCCCCAGACCACTACGATGGCGTCCTCCGGTCCGCTGGAGGTGAGTTTTCTTATCCTCTCCCATTCCGCGGAAGAGAAGCTCTCGCCCTGGAAACCGTCGTGCACCATGTTGGGCATCCGGTCAAGGCAGGCTATCACCCTCACCCGGTCGGATATCTCATCCGCGAATGTCTTTCCCGGCTGGGTGGGCGTGGCCGGCAGTCCTGCATACCCCCTGAGGGACACTGCACTAATCTGCAGGCCGGCGTGCAGGGCCTCGGCCGCGGGTGGATATGCCGACCCGGACAGTTCCCGGGTAATGTCGGCGGCTTTCCACCTGAAATTCTCCTTATCGACGCCCTTTCGAGCCAGACTGTTCATTATTTCAAGAAGGGATACCTGTCTGTAGGCTTCGTTATGGACCAGCAGCGGTATCTCGGGTATTCTGGAAACACCCTTTATCTCCACTCTCCGTCCTCCGGTGACGGAGACGTTCACGTCCTGCCTGGCGGCCCCGATACCTCTTCGCACCTTCCCGGACGACCTGGCGAGCCGGCTGAGTATGCGGCACACCCGCGCCACCTCCTGCGGCGTCCTCATCTGTGGCGCGGTCACCGTCTCTATGAGAGGTATTCCCAGCCTGTCGGTGAGGTATACCCGTCTGTGCCCTTCATCGCGCACCTCCCTGCATGCGTCCTCCTCCAGGCCAAGCTGGATGATATCTATTCTCCTGTCCCCGAATGGGATCCAGCCGTCAACACCCAGTATAGTGGTCCTCTGAAAACCGGCCGGTATGGATCCGTCGAGGTACTGCTTCCTCTGTATGTGTATCTCGCTGACAAGTTTGCAGTTGAGAAGCATGGTTATTTCCAGGGCGATCTCAAGGGCCTGCTGGTTCAGCTCGAAGGGTGGGGTGTCATCGATCTCGTAGGTGCAAATCGTACGCTTGTTTATCTGATAGATTATGTTTTTTCTGGTCTTGAACTCCATGAGCGCCGTGCCGTCGTATTCACCCAGTTCCGAGAGGGTCGGTCTCATGTGGCGGAGCACCCGGGCGTCGAACCTGTCCGAGTACGGCAGGACGGGACACCTGCAGAAGAGCTTCTTTTCCGTATCCAGCTGCTGGTGTATCTCCAGGCCGCTTCGAAGACCGATGTCCCTGTAATCGGAACCGGTGGTCTCGTCCATGCTTCTGATCAAATTGGGGCGGTCTCCTTTCATCGAGCCCGGAAATGAACCATAAAAAAAAGGAAATCCTGCGTGTCATGAGGAGCAGAACCATCCTGAGGACGGCTTTCAATTATATTTCATGAGGACCGGTGAGACAATACTTGCCCGGGGCGGAATCAGATGTCCAGCTCCTTCAGCCGGGAAAGCAGGGTCCTGTAGCTCACCCTCAGCATCTCGGCCGCCCTCTTCCTGTTGCCCCCGGTCTCTCTCAGAGCCCTCTTTATCAGCTGGGTCTCCCGTATCCGGGCGGCCTTGGCGGACTCCTCCAGAAGACCCTGCTCGGCTTCAGATTCCTCTATCTCCAGGATTTCCGGGCCCAGAACGCTGCCGTCCACCAGCGCGGCCGCCCTCAATACGATGCTTCTGAGCTGTCTCACGTTCCCCGGCCATCTGCAGGTCATGAGCTTCTGCGTGGCCTCCTCCGTCAGTTTCATGTGCCCGTATCCCGACTGGTCCAGGAAGTGACGCGCCAGCTGCGGAATGTCCTCCGGTCTCTCCCTGAGGGGAGCTATGGTGACGGGAAACTCGCCTATTCTGAAATAGAGGTCGTCCCTGAAAGTGCCGGCTTCCGTCTCGCTCCTGAGGTCCCGGTTGCTGGCGGAAATGACCCTGGCGTTGGTATGGAGGGTCTCCGTCCCCCCTACCCGGGTGTACTCCCTCTCCTGGAGCACTCGAAGCAGTTTTCCCTGCAGAGGTCTGTCCAGGTCCCCCACCTCGTCCAGGAATATGGTCCCCCCCCGGGCGTGCTCGAACCTGCCAGCCCGTGTCCTGTCAGCGCCGGTGTAGGCTCCCTTCTCGGCACCGAAAAGCTCGCTTTCCAGGAGGTCCGCGGGTATGGCCGCGCAGTTCACCGGAACGAAGGGACCTTTCCCGCGTGAGCTCTCCGCGTGTATCATTCGGGCCAGGAGTTCCTTGCCCGTACCGCTCTCTCCCAGTACCAGTACGTTGAGATCCGTCCCGGCGCCCCTGGTGGCCCTGGATATGGTGGACATCAGAGACGGCGACGAACCCACTATCTCGGTGCCGGGTGAATGGGAATAGCGTCTTACCAGCGCCAGGAGCTCGTCCAGGTCGAAGGGCTTGGTGATGAAGTCGCGCGCTCCCTCCTTCATGGCCTCCACGGCCAGGTCCACCGTTCCGAAAGCGGTCATCAGGACCACGGGTACCCAGTGTTTCATCTCCCTGGCGTTCCTGAGTATGTCCATTCCGCTTATCTCCCCGGGAAGGCATATGTCGCTCAGTATGAGGCTGACGGTCTCCGCTTCCAGCTCTTTCATGGCCTGGGCTCCGGAAGGAACGGCTAGCACCCTCCATCCGTCCTCCCGCAGAGCCGTTGTAAGCATGTTGCGCATGGCCCGCTTGTCCTCCACAAGAAGAATGGTCTCCATGTTCACGCCTCCTCCGGGAAGGGGAGTGGAAGAACGATCTCGAAGACCGCTCCCCCTCCGGCCTGGTTCCTGCAGCTGAGTTCCCCGCCCATGGTCCTGATTATCCTTCTGCTGACGTAGAGCCCCAGCCCCATGCTTCCGCTGTCCCTGTCCTTGGTGGTGCGGAAGGGCCTGAATATCTCATCCAGGTCCATGGATATTCCGGGTCCGGTGTCCGTCACGGATATCACGGCGTTCCCCCGGCGGGAGGTCAGCTTTACCTCCACTTCGGATGACGGATTGGCTTCCAGAGCGTTCCGAACGATATTCCGCACGCAGGAGGCCAGGAGTTCCATATCGGCTCTAAGGCTCACCTCTCCAGCCTCCATCAGGACGGTACACCTGTCGGGACAGCTTCCGCAGGCTTCCCGGCAGATCCTCTCCAGGTCATCCCGGTCCAGGGACGCGGAAACCGGCTCAGGGGAACGGGCGAAACTGCCGAAGGAGTTTATCAGGGCCTGGGCGGACTCCACCTCCCTCCTCACCTCCTCCAGTATGCCGCTGGTCCTGCTGTCCGAATGTCCCCTGGCGAGAAGGTCCACGAAGCCGGACAGGGCGCAGAGTGTGTTGCCCATTTCGTGTGAAATTCCCGCCGAAGCGGCTCCCACGTCAGCCATGGCAGTCTGGTCGGCTATCCGTCTTTCCAGTTCGCTTATCCTTGTGACGTCGGTGACCAGGACGGCCAGCTCATCGGTCCTGGAGCGGGATATCTCAACGGTGTACATCCTGCCGGTCCTGCCGGGGTCTCTCCGCAGCTGGAACTCCGCGGAGGAGGATGAGGATTCCATGGAGGCGACCAGCGGTTTCAGCCGCCTGCCGGCTTCCGTCCTGTCCCACGGGAACTCCCTTCCCACGTCATCGTAATCCAGGTCGAACAGCTCCCGGGACTGTTGATTGAACAGCTGCAGCTCCCCCCCGGCGTCTATGGCCAGAACGGCCGAGCCCAGCACGGAGAGAATGGCAGCCGACCTCTTCTCAATTCTCTCGGCCCTCTCCTCCGCTCTCTCCCTCATCCGGTTCAGCTGTCTCTCTCTCAGGTGCAGGAGTTCCACCAGCCTGTGAAAGGAAGCCCCGGCAGTCTCGGGGTCGGTCCCGCCCCCGCTGGTGAATCGGTCCGCCTCGACCAGTATCTCCCTCAGCGGGGAGATGACGGTTCGGGAAAGGTACCTGGGGGTGAGGAAAGCCAGGACGGTCAGCGCCGCGGTCAGGGCCGCAAGTCCCGCGGTCAGGCCTCCGTAGAGAGAGGATATCCTGGAGGTGGCCGGCCTTACTCCCACCCGCATACCCCTGCTGTCAGGCTGGGAGAAGTACCAGTCCTCCCCCTCCCGGGGAACGGGGGTCTCTCCCCGCGCATGGCCGGAGGCGGCTGCGACCTCGCCGTCCCGGTCCAGGACAACCGCGTATTCAAGACCTCCGCTGTCCACCAGCGGTTCCGCCGTATCCCGAATGAACTCGTCCGGGTCGCTGCCTTCCAGAGCGCTGCCCATGGCGAAGGCCGTGACCGTTGCCATGTGACCAGACTCCGACCTGAGGTCCATGTTAACCAGGAAGGCTGTCATGAAAGCAACGGCGGTCGCGGCCGCGGCTACTCCTATGGAAAGGCCCGTGAGGAGTTCTACACTTATCATGAACTTTCTGGACAAACCGCTCCCCCCGCCGTATAGGGTGAACTATCCCGGTCAATACTGCACAAGGGATGGTTCCGGCGCAAGTATTTCTTCGTCCCCCGGTCCCTCATCTTACGGTTACGGCGTCCAGGTAGATTCCGTGGAGGTCATCGTCCGGGCCAGCCGCCGGTATGACTTCGATGAGCAGTGTATCCGCCGTGACCGGCATCTCCAGGGTCCATCGGAGCTCTCCGAGGTTCTCTGGCCTCTTCTCCAGGCCCGCTTCCCTGATGCGGGTGGTCCAGTCCGGAGGGTCCAGCATATCCGAGACGGAGAAGAGGGAATCGCTCCAGCCGCCGCAGGTGAGCCTGATGCCCGGTCCCCGTCCTTCCCCCATGCTCCTGTAGGTTATCTCCACGGCGGCCACGTCTCCGGGGTCACGGCGAACGGGTATCCTGACAGCGTCCTCCTCCCTGTGAAGACGAAGCATCCGCTGTGTGGAGAACATCCAGAATTTTCTGTGCTCCGGTTCCGTCTCCCGCGGATATAACTGGCAGAAGTCCTTCATGGAGGGGGGTATATCCTCCGCCTCCCACCTGGTCCGGGTAGTTCCTCCGGCCAGGCAGAGAAGCGCGAAACCGGCCGCCAGCACGTAACCGGTCCCGCCTCTTCGCGCGGCTATCATCCACACCACCAGCGCGGACCCCAGTATCCAGAACAGGAAGACCGGAAGACTGAACCTCACCGCGCTGGGCACCCAGGCGGCCAGAGACCCGGCGGCGCCTGCCAGGGTGGAGGCCAGGGCGTCCGTACCGTCGGCATGGTTCATTCTCAGCAGGGGATGGCAGTAGTACACCGCGCCGGCGGCCATCGATATCCACACGAGTACCCGCACTCCGGCCCTCTTCATGACCATGCCCAGGGAAGCCAGCAGGATCGGCAGAAGGGGAAGCAGCATGCGCCCGGCGGGAGTGGGCATGCCGCTCCAGTTGGTGCCGGTCCAGTAAACTAGAACGAGAAGGTAGAGAAGTCCCGGCAGACCAAGCCATCGGAACAGGGCCCTTCTTTCCCTCCTGAGGGCCGGCAGGCCGGCCAGGCCGGCGAGCACCCACGGGGCCTTCCACAACAGTCCGCTCTCTATGTCCACCAGTGTGGAGAAGAGGGCGAGCAAGAGGTGTGAGGAACGGTACAGCGGCTGTACAAGGACGGTTTTGAGGAATTCAACGTTCCCGTATCTGACCCAGAACACCCTTCCGCCGAGGAACCCAAAGTCGAAAAGAAGGCCCGCGGCGGCGACGGACAGAAGAACAAGCGCTATGGTGAGCCGTTTTCTGCCCCTGTATTCAAGTAACAGTGCCAGCAGAAGACCGAGTGAAAGGCCGGCGAACCTGATCTTTACAAGCACCAGCGCCCCCGCAGCCGCCAGGACCCAGACTTTTCTTCCTCCCTTGAGGAACATGTAAACTCCCGTAACGAATACAGCCACCGCCAGCCAGCCGGGGTACACAAGGCCCAGAACGCCGCTTCCGGGCATGGTCAGCAGGGCGAGAAGGGGAAGTTCCCGCCATTTCCGGAATCCTGATTTCCTCATCGTCCGGGACAAGACGGTCACCGCCCACAGCGCGAACAGCGTGTTCATCAGCCTGATACCCGTAATCCCGCCGGGATATCCCGGAAGCATCAGCGCCGGGTAGAGGCTCTGATGGTGGCGGAATCCCTCTCCGGGGTCCCCGGCCTGGCGCTGGTACTCCTGGAACCTGCCCGTCCCGCCGGGGAACAGCTCCTCCGTTATCCTGGCGTAATGGGGCTCGTCACCGGTGAAGGGAACAAGGACCAGTATCATGGGAACCAGCGGAATAACCGCCATCAGCAGACCGAGCCGTCTCCTGGAGACCTTCATGAGGCCGGGAAACACGGCCAGCATTGCCGATGAGGAGGCGACTGTGAACATTCCGGGAGCGGCCGCCCAGAAAACAAAGAGCAGCAGCGATATTCCCAGAAGCTGAAGTGACGCCGCCGGCCGGTCTCCCCTGCCGTACACGACGGCGGTTATCAGCCAGGCGAGGGGGATCAGCCTTCCCAGTACTCCGGGAGAGGGCATGCCGGTCATCCTCCAGGCGATGAATAGGAGTATGCCGCCAAGGGCATGGAATGCCATTCCCCTGCGATCCCCGGCCAGATTCGTAAGCCTATTCAGTTCCGGCCTCCGCCCCGATAAAGTGTATGACGGGATGGTTCATCGGCTTCCATCGCCTCGAGAGAACGACTGAGACAGGGAACACCGGTTCGTTCATTCGAATCCGGACCTCTCCGGACGGGACGGGGAACGAAGTGTCCCCGGCCATGACGAAGCCCACCGGCTCGTCGTCCCGGACACCTCCTGCCGAAAGCAGGATACGAAGGTCTGCGGGCTCCGCCTCTCCCGCTTCCAGAACCAGTGCAGGGGCCGACAGGTCGAGTCTCTCCGAATGTTCCCACGCAATACCCCCCCGGACGAAGTATTCCTCGGCGCGGCGGGCGGCCGGCGGTGAGGCCAGGGGGATGCCCCCTGCGGCTACAGAAGCCGCCAGGCCGGCTCCGATGAATGCGGACCTGTTAATGGAAGCCGCCGGAAAAACAGCCGCCGCGGCGGCTATGCCCAGCGGGACCAGCCCTGTCAGGGAACCGGACAGGATCGCTGCCGCAACCGACAGGAGAAAGGCCGACCGGGAGATGACGCACTCCGAGCAGGCCATGGCGGAGAGCGCTCCGGCCAGAAGAAGGGCCGCCGCGAAACCGTCGGTCCGGACCAGCAGGGAGAGTCCCCCGAGAAGCACGCACGCCGCCAGGACCCTCGCCGGACCGCTGTAGAAGAGAATGCCCGCGGCGAGGAAGCAGGCGGAGAGAGATAGCGCGTCGATGCCTCTGAGCAGAAGCATCCCCGCCGCCGCAGCGCCCAGAATCGTGAGTCTCGATCTATTCGTAATCGGCCTTCTCCAGTTCCAGTACCTGTTCTGGTCTGTCTGGTACAAGATACACCCTGCTCCAGCCCCGCGGGACCTCCGCGGAGAGGGATGAGGGGACCGTTGTTCCGGTGAAGGTCCTGCCCAGGCACTCTCCGCGCGACCACAGGCCCACTGAACCGGAAATATTGCAGGATCTGACCTCCATGGCGAGCGTACCCCTCCCGGACGGAACTTCCAGGCAGCCGAATCCCCAGGGACCGGTTAGCTTTCCTCTCCAGCCCGGCCCCGGTTTCACCCCTGAGGGGGAAAATTCGCCGCCGGAAGCCGCGGGAGGTCTTGGCCGGGGCATTCTCAGGGGTCTGGGAGCCAGCACCTCCCCCAGCACCTCCCGGGGAAGCTCAACACGGTCGGTCCCGGTCCTTCGAGCCCGTGACACGGCCCCGAGCCTCCACAGCCAGGGAATGCCCCTGAGCAGGCAGTACATCCTGGTCTTCCACTCTCTTCTCATCCAGTAACCCGGAATCCCGCGGCCGGCTCCGCCCAGATACTTCCGGGTCAGGTAGGCGGAGGACCGTAGTTCCCATCTGAGGGCCGCCTTCCTTCGGCTGGAGGCGCCCATCATGTGAATGCCCTCCGCTTCGGGCTGGAGCAGGAGATCCATGCCCCCGGCCCTGAGCCTGAGGCTCAAATCGATGTCCTCGAAGTACATGAAGATTCTCTCGTCGAAACCTCCCACGCTCCTCAGGGCATCAGTCCGAAAAAGGGAGAGGGCTGCGGTAATGCAGGGAACCTTTCTCGCGCTTCTGTCCGGGAAGGGCTGGAAATGCAGCGAGTCCATGTCGTAGCCCCTGCCGTATTCGTTCATGGAGCAGCCGGCGCTGAGTGTCACCATAGGCCATCCCCACAGCCTCAGCAGCGGCTGCACTCCGGCCAGTCCCCTGTTTCCGCGCAGGGTCCGGACCAGCAGTTCCAGGTCCGCGGGTTCGATGGATGCGTCCGAGTTGAGCAGCAGCATGTATTCGGTCCTGCAGGCTTCCAGAGCCCTGTTGTTGCCGTAGCCGAACCCTCCGTTCCCCGGGTTCACCACCACCTCAGCCCCGGGGACCCGCTGCCTCAGAAGCTCCACCGTACCGTCTTCGGAGGCGTTGTCGGACACCAGTATCCTGCAGACCGGCTGGAGTTTCCTCAGCGTTTCGGACAGGGCCGGCACAAGACGCTCCGAGTTCCATGTGACCACCGCAGCGGTTATCTCCCTGCTCATGCCGGTCCCCCTCCGGCGTGGCACTGGGACAGCCTTCTGTAGAACCGGTCCGTTACCCGTTCCCAGGTCCATTCATTCTTTACAAGCCTTTGTCCCGCCTCGCCCATGGACCTTCTGAGGGAGGGGTCGCGCAGAAGCAGTTCAGTTCTGTGCGCCAGGGTGGCCGTGTCACCGAAGGGGACCAGGAAACCGTTCTCCCCCTCCCTGATGATATCCGGCATTCCTCCGGACCAGCATCCTATCACCGGCCTGCCAAGCATCCAGGCCTCCAGCACCACGATGCCGAAGCAGTCCAGCCTGGAGGGAAGCATCACTACGTCGGCCGCCCTGATAAGGTCTATTCTATCCTCTTTTCTGATGTAGCCCGTCACCACGACCCTGTTCTCGAGGTCGGGGTTCCCGTGGACCTCCCGGTCCAGCAGGCGCTGGGCGTCGGGCATTACAGGCCCGGCCAGCACCAGGGTGGCCTTCAGCCCCCGGCCGGTGAGTTCGGCCAGCGTTTCCAGCATCTGTTCCAGTCCCCTGTCCCTGCAGTGGCCGGTAAGGCTCAGCAGTATAGTGCCTTCCACGCCCAGACGGCGCCTGGCGGCTTCTCCGTCGGCCTTCTCGAACTCCTTCGGGTCAATGCCGCTTCCGGAGACGTGGACCCTCTCCTTCTCCACTCCCATCTCCAGGTAAAGGTCCCGTTCGAAACCGCTCTGAGCCACCACGAAACTGCTTTCTCCCAGTATTCTCCTCTGGCAGCCCCGAAAGTAGTGAAGGGCTTCCACCCTTCTGAACTTCTCACCCACGTTGGCGTGAGGAACGCATACCAGCCCGGAACCATGCCGCCTGCTGTACCTCCAGCCGTGGTAGAGGGCGAAGGGCATGGCATTCGCGTGGACAAGGTCGAACCCCCTGTCCCTGGACAGCCACCGGTTCAGAGAAGGCACGAACGGATTGGGATAGAAGAATCTGTCCCGTCCGCAGGGCAGGAGCCGCCTGAGAATGCCCCTGAGAATGTCCTGCAGGGGCGGGTGGCGGACGGGAAAACGCCTTATGATTATGCCCCTGTGGACGTCCCTGCGTCTCTCCACATGCATTCCGGTCCTGGATACCAGCCAGGACATGTCCCATGCGTCGGTTGCGCAGATAACCGAGGTGTGCCCCCTCGCGGCTCCGGCCAGGGCATGTTCCAGCACGTACCGCTCCGCTCCTCCGTGGTAGGGCCATGACCTGTGAACCAGGTGCAGTATCCTCATTCTCCGGCTATCCTCCTGTAGAATTCCAGAAGTCCCGCCGCAACGTCAGACCAGCGTACCCTTTCCACCGACTCGGACATGCGCCTGAGAACATCTGCCCGTGAGGGGTCCGACAGTGCCGTCATCTCCTCGACCCATTGCTCCGGCCGGTCTGGGGACAGGAGCACGCCTCCCTCACCGACGGTTTCGGGAAGCGCGGTCGAACTGCTGGAGACAACCGGTGTGTTACAGGCGAAAGCCTCCAGGACCGGAAGACCCAGCCCCTCGTAACGGCTGGGACACAGAAGGGCACGCGCGCCCCTGTAAAGGTCGGGCATGCGGCGGTCGGGCACTCCTCTGAGCACACGCAGTCCGGGGACATCCCTCATTCTCACGTTCCCCCAGCCGCCTTCCCCCACCATCACCAGAGGAATGTCGACCCCCCGGCGGCGGGATGCGGCGTAGGCCTCGATCAGCAACGGAATGTTCTTTCTCGGGACGAAATTGCCCACGTGCAGAAAATAATCTCCCGGACTCAGTCCGTATTCCTGCATGACCTTCGTGGAGGGCGGTCCGGGGGCGAACTCGTCTCCGGCTGCGCCTCCCGCCACGTACACCCTCTCCTCGGGTACTCCCAGTGTCCTCACCATGCGGCTGGCGGTCCATCGGGATATTGCGGCGGCGAAGGCTCCCCCCCTTATCATGGCGGCCTCCCTCTCGGCGAAGGACACGGTGGCCTCAGTGTGCCATTCGGAATGCTCCAGGGCGGAGAGGTCGTATACCGTCACCACGGACAGGCTGCCCGGCGGATGGAAGGGCTGCACCCCGCTGTGATGGTATATGGCGGGGCAGCCGGTGAGCCGCGCCAGCCTTCGGGGCCTCGATGAACGCTCCCAGCCCCTGCGAATCGGTATTCTTCTGACCAGCGGTATCTTCATGTAGAGTGGAGCGGGTGTTTCCAGACATTCCAGAGGGGGACCCGGGACTCCCGGATGCGCCGCCGGAACGTCCACCAGAACCAGCTCCACATCAAAATCGGGCGCCCTCACCCTCATTGCCGCGGCAAGCCGGGTGAGGTACCTTGACACCCCTCCCACCGCGTGGGGAACCGGGCTCAGGTCGAATGCGGCCCTGATGACGTTCATTCGGGGTAACCCCTTACCCAGACCGTATCGGACGGCGAAGCGCCGGGGAACAGGGGGGCCAGCGCGGCGTCGTGTATCTCCCTCTCCTCCGGAGTGTACAGCCATCTGTGGTACATCAGGGTCTGACCGGATTCAGGGGACGCGGACACCATCTCCTCCGCGGAAGGAAGGGCCGGAAGCCTTGCCATGAAAGAATACCTCCTGGAATACGATGACCGCGCCTGGAACCATGAATACCTTCGCACCCCGCCGTCCACCGGCAGTTCAAGCACAGTGGTCCCGGCTTCGACCTCCAGGCAGGCGGAGGGAACGGAGGTTGGAAGAACCGGTATCGATGGAAGCGCCGTCTCGAGAATAAGCAGGGCGAATACTCCCCTTTTCCATCTGTCCTTCATGTTGGACACGACCATTCCGGCGCCCAGGGCCACGAGAACACCCGCGGGAATGGCGAACCTGGATGGAGCCCTCACCCCTCCCATCAGCGGCAGCTGCTGAATGGCCCGAAATGGGAGCGGAATGCCCGAAGGCCTTCCCAGCAGCTTAAGCTCAGGGCCGAGAGCCATCAGGCAGAACAGGACCACGACCAGGAGCAGTTTCCATCCGCGAGTCCTCCAGACGTACATGCCGAACAGGACCAGGAGGGTAAGCCCCGGTGCAACCACTCCCTCCGCCGCGTTGGGCATCCATGAGAATCTCATTGGAACGCCCAGAAGGCTTCCGGCGGTCCCGAAAGGCGAAGGAAGAAGGAACGACTGCGGCTCGGCGGCCCAGTACACCGCTTCCCTCCAGTCCGGGGAGAGGCTCCCCGTCTGCCCCGGAGCCGTGAGCAGCATGACCGCCGGCAGAGCGGTCGCCGCCGCCCAGACCAGTGCCAGCGCTCCCGCCCTTCGAAGGCCTGAACCGCGCACAAGACAGATACCCATGGCCGAAAGCAGAGCGAACAGTGAGATGAAGGGGCTTTCCATTCCCGCAGCCAGGATGGCGGCGGCGAACAGCGCCAGAAAGGCCCCTCCGCCCCTTCGGATGTAGAGGGTGGCGGCCCAGAGAGAGGCGGGAAGGGCCCAGCAGTTCGCGATCTGGTAATGCTGCATGAGGTGGGCGGTCCTGGCGGGCAGCCAGGCCAGGGCAAGGGCGGTGAAAAGCGCGCCGTACCTGCCGGCCCCCCACGACCTGGCAAGAAGGTACCCGAAAAGCCCTGTGAGCAGCGTCCCAAACATCAGGGAGAGGCTGTGGGACAGCTCGGGCCGGGTACCGCCGGTTCCCAGGGCCCCGAAGAGGAGAGCGTCCAGCCAGCCCACGTGATCGTACGCCAGGGACGCTCCTTCCGGAGCGTATATTGCCGGGCAGAACCTGGGGTCCTGACCGGACGACAGCGCCCGGGAGACCCACCAGAAATGCCATGCATGGTGGTAGGGGTCGGCATCGCCGGCCACGGCCGGTTCCCTGGCGGTCACTCCGATTATCCCCGCGGTCCCGGAGGAGAACATCATGATGTAGGGCATCAGCAGGAGCAGGAGTGCTCCCAGCGCCGCAGCGGTGAACAACCCCCCTCCCCGGTAACGGCCGCTATTCCCAGAGCACATAGGATATCCAGCCGGTTCCCGTGAAGACCAGTTCCCTTCCCGGGACGTAGTTCGTTCCAGCCTTTCCCGGAAGCGGCTCGCCGTTGACCAGGCCCTTCCCCCACGCAGTTACGTAAGCGCCACAGGCTCCCGCTGGGCCGGTGAGAGACCGCCTTCCTTCGAATTTCCAGGTTACCGAGGGGGTGTCAAGCTCACGGACGAACCCGGTGGGAGGGTCCACCCATGAAGGGGAAAGTGAGCGGCGCTCCCCCTCTTCCGCATGGTCCCGCGTGAACTCCTCCGCCATTCGAACAGCCCGCTTCCAGTCTTCCCTCAGTCTCTTTACCGACCCCGTATCCTCCGCGTACATCCTGGCCGCCAGGGACAGTCCCTCCCTCAGCCGGTCATTCCTCAGCACGGCGTTCACCGCGGCGGGAACCCCCTGGACCATATTGTCAGGCGGGACCCTTATCACCGCATCGGATGGCATGTTAAGGAACGATCCGGAGGCAGATACAACAGGCGGGACTCCGGCTCTCATGGCCTCCAGAAGGCTTCCCGAGGTTTCCCCGCAGGTGGGATGACGCAGGTCGAGGACCAGGTCCAGCGTCCTTATCCAGCTCTGGTAGAGCGCTTCTTCCAGCCTGCCTGTCCGCACGGTCCACGGAGGCAGTTCATCGGGGTACCCGCCTCCTATGAGCAGAAGTCCCGCATCCGGCTCCCGTTCCCTTACCTTCTCCATGGCCCTCATCACCTGCTCCAGGTTCCTTCCCGGATGGTAGCTGCCCACCATTCCCAGGCAGACTCGAAAGGGCTTTTCCATCTTTCGAAGCTCGGGAAGAGGGCTCAGCGGGTGCCCCAGGGTCATCACGGCTCCCGGGGGGTAGGAGTCACTGATGCCGGCGGCGGCGTAATCGTTGAGACACATTGCGCTGGTGGAGCTGTTCACCGACCTTCCCACAAGGGGGTATTCCTTCAGGAGAGCGTCGTATTCCTCGCTGGAGGAGGCGGTTCCGGAAAGCTTCTTTTCAACGGCCTCCGCGGCGGGCCCGTAGCAGAACCGGAGCTCCCTCCTGTAATCGTCCATCCTTCCCCTTCTCAGGTATCCGTCCCTGAGCATGTGATGAAGCACCGTTTCATGGAACAGGGCTGTGCCGCCCATGGAGTAGAGAGCCTGCGCGATGGGAAAACAGTGGGGTGAGTTGCCCAGCTGGAATACTCTCACAGCCGGGACTTCGCTGTGGTCCAGCCTGTCAAGTGGAATATGGCGTGCAATTCCGGGGACTGAGTTCGGTTCGCCTCCCGGAGGACTCGCCACCACCCATCGGATACGTTCCGAAGTGTGCTTCAGCACCCTCTCCGCGTATGTGGCCAGACCGGTCCGCATGGGAGGAAGTGGCGTTACGAGAAGAACTTCAGTCCTTTCCTCCGGCATCTCCCCTCCATACCCTCAGTCTCAGCCTCAGCAGCTGGACGAACATCTCGATTATGGGTCCAAGCCGCACCCATGCGAAGATACCGCTCCTGAAACTCTCGCAGGATACGCTGCCCGCCCTTCTTGGATAATGGGACACCGGCAGCTGCAGGACCCGCATTCCCAGCTTCCTGGGAAACAGCAGCAGCTCCAGGTCGGCCACGCTGGAGGTGGACCTTATCTCGAACCTGTTGAAGATATCCCTTCTAAAGAGCTTGAAGGAGGAGTCGACGTCACGGAAGCCTCCCCAGAACAGAAGATATGTAAGGGTATTGTAGGCGAAGGAATACATCAGCCTCATCAGGGGGTCTTTCCTGTTCCTTCTGAAGCCGGAAACAACGTCCGCTCCCTCGCGAATGAGCCAGAGTGACTCCAGCTCCCTCAGGTCGAACTGACCGTCGCAGTCCGTATAGAACACCCAGGGCATGGACGCGGTCCTGATACCCGTCCAGACCGCCCCGCCTATTCCGATGTTCACCGGGTGGCTGACGGCCCTGACGTTCCGGTGTTCCCCCGCCAGCTTCCCCGCTATTCGGGCGGTACCGTCGGAGGACCCGTCATCAACAACTATGATCTCCCCGGGAATGTCCAGGTGGTCCAGAACCTCCATGATCTTCCCGACCATGTACTCCACGTTCTCTTCCTCGTTGAATGCGGGAAATACTACGGAAAGACCTTCGCGATTCTGCTGTGCTATGGGACGCCCCCCGGAAAAATTCCTCGGTCAGATGTTGTCCGGTGAAAAATAGCCCAACGGAAGGATAAAGTCTACACTTCCGCTTCAGGCGGAGGTGTGGAAAACGGAGGGGTTCTCCCTTCCGCAGAGCACCACGCATCCGCTGCCCCCGGCGTCGACCACCCACTGCAGGTCGAACCTTACCGGGGTTCCATCCCTCCAGCTGTCCGCGAGGTACCAGCAGCCTTCGGGACCGGCAAGCTTTCCGGTGAGCATTCCCTTCTCCATCACCAGCAGAGAATATCGGCTTCCCAGGGTTCCGAATACGCTCATCGAACGGGCCTGCAGAGGGCTTTCCGGGGAAGGTTCCCATCTTCCGGAATCCTCCGGCCGGCTGTTTATGAACAGGATTTCATCCATGATACCTCCCGGTCTGGTTTCCGGGTGTATCATAACATCTGGACAAGCGGATGTAAACACCTGTTCACTCCAGGCTGTCGCGAAGCTCGTAGAGTATCTCCAGGGCCCTTCTGGGAGTCAGTGAATCCGGGTCCAGCTCCATCAGTCTCTCGGCCAGAGGGTCCTTCAGGCCGTCCGGAGCATCCAGTGAAAGCTCCAGCTGCTCCTCGTTCCCTCCTCCCGGCATCAGGTGTCTTCCGGCTTCCAGGTCCGCCAGCACCTTTCTGGCCCTTCGGACCACCCTGGAAGGGACTCCAGCCATGGAAGCCACGTGTATTCCGTAGGATTCGTCCGTGCTTCCCTCCTCTATGCTGTAGAGGAATACTACCTTTCCCCCCGTATCCCTGACCTTGACGTTCACGTTGGCCACCGCCGGAAGAAGGCTGCCGAGAGCCGTAAGCTCATGATAATGGGTGGCGAACAGCACCAGGGGCCTGTGTCTGGCGCTGTCATGCAGGTACTCTACCATGGCCCATGCCAGGGACAGCCCGTCGTAGGTGCTGGTTCCCCTTCCCACCTCGTCCAGTATCGCCAGGCTGTCCGGAGTGCTGGAGTTCAGGAGGGCGGCGGCTTCCGCCATCTCCACTAGGAAGGTGGACTGACCCCTGGTTATGCGGTCGGAGGAGCCTATTCGAGTGAATATCCTGTCCACAGGCGAAAACACCATTGAATCGGCCGGCACGAAGGAACCGGCCTGGGCCATGACCACCAGAAGGGCCGCCTGCCTGAGGTATGTGGACTTTCCCGCCATGTTCGGGCCGGTTACCAGCAGTATCCGCCTTCCCCGGTTCAGGTCCAGGCTGTTGGGAACGCATTCTCCCTGCGGAAGCAGCCTGTCCAGCACCGGATGCCTGCCGTTGCTTATGGATATTCCGGGATTATCGGCCAGCTCCGGCCTGGTGTATCCCCGGCGGGAAGCCATGAAGGCCAGGGAGGACAGCACGTCCAGCCCCGCCAGCATCTTCCCCGCCGACCTTATGCCCTCTATATGCTCCGCCACGCTGGAGCGAAGGCTTATGAAGAGGCGGCTCTCCAGCTTCTCCATCTGCTCTCCGGCCCTGAATATCTTCGCCTCCATCTCCTTCAGCTGCGGCGTTATGAACCTCTCGGCGTTGACCAGGGTCTGCTTTCGAATGTAATCCTCCGGCACCTTGTCCAGATGGCTTTTCGAAATCTCGATATAGTATCCGAACACCTTGTTGCTTCCTATGGAAAGGTTGGGAATGCCGGTCCGCTCCCTCTCCCGGTCCCTCTGGGCAGTTATCCAGTCCCGTCCGCCCGAGCGTATCTCCCTGTAGCCGTCGAGTTCGGGGGACACTCCCTCCCTTATCACCCAGCCGTCGGAAAGCCTGGCCGGCGGTTCGTCGGTGAGGGTGGTATCGATCATCTTCCCCACCTCCTCAAGCAGGTCCAGTGAAGCCATATCCGTCAGCAGCTCCGAATCGGACCCTCGAATCAGCTCCACGGCATCCGGAAGCAGGGAAATCGTGTCCGCCACCGCTCTGAGATCCCTCGGCGATGATCTCAGCGTTCCCAGTTTTCCCGCCTGCCTCTGAAGGTCAGCCGCCCGCGGGAGGATGCTTCGAAGACCATCCAGGGCATCCGTGTTCCGCGTGAGCCAGGAGACCGCGTCGTACCTGTTCTCTATGGTTTTCCTTTCCCGGGAGGGCGACGAGAGCCATTTGCGCCATTCCCTGGACCCGGCGGGGGTCACGGTCTCGTCCGTGGTCTCCGAGAGCACTCCGGAATCCTCCCCCGGCGAAGGCTCGGTAATGTTTAGGGACCTGGCGCTTCCCCTGTCGATTATCATGCAGTCATCGCGCCTGTACATTCCGGAGAAGTAAAGGTGGGACGCGTCCATTCTCTTGGTGTCCCTTATGTACGCCAGCAGAGCGCCCACCGCTGAGATGGCGGGGCTTTCCGGTCCGCTCCCCAGACCGTCGGTGGTCTCCAGGTCGAGTACGCTGCCCGCGCTGGCCGCGGCCGTCCCCGGCTCGAATTTCCAGGGTTCCAGCACGGTTGCCTCGCATCCCGCGGGAGGCTGTATCCCCGTACCTTCGGGCAGCAGTATCTCAGAGGGGTTTCTCCTGGCTATTTCCGCGGGAAGAAGGCCCTCGTTCATCTCCGTGGCTTCGATCTCCCCGGTGGATATGTCGCAGAAGGCCAGTCCTCCCCTTCCACCCCGGGAGCAGGCGGAGCAGAGCAGCACGGTCCTGCGCTCGTCCAGCGCGGGTCCGCTGACCAGGGTACCCGGCGTTATCACCTCCACCACTTCGCGGCGCACCAGTCCCTTCGCCTGTGCGGGGTCTTCGGTCTGCTCGCATATGGCCACCCTGTACCCTGCGCTGATAAGCTTCGACAGGTAGCCATCCAGGGCATGGTAGGGGAACCCCGCCAGGGGAATGCCCTCCCCGCTCTCCCTGTTCCTGTCCCTCGAGGTGAGCGTTATGCCAAGAGCTCCGGAGACCGTCTTAGCGTCATCGAAGAAGGTTTCGTAGAAATCTCCCATCCTGAAAAGCAGTATCTCACCGGGGTGGTCCTTCTTGATCTCCAGGAACTGGCGCATCATTGGAGTATTGGTCATTCCAGCAGCTCCATGGCTTCCCCCACAAGGTCCAGCGGGAGTATTCCTCTCCTGCACGCCTGGTCCCCCCGGGCGCATTCTCTTCCCCCGTGTCTGTGGCAGGGTCTGCACGCCAGCCGGCCGGCCATGAAGTTCCCCTTCCTGTCCTGCCGCCAGAATCCCAGGGCAGGGGAAGTGGACGTGAAGACCACCAGCACCGGGACACCCATGGCCGCCGCCAGATGAGCGGGGCCGGAATCCGGCGATACAAGAAGGCTCAGGCCCTCCACGGCCTTTATCAGTCCCCTCACTCCCTCCTCTCCCGCGTAGGTATCCACTCCAGGTCGAAGTACTTCCGAAGCCGCCGCAGAAACCTCGCGGGAATCCCCGGGGCCCCCTGTTATGAGGACATCGGCCCCGTGAAGGTCATGAAAGAGTCTGGCGGCCTCGGTAACCACCCCGCGGGGAATGGATTTAAGCGGCCACCTTCCCCCGGCCACGATGCCCACCGTCAGACGGTCCGGTTCCCCGCTCCTTCTCTCCAGCTCCGGTTCACCTGATCCCCCGAACCCGGCGGCGGCGAGAAAGTCATCCGTCCGCAGGGGCATGGGTTCCCTGCTTCCACGCAGAATCCTGCTTCTGCTTTTCCTGTCCATCCTGAACCTGCCGGTCACGTTCATTCCCAGGGTGGCCAGCCTGGTGGTAAGGCTGTTCTGCAGGTCCACCACACTGGAAGGGCCTATCCGCGCCAGCAGCCTTCTCAGACCCGGGAAGCCCTCTTCCCCCGGTACGGCGGGTATGATGTTTCCGTACATCCGCTCCACTATCGGCCGGTACTCATTCGAGGTCACGAAATGGACCGGACCGGCTCCGGTGAGCCCGGCTGCCGCCGGCTGGGCCAGGATAACGTCACCCATGGAGTGAAGGCGGATTACGGCGGTACTACTGCCCGGCGAACTGGAGATCGTAGAGTTTCCTGTATTTTCCATTCTTTTCCAGCAGCTGGGAATGGGTTCCCCTTTCAAATATGCGTCCGTCCTCCACGTAGAGCACTTTTGTGGCCTTGGTGATAGTGCTCAGCCTGTGGGCTATGACCAGGGAGGTCCTTCCCTCCATCAGGCCGTCTATGGCCTTCTGGACCATCCTCTCCGAATGGGTGTCCAGGGCGGAGGTGGCCTCGTCGAATATGAGGATGTCAGGGTCCTTCAGCACCGCCCTGGCTATTGCTATCCTCTGCTTCTGCCCCCCCGAGAGCCTGGTTCCCCTCTCCCCTATCACCGTATCGAAGCCCAGTGGAAGCTCCCTGATGAACTCCATCGCGTTGGCCACCCTGGACGCCAGTTCGACCTTCTGCATGGGAATGTCCTGTTCACCGTACGCGATGTTGTTCCTTATGGTGTCGTTGAAGAGCACGGTCTCCTGGGTGACCACTCCCAGGCTCCTGCGCAGAGCTTCCAGGTCGATGCTCCTCAGGTCGAAGCCGTCTATGGTTATCCTTCCGGAGTCCGGGTCGTAGAACCTTGGTATAAGGTCGGCTATGGTGCTCTTACCCCCTCCGCTGGGACCTACCAGGGCCACTATCTCCCCCCTTTTCATGGAGAAGGAGATATCCTTGAGGACCGGCTCATCGCCGCCGTAGCTGAAGCAGACATCCAGGAAATCGATGCTTTCCCGGAAGGAATCGAAGGGAACCGGGTGGGCGGACTGAATTACCGACGGTTTCCTGTCCATCAGTTTGAAGACCCTTTCCGCAGAAGCGAGCCCGCTCTGTATCCTGCTGTTGGCCTTGCTTATGGTCTTTATCGGGCTCATCATGGACAGTGCTGCGGCCAGGAACACAAGGAAGCGTCCGGTAGTCAGGTCGCCGCCCGAAAGTATCGCCTTTCCGCCGTACCACATTATGAAGCCGCTGGCGATGGCCCCCATGGTCTCCGTCACCGGGCTGGCTAACGCCCTCTCCCTCTGCAGCGATGTCTCCGTCTTCCTGTGCACGTCCAGCATTCCCGCGAACCTGCGGGACTCGAACCGCTCCATGGAAAAGGCCTTGACTATGCGTATGCCGAAGATGGTCTCCTGCAGAATGGCCGAGAAATCCGCCAGCCTCTCCTGGGAGGTATGGGTCTTCTTCCGAAGCCTCCTGCTCAGGACCAGGATGAACAGCATGGCCGGCGGGAAGACCAGCAGCGTTATCAGCGCCAGCCTCCATGAAGCCCACAGGGCCAGCCCCAGATAAACCAGGAGAAGCACCACCTGCCTGGGAACGCTCATCAGCATCTCCGTCATGGCCCAGTTCATGTTGCCCACGTCGGAGGTGAACCTGGCCATAACGTCGCCGGCCCTGGCGGACGTATAGAATCCCATGTCCAGCTCCAGCAGATGGTCGTAGAGTTTTGCGCGAATGTCGGTCACCACGCCCTGCTCCGCCCTGGATAGGAAGAACACCTGCATGAAGCCCAGCAGGTTCTTCAGGATAACTATGATAAGCAGCCCGACTATTATCACCGCGAGCACCTGCGCCGGGTCCGCCTGGCGGAAGGTAGTCCTCAGTCCCTCCACCAGGTCCCCCCCCGCGGAGAATGTCTCCCCCGGATCCAGTGACTCTACTCCGGAGCCCATCCTGGAGAGGGCGTTCCCGGTATTTTCCCTCAGCACCGGAAGGAGTTCTCCCCCCTCCCTGGGCAGGTCTTCCCTGGTGAGCACGTCATCGAAGAGGGGGAGTATCATTCCCAGGGAGGCCCCGCTGAACAGGGCGAAGAACAGCATGCACAGCATGGCCCCGGTCATCCACCTCCAGTATGGCCTGACAAAAGAGAGTATTCTGAGGACGGTACTTTTCTTTTTCATGGTAGACACTATCTTTGCTATAAATGTCGTTCAGGTCAAGTAATTCCGGACTGGAACCAAATTGACCCTTTCGGGTATATTACCTGTAAAGAGTGCGACACCAGGCTTGAAGGGTGTGATGCTTTGAACGGAAGAATCATTACGGCAAAAAGGACCAGGAAGGATCCGAGGTCCGATTCGCAGCTGATGATAGACCTCTGCAACGGCGATGAAGATGCCTTCTCAGAGGTGATAAGACGTTTCCAGGCACCGATATATTCCCTCCTTATCAGAATGCTGGGAAACGAGGAGGACGCCCAGGAAATGCTCCAGCTCACCTTCTGCAGGGTCTACAGGTACCGGGAGAAGTTCGACCCCGACCGGAAGCTGGTGAACTGGATATTCACCATAGCCAGCAACCTGGCGAAGAAGGAGTGGCGCAGAAGGTCACGCTGGATAAGCGTTCCCCTGGAACACGCCAACCTGACCAGCCCCGGCAAGACGGCGCCCCATTACAGCGCAGGACGGGTGGAGCTGCGCGCCTCCATCGAAGAGGCGGTGGACAGGCTCCCACCTCATTACCGGGAACCCTTCATACTCAGGGAACAGGAACAGATGTCCTACGAGGACATAGCCGAAGTGCTGAACATCCGCCTGGGAACCGTAAAATCCAGGATAAACAGGGCCCGGAGCCGCCTGAGGGAACTGCTGGGCGACGTATGGGAAGAATGGAAATGAACTGCTCCAGAGCACAGAGACTCATCAGCCTCGTTATAGACGGTCAGGCCACCCGGCAGCAGAAGAGACTGCTGGATTTCCACCTCATGGGCTGTTCCAGTTGCAGAAGGGCCATGGAGATGTCCAGGGACATATCCAGAGTGGCCCGGACGCTTCAGTCACCCCCTCCTCCGGAAGACCTGGAGAAGAGGGTGCGGCGAATGCTCGATTCCGGCGCAGACCGCGTGCATTACCTTCACCGGAGGCGCAGCGCCTTCCTCACCATCCCCGCGGCAGCCGCCATTCTCATTCTTGCCATAGCGCTTCTTCCGCTGTCATCCCCGGAGGAACCGCTGCGCAATTCATCCAGTCCCGCCCTGGCCGTGCATGACAGCAAGGGTATCGAGACCCGTGTTCCATCCAAGTCCGGCGTCAGGACAGTCCCGCTTTCCGCATACTCAAGGCAGGCAAGCCTCATCTCCTTCTGAGGCATAATGATCAATCTTCTGCTGATAATCCTGGTATCGGCGGTTCAGAGTTCCTTCATGGACGACGTTCATACGGTGAGGGTGGCCGACTCTCCCGGAAGCATAGAACTCTGCACTTCGGTTGCCATATCCTCCAGGCATGCCGCGGTGCTCTCCCTCTTCTCCATCGGTGACAGCGTATCGGTGGAAACTCCGTCCGGATTCCACTACCCCGATTCTATCATAGCTTCTCCGGACCTGGGAATGATGATCATGTGCTTTGACGAAGGTATCTTCGACAGCTACCAGGAGCCATCCACCGCAGTTCCCTCCATAGGCGACGAGGTGACCATAGTAGGACAGGGCCTCAACGGCCTGATAGAGGTGCGCGGCCATGCCCGGGAGAGGTATCCCGACGGTTCTTTCCTCGTATCGGCCGGCCTGAGGGACGGTCTGATGGGGGCCGCCGTCTTCAGCGACGGCGGCGACTTCCTGGGAATGATAACCGGCATAATCAGTACATCCCGACAGTTTCCGAGCAACGCCGGCCGCGAGTATCTCGTACTCTATCCCAGTCAGATATGGTACATGTGGGCCATGATGGCTGTCATGGAGAAAGGCCCCTCATCACAGCACTCCTTCGGTGTCACAGCCCTGTCCAGCATATCCCTGACAGACACCCGCCCTTCCGGAATACACCTGGTATCGGTTCATCCGGGCAGCATGGCCTGGGAATGCGGCCTTCGGCCGGGGGACCTGATCACGCACATAGACAGCACACCGGTATACCACCCCGAGACCCTCAGGGGCCTGCTTATACTTTCGGAGGACACCCTCGCTGCCAGGGTCATGAGGGAGAACTATCAGCGGGAGATATTCATACCTCCCTTCCAGTAGCCGCGGCTGACCTGACGATTATGCCTGCCCTCCGCTAACTTGGAACTGGCCCTTTGACCGATGACCGCCGGGACTGCTCCGGCCATTGCCGGCAGGAACTTCTGCTTGACTTGGTTTGTTGAACTTTTGTATCATCTCCGGGCTATATATCTCTTGTCAGCCAGACATGCCATATCATCCTGCAAACTGGGAGTTGGATCATGAAATACGTGTTGAATGCAGCCGCATTGCTCATACTGGTGTTCTCGCTATTCACATCCTGCGCCAATATCGATGAGGATGCAGCGGGACCTCCCGAAAATCCCAGACAGAACATAGTGCTGATAATCATCGATACCCTCAGAGCCGATCACCTTTCGTCCTACGGATATTCCAGGAATACCTCGCCTGCGCTGGACAGCCTTGCCGGCAGCGGAACCATGTGGACAAACGCCCAGGCACAGGCGCCATGGACCCTTCCATCACATGCCACCATCTGGACCGGACTCTCAGTGAGGTCCCACAGAACCCTCAATCCAATTGCGGTGAGCGATGACAGCGACGAAGTGGTCAAGCTCATCTACAAGCTGGATACTGATCTTCCGTCATTGCCGGTTCTGCTGAACGATGCCGGTTTTTCGACCCGAGGCCTGGCGAATTTCACCATACTCAGCGACCTTTACGGATTTGACCAGGGATTTGACCAGTACTCGTGTCATATCAACGGGGAAGGCAGGGCCGGTGTAAGCGTGGACTCGCTGATCATCTGGCTGGAAGACCATCACCGGGAGAGGTTCTTCTGCATGCTGCACCTCTACGATGTGCATTCCCCCTACGCTCCGCCGGCGCCCTACAACACCGCTTTTCAGGACGACCCGGACGCCCGGTTCTTCGACTGGGAACTGGAAGGGGACAGCATACTCAACCGGGACGGGCTGCCCCTGGCCATCGATCTCTACGATGGAGAGATAAGGTGGGTGGACGACAGTTTGAGCAGGCTTTTCGCCTGGCTCAGGCGTAAAGGGCTGGAGGACGAGACTCTGGTAGTGGTAGTGTCCGACCACGGCGAGGAATTCCTGGAGCACGGATGGGTGCTTCACGGGAACACCCTCTATCAGGAAGCGCTTCATGTTCCCCTGATCATGTCCGGACCCGGGATCGAACCCGGAGGGGTGGATTCCACATGGGTCGGACTGTTCGACATCCTGCCCACTCTGATCGCCTGGGCGGGAATTGAGTCCGATGCACAGTTCGATGGCACTGATATTCTAGGTTCCCCCGATCCGGACAGAACAATTCCCTCCAGCGGGCCATCGCCTCTTCCCTGGCAGGAACAGTGGCCCATCGCTTCCGTCGTTTCCGGTTCAGTGAAGACCATCATGATGAATGATATGGAGGACTTCGTAACTTATAAGCTGGCCGAAGATCCGGCCGAGCTGAATCCGCTTCCGGGGGATTCATCGGGCATCCAGGACGTGCTCTACTACTGGGCATCTCCCCAGATCGGTCATCCCGATTTCGCCGAATCGGATTCGAGATCCATTCAGGCCCTGAAGGACCTGGGCTATATCAATGACTGATCGTCGGGCATGAGTTCCCGTACACCTCCGGCCGTCCTTCCGGAATACATCCGATAAGCGTTCATCCTTCAACGGTTGTTATCTATTCCGCATCCCGTTATCATGAACCCCGGGTAACGGATTGAGCCTATAGAGCAGACAGTTTGAGGGTATGGAATACAGCCATCCGTTTTCTGCTCCGGACTCCGGAACCGGTGGATCATGGGGGTCAGCTTGGGAATGATCGGAAAGAAACAGGTAGGGGTCCTGCTCGGGAGAGATCCGATCTTTGCGGTGAAACTCGCGGCAAGGCTGCTCCTTGCACCCAAAGTGCTGGTGAACCTGCTTGCCGGCCGCACCGATGATATGCCGGTCCGGTACTATGAGATAGGCAGGGACCTGCTCCTCAAATACAACAGGATAAGGTTCGAAAAGGAATACTCCGATACCGCTGCCATCGATTTCGGAACTCTGAAGGATATGCTCGGGAAGGACCATGGCCCGCACTACCGGCAGAGGTCGGTGGTGAAGTGGAACAGTTTCCTCTATACGGTTTGCAGGTTACTGAAGCCGAAGACCGTTGTTGAGACCGGTGTCTACTGGGGACTCTCGTCAACCAGCATTCTGGAGGCACTCGGACAGGTCGGACCCGGAAGGCTCCACTCCATCGATCTGACTCCCGAAAGGCTCCGTTCGCGGGGTCTGGCATCCGGCGTGATAGTCCCCGAAAGGCTTCGGGAAGGATGGGATCTCCGACTAGGTAAATCGAGGACGCTGCTGCCGGAACTGCTCACCTCGCTGGGCACCGTCGACATATTCATACATGACAGTGAGCATACCTATGATAACATGATGTTCGAATACAGCACCGCCTGGCCTCATATCAGAAAGGGCGGCCTCCTCGTCTCGCACGATGTCAGCTCCGACGGCGGACCGTTCCCCGATTTCGCCGAGAGCAGGGGGATAAGGTACCATGTGCGGGACATGATCGGCTTTGCCGTCAAGAACCAGCTTCCGCCCCTCTCTCCGTCCGAACCTACCTGACGAGTATGTAGACCTTCCGTTCCTCCTGGGAGCAGAGGACGGCCATGTTCCCTGACCGTGTGATATCAATACTGACGGGAAGTCCGAAATCCATGGTCCTCAGAAGGGTCTCCCCGTTCTCGGCCACCACCATCAGACCCGAGTTCGCGCAGGAGGCGAAAGCGTGCAGACCGTCCGGCATCGATGCCGCGGCTGAAGGGGTCTCCGGAAATGTAATCATCTTGTAGAGCTTGCAGTCGATGGTCCTGATGAACCACAGTTCATTGCTGCCCCCGGTTATGGCGCACACGTAACCCGAAGGGCCCGGAAACAGGTCAATAACCTCACCGGGGACGGATACCCTTCCCAGTTCCGACCAGCTCCCGGTCTCCCATCCGGCTATCACTCCCTCGTTCCCCAGGGCGGCAAAGAGGGCTCCGTTGTCACCCGACGCAAGTCCCTGGCAGTTCTCCGCCAGAGGCTCCTTCAGGACGGCAGCCTCCATGCTGGCCAGGTTCAGCTGGGCCAGGCTGTCATTCTCCAGGGCAACCCAGGCGAGGTCCCCCGCGGGAGAAACGGCCATGAAGCTTCCCGGAGCGCTCAGTTTAACAGGCGTTCCCAGACCGGGAGCCGCCAGGTCCACCGGGTATACCCCGGGCCCGGCAAGGACGTAACCGTAGCCGTCCACATCGCTGTCCGCTATGTCGTCAATCTCCACGCCGGTATCAAGAACACCGATGGTCTCACCCGCGTAGAGGTCTATGACCGCCAGGCCGCTTCCGGCGGCCACCAGCGCCACTTCACTGTTCGTCATGCACTTGCACAGGACCGGTTGACCCGTGCTCTCCAGCGATACCGTGGCTGCCAGTTCGCTGGGGAAACCCGGTTCCTCAGGCTCCGAATCGAAGATACAGGCGGATGACAGTAGACAGAGCGCCAGCCCCCCCGCCATCAGAACTTCCCCGGCCATATGCTGAGCGGTTCTATTCAATACTGAAACTGCCTTTTATACCCGCCCAGGTGCGTGAGTCCAGGTCGGACTGGTAGCCCGGGGCGACGCAGGCCGACCATCCCCTGAAAGCGGGTTCCGGAAGCTGGATCACCACCATGCCCATGCTGTTGAAGCAGTAGATGAAGCCGGTCTGGGATTCGATGGACTCGGCCGTCCAGAAGTACTCGCCGTCATGGCTCAGACCTCTGCAGTCCGGGCTGGGAGGTTCGAAGGTCAGGGAGGTATCCTGGACCAGTTCCGGCCATTCACTGACGTCCCATGCCCTTATCAGTCCGTCGTCGTTGAGCGTCCACAGCCTGTCGTAGGCCCAGGTGGACCCCAGGACGTCCAGATCGAAGGACGCCGTGGACCCTCCGCTGCCGTCGGGCGAGTAGCGGTTCATGTTCCATTCCGTCACGTAGAGGAATTCCCCGTCGTAACCCAGATCGTAGAAGTAGTACAGTGACCAGTCGTCGATCACCAGGTCCAGCTGGCCGGTCTGAATGTCCAGAATGTACGATCGGGGAGCGAAGGCCTCGGCCACGTGAACCTCCCCCTCCACCACCTCAAGGTCGCACAGTCTGTGATAATCGTACTGGTACCAGTCGTAGACGGTTCCGTCCATGGACATGATGTAAATCCTTGAATCGAAGTTCTGGTAGGCTGTGAACACTATCACGTCCTCGCCCCTGCTGCCGGCGGCGAAGCCGCAGAGCATCACCAGAGTTACCGCCGCGCGGTGAAGGCGGAATATTCCCATAGCTCTATAATCCTCTCCGTATGCTTCCATGTGCACTGATTATGATAAGGGAGTCTCCGATCCTTAGCAACCGAGAGGTCAGCCCACTACCGTGACCCTCATCTCCCTCTTCCTGGGCCGGTTGTCATGGTCCACCAGGACTATCTGCTGCCAGGTCCCTGTCAGCACCCTGCCCTCCGAAACCGGAAGCGTCACTCCCGGTCCCATCAGTGAAGCCCTCATATGGGAGAAGCCGTTGTCATCGCCCCAGGTCTCCGAATGGCGCGAGCGTATCTCCCGGGAGACAAGCTTCTCCAGGAGCTCCTTCATGTCCTCCACAAGGGCCGGTTCGTACTCGATGGTGGTCACCGAGGCTGTGGAGCCGGTTACGGTCACCGCCACCAGGCCTTCCTCTATTCCCGATTCGGACACTATGGACCGAACCTCACCGCTTACGTTCACAATGTCCGAGAATCCGTTGCTGCTTACCGTTATCGATCTTCCATGCACCATACCGCGGTTCCTTTCCTTGTTGCCGTCCCATTTCCCGGTGGGTGTCCCCCCGGATTCCTCCTGCTATGATATCCATTAACCGGTCCTGATTCCAGTGTTACTGCCACAGAGGAAGAACGAAGGAGAAGGATGGGACTCAGAGTGCTGATGGACGGTGACTGGGATGAACACCGTCTGCAACGGCTGAAGGACCTTCTCAGGGAAGACGTCAGCCTCTCCATTGACCCCTCCGGGGGAGACTATCAGGTGCTTGTGTCCGGAAGGCCCGCCCCGGAGCTGGTCACTGCGCCCGGCCTGCGCTGCCTTCTCATACCCTGGGCGGGCCTTCCCGGGGAAACACGCCGCCTGATGATGTCCCACCGTGATGTCTCGGTCCACAACATCCACCACAACGCCGCCTCTGCGGCGGAGCTGGCCCTCGGGCTGATGCTGGCCGCGGCCAGGAGGATAGTGGTGGCGGACAGCCATCTGAGAAGGGGCGACTGGACTCCGCGATACAGGCAGGAGGACTCCATCCTCGTCAGCGGCAGCGGGGTTCTGGTACTGGGCTACGGCCATCTGGGCGAAAAGCTGGGGGAGGCCTGTTCCGCCCTGGGGGCCACTGTCCGGGGCATCAGACGCAGCGTTACCCGCATGAGGATGTCCGGCAGCGTCACCCTCCACCCTCCGGAATCCCTTCACCTCCTGCTGGAGGACAGCGACATAGTTTTCCTCTGCCTTCCCCTCACCGATGAGACCCGCGGCATCATGGGCTCCGCCGAACTGAGCCTCATGCACGAAAGGTCCATCCTGGTCAATGTGGGAAGAGGCGCCCTGGTGGACGAGGAAGCCCTCTACAGGAGCCTTGCAACCGGTTCCATAGGCGCCGCGGGTATCGATGTATGGTACAGCTACCCCTCATCCCCTGAAGAGAGATGCTCCACGCAACCCTCCAGATACCCCTTCTCCGAACTGGACAACGTAGTTATGACTCCTCACATGGGAGGCGCTTTCGGTTCGGAGATGCTGGAAAGGTCCCGGACCGTTCAGCTGGCCGAATCCATAAACGCGTTCGCCGACAAGGGGGAAATGCCCTGGAAGGTGGACCTGGACCGGGGATACTGAACCGCGAATTTCATACCCTGACGGGCTCCCTGAAATACACTGTCATCGCCGCTCCGGCTATGCACAGGATAATGCCGGTCACCTGCAGAGGGCTAAGCTTCTCCTTCAGCACCAGCACTCCAAGCAGGACTCCCAGGACCGGGGCGAGGCAGAAGGCTATGGTCATCACGGTTGAAAGCTGTCCATGTTTCAGGCCGGTGTAGAGGAACATTATTCCCAGCCCCCCGGAGATGACCCCTCCTCCCACAGCCACCAGAACCAGCGGCCTCAACCCCGCGGTCCTGAGTTCTCCCCAGTAGGGCCGCGAAAGAGCCGCTACCAGGAGAAGGCTGAAGAAGGTCCTTACGGCGGTTCCCATCACCGGGGTCAGGTTCCCCAGCCTGATACCTGTCTTCTCTATGAGCGAACCCACCGCCCAGCAGAGGGCTGTCATAAAAGCGTAGAATTCCGGCTGCAATGCTATTCCTTTCGTAACATTTTTCAGTTCATCTACCTCTGAAACAGTAAGTGCAGAGCTTTTCCTCCGGAAGCCCGATGGCCTCAACCAGGTCCTCCAGCCTCTGGTAGGCCAGTGTGTCCAGTCCAAGTCTCTTCCTTATCACCTCCACCATGGCCGCGTAATCGGAGGAATCCGGGTCCAGGTAGGCCGGGAGAACATTTTCCGAGTCTCCTTCCAGATCATGAATGGCCTTTCTGGCCGCCAGGTCCATCACGGACCTGGACCGGGAGAAGTTAAGGTACCTGCAACTGAAGAGCAGTGGCGGGCAGGCGGCCCTTATATGCACTTCCGCGGCCCCTGAATCGAAGAGTCTTTCGGCTGTTCCCTTCAGTTGTGTGCCGCGGACGATGGAATCCTCGCAGAACAGAAGCCTGCTGCCCTGTATGAGTTCTTTGACTGGTATGAGCTTCATTCTGGCCACCAGGTCCCTTACCTGCTGGTTCTGGGGCATGAAGCTCCTGGGCCAGGTGGGAGTATACTTGACGAATGGCCTTTTGAACGGTACTCCGGAATGGTTCGCGTATCCCACCGCGTGGCCGGTGCCGGAATCGGGTACTCCGGCCACCATGTCAACCTCGGTATCGTCCCGCCGGGCCAGACGCTCTCCGCATCTGTTCCTGGCGTCCTCCACGTTCACACCCTCGTAGTTGGAGGCGGGAAATCCGTAGTACACCCAGAGGAAGGAACACATCCGCATCCTCTTCCCCGGTTCGCTCATCTGCTGGAATCCGTCCTCGGTAAGAAGCGCGATCTCACCCGGTCCCAGTTCCCTCTCCAGACTGTAACCGAGATTGGGCAGAGCGCATGTTTCGAAAGTTGCGGCGGTCGCGCCCTCCTTTATTCCTATGGCAACAGGTGTTCGTCCCAGCCTGTCCC
This sequence comes from Candidatus Aegiribacteria sp., assembly GCA_046498225.1. Classification (GTDB taxonomy): domain Bacteria; phylum Fermentibacterota; class Fermentibacteria; order Fermentibacterales; family JCC-6; genus Aegiribacteria. Next base: position 68,032 of record JAWOBF010000061.1, read on the forward strand.
TGGATGCGTAGATACCCTCATCCGTAAGCAGCAGGACGGAACATGACCCGTCAATGGTCTCCTGTGCCCGCTTTAGCCCCGCTGTGAACGAATCCTCCTGATTGACAAGCATGGCTATGACCTCTGTGGGATTTACCTCTCCCCCGCTCATCTCGCTGAAATGCCCCGACCTTTTTCTGAAAACCTCACGGACGATATCGTCGAGGTTGTTCACCGCGCCCACCGTCACTATGGCGTACCTTCCGAGGTGTGAGCCGATGATGAGTGGCTGGTCCTCGTAGTCGCTAATTACACCTATACCCGTTCTTCCGCATAGCCGTGACAGGTCATCCTCGAACTTCGACCGGAACTGTGTACCGGTTATGTCGTGAATGATACGGGTTATGCCTTCGCTGCCCCTTACAGCCATACCGCCGCGCATGGTGCCCAGGTGCGAATGGTAGTCGGTCCCGTAGAAGAGGTCGCTCCTGCAATCCGTTTTCGAGACCACTCCGAAGAAACCGCTCATGAAATATCCTCTCACTGAAAACGTAGATACCGGTAAGCACCCCGTGATTCGAAACACTCGCCGATGAGATAATACCATTGCGCAGGGATGTCTATCTCAGCATAAAAAAAGGGGAGGCGGAAGCCTCCCCATGACCGTCCATGCGGCCAGCTACTCGGACCTTCCGGGAAGTCCTTCAGTGAATGCGTCGAGCGATGAGCGCATCTGCTCTACGTCATCGGTTATAACGGAAGTCACGGCCTCTATCTCGCCCCTGGCCGCCTCCAGCTCTGCGCGGAGCTGATCCAGCTCTTCCTGCAGGCCGATAACGTCCGGGTCGGTTTCCCTCATCTCCTCCAGCTTCGCGGAGACATCCTCGAGAGCTGCCAGTTCGGGTATGAGCCATTTGAGCGAATCCGTTGCGGTTACCAGCTCATCCAGCTGGAGCTGTATGTCGTCGAGAATGCTCATTCCGGGGATCTCGAAATCAGGCACTTCCACACCGGGCACATCCGGCACCTCCGGCATTCCGAAAGCCATGGCGCCCGCCACGATAACGATTATCGATAACGTGAACTTCTTCATTTTCCCTCCTTTTGCGAGATTTAGTGATAAGCAACTCTAATCCGACCTCTCACCCGTGTAAAGGTCTGATGAAATGGAACAAGGCGGGACAGCAAAAAAAGTGGGCAGCCCGCGAAACGGGCTGCCCGGCACTTATGGGATATAATCCCTTTTAGCGCTTGTCGTGAGCGAAGTCCACTCTGATGCTGCGGCCGTCGAGCTCAGTGTCGTTCAGTGCTTCGACAGCTTCCCTGGCCTCGTCCTCGTTATCGTATGTAACGAATCCGAAACCGCGAGACCTGCCGGAATCACGTTCCTTGATGACCTTGGCCTCGGTAACGTTACCGTAAGGCTCAAAGGCTTCCTTGAGTTCCTTGTCCGTGGTTCCCCACGAAAGTCCGCCAACAAACAGTTTGTTATTCAAGAATAACTCCATTCCCGAGGGTTCTATAACCCTCTATAACCAGGCTCTGACACCTGGCGCTTCGGACAGTCCGAAGCTCTCATCACCGGTAAAACAACCGGATTGCGCGACTCGAATAGTCGCATTATGGATATCAGATTGTCCTGAGAATGGGGGAACACGAATCTCAACATGAGCCTGTGGACCTGACCAATTTTCAAAGACACTGTATCACGGGAGGTAATATAGACATAGGGTGGTTTATGTCAAGTACTGCCAAGCATACCGAATAAATGACGGCACACATCCCCGCCCTTAAGTCATATATTTATCAATATCCTCGGCAGCCCGCTCCGGAGTGGTACTCCCCAGCCGGCTCATAATCGGCAAGGATATCCTCTATCTCCGCCCTGGCCTCCTCTATTATGGCGTCTATCCTTTCCCGGTCTTCCTCGGAGAGGTCGTAACGGCCGAGACCCATCATCATCGAATGCCTGTCGCCGCACTCCTCCATTCTCACACCTTCACCGCTCCAGCATCCTTCATCGTACGTGCCGTGGCAGTCTCCGGGGTCACCGCCTGCGGCTTGCAGCGCTGGTCCGGCCAGCAGGGCCATTCCGGCAATTCCGGCCAGCAGCATCGTCCTGTTCAACATAGCCTGTCCTTTCTGTTGATGGTTATTTCCTACAACAATGGTATGTATATAAAGAGCGACCGATTTGTTCCAGGGACCTCACTCCCCGGCTCGGCTTCGGATGATTCTTCCGTCTCCGGTACCATTGACGGTGCGTTCCCGCTAGAGATATTGTCTTGAAGACCCTTCAAATGAAATCCGGGGTATTTCATGAGAACGCTCGTCCTGTTCCTTTCAGCCTTGCTTCTTCTGACGAACTGCGGTGAAGACGGCCCGGAACCCGACGCCACATCCGCCGAGTATCGATACCGGCTGGGTCTTGCCATAAGCATGGACACCACAACTTCCTTCTTCGCCTCCCTCCTTGACGGCGCCGAGGAATCCGCCGAAAGGCTGAACGCTGAAATAATCACTTTCAGCGCGGGAGAGGACGCCTCCCTCCAGTCGGAACAGATAATCGGGCTGGTCGGACTGGGAGTGGACGCTCTGCTTCTCAATCCGGTGAGCGACGCGGTGATACCCGCGGTGGAAGAGGTCTCCGCGATGAACGTCCCCGTTTTTACAATCGACCGCAGTGTCCACAGCGAGGCGGTTGTATGCCATATAGCGTCGGACAACAGGGCGGGAGGCAAAATGGCGGGAGACTACCTTGCCGAGTCTCTGCACAGAAGCGGCCGCTTAGTTGAGATAAGGGGTACCTCCGAATCCTCGGCCGCCCATGAACGCGGCCAGGGTTTCAGGGACGCGATGGAAGCCTACCCCGACATACAGATCGCAGTGTCTTTCGACGCCGACTTCTCCAGAAGCCTGGCAAGGGAGAGATTCGCTGAAATCCTGGAAGAGCACTCCGCCATAGACGGAGTCTTCGCCCACAATGACGAGATGATACTGGGGGCTGCCCGGGCCGCCGGGCAGGCCGGCAGGACCGGAATTCTGTTCGTGGGGTTCGATGCCATCGATGAAGCCGTAACCGCCGTGGAGGACGGAAGGCTGCTGGCCACAGTGGCGCAGAAACCGGCCGAGATGGGGCGGCTTGGAGTGGAGACGGCCATACAGTTCGTGTCCGGCCGGCCTGTCCCAGATTCCATAACTGTCGACCTTGCGCTGATAATCAGATGAAAGAACATCGGAAGAACCATTATGGGTAACCCCCTCTCCTCCAGGTCCGGTCTTTCCATCAGAACAAGGACATTCATCGGATACGGCATGCTTGTGGCGCTGGCGCTTCTGGCTTCCATAATGGCCCTCGTGCACATGCATTTCGCGGAAAGGTCCATTGATACCATCACCATGGGCTCGGTCAGGATGCAGAACATCGCGGAGATAAGGATGCACTGGGACCGTATGATGGTCACGCTGAACAGAATGCTCCTCACCAGACAGAGTTCGATAGTGGAACAGGAGCTGGACGAGGCGATGTCCAGTATCATGAACGACATGCAGTTCCTCAGAACCTACCGGCAGGATGCGGAGGACGGGGAATTCTTCGATAACCTTCTGGAATGCATGAAGTCCGCCGAATCAGCCGTTGATTCGATAGGCCGCGCCGCAACCCGGGGTCTCTGGGCAACCGCCCAGATAATGCATCACACCGAGCTCGCGTCCATTCAGAGGCGCATAGAGGACGAACTCACGATACTTCAGGAAAGCACCTCACGGCAGGTCGAGGCGGATATAAAGTCCGCGGAAGACATAAAGAGCATGATAAGAAAGGGGTTGGGAGTAACCGCCGTCATGGTCCTTCTGCTGGGACCTTTAGCGGCTGTTCTTACGACTTCCAGCATCGTCCGTCCCATAGAGTACCTGGCTTCATCCGTGATGAAGCTGCAGCCCGACGGGCTGCAGAACCAGCTGGACGTCTCAAGGAACGATGAGATAGGAGAGCTGGCCGAAGCGTACAACGCTATGACCAGGAGGCTTCACCAGGCGCTTGGGGGGCTCAGGGAGGAGATTCAGGCCCACACTAGAGCCAGGGAAGCCCTTCAGACGAGCGAATCCAGGTACCGGAACCTCTTCCAGCACTCCCCCATCGGTCTATGTGAACTGGATCTCTCCGGTATCATGGATATCCTCGCAGATGAAACAGTCGCCGCCCCGGACCTCCTCATGCACCGGCAGGATGATATCCTCAGCAGGCTGAAGGCCATAGATGTGAACAGGGCCACCCTGGAGCTAATCGAGGTAGATGACATGTCGTCTCTGAAGGACCTGGGGGAATACCTCACTCATGACGGCAGAAGAGCAGTCATTGAAGCGCTTTCTGTCTTCGCGGCCGGAGGGGTCTATTACAGCTCGGAGACTGAAGCCGTCACATCCAGCGGCGAGACCAGGAACGTGATAGCTCACTTCGCCGTCCCTCCCGGCGGAGAGGAGAATCTATCCAGGGTTTTCATCTCCATACAGGACATCACCGAGAGCAAGAATGTCGAAAAGGCTCTCAGGAGGTCGGAGGAACAGTATTACCATGCCCAGAAGATGGAGGCTGTGGGAAGGCTTACAGGCGGCATAGCGCATGACTTCAACAACCTGCTGACGGTGATAATAAGCAACTGCGACATAGCTCTCATGAACCGGAACATGGACGTGCAGCTGAGGAATCGGCTGGAACAGATACTGGGCGCCGCCACCCGGGCATCATCTGTGACGGAACAGCTGCTGGCCTTCAGTCATCAGCAGGTTTCGAACCCCGTCCCGGTGGATCCAGGCAGCCTGGTCCGGGAGATCTCGAGGATGCTCAGTCATACCATGGGAGAGGAAATCCAGCTGGTGGTAGAGCTGACCCCGGACCTTCCCGCGGTGATGGTGGACCCGGTGCAGATGGAGCAGGTGGTGCTCAACCTGGCGGTGAACGCCATGGATGCAATGCCGGAGGGGGGCCGTTTCCGGATAGCGACTTCATGCGTCACCGTGACGGAGTATGAGCACGGTGACGATACTTCTCCCCCGCCGGGGAGGTATGTGCTATTCCTGTTCGAGGATAACGGTTCAGGGATGGAGCAGGAAGTGCTGGAAAGGGCTTTCGATCCTTTCTTCACAACCAAGGAGCGGGGCAAGGGCACCGGTCTGGGTCTCGCCTCTGTGCATGGAATAGTCACAGACAGCGGAGGCTGGATCGAAGTGGATACAACACCGACCGAGGGCACGGTCTTCAAGGTCTATCTTCCCGCAACCGGAGAGCCGGCCGCGCCTGTGTTCGGGCGGCGGCCCGAGGATGCTCTAGACCGGGGTGAGGGAACCATTCTCCTGGTTGAGGACGAAAAAGGCGTAAGAGAGGTGGTTGCCAGCTCCCTCCGCCTTCACGGCTACAGGGTCCTCACAGCTGAGGAGTCCCGCAGCGCACTTGAACTGTTCAATGGGTCGGAGGATTCGATAGATCTTCTGCTTACCGATGTCGTCCTTCCGGGGAAGCTCAACGGCCTTCAGATAGCGGAGAGGATGAGGGAGTCCAGACCGGACCTGGCCGTTCTTCTCATGTCGGGATACGCCTTCGAAGCCATCTCCCGTAACGTCTCCCTTCCCGAGAACACCGCCTTCATCTCCAAACCCTTCTCCACCAGCCTCATGCTGGAAAAGATATCCATGTTCATCCGCCGGGACCATGACAGCCATGCCGACCCCTTAAACTGCCCTGACCCGGACACGACCTGACAGAAACCATTCCCGCAATTCCTGGCGGAGCAGTTAATGACGGATACTCATAAGCCTGGTGACTGCCTGGCTACAGCAGAAGTCATCGTTTCGCGTATTCCGCCGCCTTGATGCCCGCCCACGTCGAGTTTTCGATTGCCGTAGTAACGTAAGCTGTCACGGTCATGTAGTAGAGTTGGAGCGTGGAAGTCGCGGAACCTCCGAATGCGGATGCATAGACACTGAACTTGAAAGCCAGGTAATCCCCCTCTTCCGCTGGAAAACTGACGGACGAAGTATCTCTGGACGATCTGTAGGGAAATCCCCAGCTCTGGGAAAAGGAGAAGATGGTTTGCGATGATCCATTATGATAAGCCCAGCCATAAACGCTGGCGTAGGCCTCGCCCGTGGTGAAATATCCGTTCAGGGTATGATCTTGCGAAACCTGGATGAGCACCGAATCCGTTCCTGCGGGCAGCATTATGGTCTCCGAGTCGGATTCCATCGCCGCATAGTTGCTCACAGGCGGCCCGCCGGAAGCGCTTACGGCCACCGCCGCCCCCCCGGATCCGAAACTCCACTCCGGGTCGGCCGTCCAATCCTCCGGCAAGGTCTGGAAGTCGTAGGTGTAGACCACGTCAGCCAGAAG